>JAMLIO010000006.1 GCA_023954155.1 Pseudobdellovibrionaceae bacterium | reverse complement strand
GGATGACTTTACCGTTTGCGTCTCTGTTAGGGAGAATAGGGCGGGTGTCGCCTAGACCTAGGGTTAAAATTTGATTGCGTTTGAAATTGTAGGTTTCAAATAGACGGGCGACGGCGTTGGCTCTTAGGCTTGAGAGCTCCCAGTTACTAGCGATGATACCTTGGTTGATGGGGGTGTCGTCGGTGTGTCCCTCAATTAAAATCTTTTTGTCTGGAACTTTTTCTTCGAGGATGGTTAAGAGTTTATTCATAAGACTATTGGCCGAGTCTCTGAGTCGGTGAGAGCCAGAAGCAAAAAATAAAGTTCCTTCAAAGGTGATGCGCATTTCAGTTTTTGAGACATTGATTTTGACCTGATCCTCTAGACCCTCAGAAGTAATTAACTGTTCGACAGCATTTCCGATCTCTTCGTAAGGGCGAGTGACTTCACCGCCAAAGTATAAGGCAGCACTCTCGGCTACTTTTTCAAAATTATCTTGATCATAATTACCTAAAGAACTCATAAGGGCAAAAAATCCCATAAGCAGAGTCATCAGATCGGCGTAACTGATCAGCCAAACGCCTTCTGTGTCAGTATGTTTGGGGCCAGTGTCGTCGTCGTCAAAAAGCTCATCATGCTCTTCGTCTTCAAGTAGTTCGTCATCGGTGTAGAGTGGATCTGCTGACATGGTTTTCCTTATGAATTCGCTGAGTTTTTAATTTCCAAAGTGATTCTTTCACTAGGCAGCAAATAACTCTTGAGGTTTTCTTCTACTAATAGAGGATGCTTTTTTTCGCGCACCATCTTTACTCCATCAATCACCATCTGTCTTAAGATTTTATCCTGTTGGTTAAACTTGGATAAGTTCTCTCCAATAGGAATAAAGATAAAGTTGGCTACGGCAATCCCGTAGAGTGTGGCCACAAGAGCCACAGCCATAGAAGGTCCCACAGAGTTAATGGCGTCTGCACCTCCTAAACCTTGCATCAAGGCCACGATACCCACCACGGCACCTAACAGACCGAATGCAGGGGGGAACTTCGCTAGTGTTGTAAACATGTGAGCGTCTTGTTCGTAACGGACAAAGTGGGTTTTAGCTCTTTTGGTAAGAATGGTGTCGATCTCTTTATCGCTCAATCCACCAGCAGAGACTAATTGTACGGCTTCTTTAAGGAAAGGAGTTTTAATTTTTTCTGCCGCCTCATTTAAATAATTTTCGTTAGTACGATAGTTCTTAGCGAGGTCTACAAGTTCAGAAATCACTTCAGAGTATTGTTTTTGTGATCCAGTAAGTACTCGGCTAATAAAGACTTTAAACAAAAGCACCATATTTTTAGCCGAGAAACTCAGTAAGGCTGCGGCAATGGTTCCACCCATCACAATCACAGCAGCATGCCAATCTAAAAAGACCATGGGGTTTTTGGCTGAGGTCAGTGCCACCACTAAGAACACACAAATAGCCATAATTAAGCCAACTAATGATGAGATATTCAACTGCAACTCCTTAATTTGTATAGCGATTAAACATCGACAAAACTAAACCCCCTATGGAGTCCAGAATGGTCGTGCTCAGTCCAGATTAAAAGGAACTATTAAAATTGCGTCTCTATATATTATTGAGTGAGGGAGTGTACTAGACTAGATCAAGATAAAGTATGGTTAAGTCAGCTAATGTATAAATAGATTATAGATATCGACAAAATATTCATAGATTCACGTATGGACTTTTAGATAAAATGAATGAGGTGATGAAACCTCTAAACACTAGTCTAGGATTGAATTTTACAGGTTACTTTAGTTGGGTTTAGAAACTAGACCTATGGTTTTAGAATCAAAACTCATTTAGTATTTAAATGATGGGTAGTGTAGAAAATCATAAAAATACAGTAGAAAAAATGGCCAAAGAATTTGGCTTGGTACAACAAGGTCAGACGTTAAATGACTGGTTTATTTTTCGTGAAGAGAGGCATTTTGGTCCTTTGACTTCGGATCAAGTCAATAAGCTTCTTTTGCAGAGAAAAATTTCAATTCAGCATCATATCTGGAGACCTGGCTTTACAGAGTGGTTGCCTATTTCAGAGGTAGAAAACTTTAGAGCTTGTGGTTTGGAATCTATTGATTTTGTAGATGACAATACATTTTCTCAGGAGTGTGAGCTTGAAGCTGTGGACCTGATAGCTCCTGATATTCATGAAATTGGATTTTCAAAGTCATGGATTAAAAAAGTAGCCAAGCAACGACAAATTCTTGCAGAAAAGACCCAACAGTTATCCACAGCACTGGGTCTTTCTGATGAAACTAAATCTTATTTGGTACGATACACAACCATTGCGGTTTTGGTGTGTGTCACTTCAATGTTTGTCTGGTTTTTCTGGCCGAGTAACGAAAGTGTAATGAACGGTTTAACGAAAGGCATGCAAAGTCATTTGCTTCATATCAGCAAACAGCCAGAAAGTGCTATCAATGCGCAATTCGCAGCATTTGAAAAGAGCAACGGTCAGCCTGATCCTATTTTAGTGATGGCAACCAATTTGCCTCTAGGCAGCGTTTTGCAAATCAGCCTAGTGGGCGAACCAGAATCACTTTTGGGGACATTAAACTTTGAAAAGACCATGGAAACCACAGTGAAAGAAAAGATATTTGCTACTCCTCCTATTCGTGGAAGGAACGGGCAATTTATTCCTGCAGGAGTGTATTCTTTTAAAGTGGCATGTCTAAGCTGTGGGATTGAAAAGAAAACTATTTTTGAACAAAAATACAGTCTTGGTATTCAAAACGCTGAAGATTACCAATCCAAACTTAAATTTTACCATAAAAAGGTCAGAGAAGATGCTAGGCTTGAGCTGACTGAACTGGACAGCCTAGCCAGTGTGTTAGGTGAACAGTACAAAAAGACTTTAAATGGTTTTGTAAAGTTCAGCACTGGGACTGTGTCTTGGGAAGGATTTTCGGGCGAATGGTTAGATAATCAAAATAGAGTGGTCGGTGTCTTTGCACAGATGGAATCAGATGATGTCAGAGAGCATATCTATTATTTACCTTTATATGAGTCGTACAAAGACCTAGCTAAAAATATTTTTGAACTTCACATGATGCAGGACACACTTGTTAAAACTCCAAAGAACAGAGGGGCTTTGACCAAAGATGTGGCAGCCTTATCACATAAAATCAGTTTGAATATTACATATTTAAAATCACAGATTGATCTGATGAACGCAGAGGCGCAAAGCACGGAAGGTTTGCCCTCAAAAGAAGCTCTAAAAAAAATGACGTTATAAAGTTGAAGGAATGATGTAGATGATGCCAGGAACTAAAAATATTAAGGAAGAAGTTTTAGACCTTACAAATGATATTAAAGACGAGTTGTCTTCGTTTGGAAGAAATAAACAACCCAATGAGAATAAAATAGATAAAATTAAACAAAGCTTGGGTAATATTGAATGGATTTATGAAAAGATATTCAAAGATTTAAATGGTTTTGTTGAAACTCATGAAAAAAACACGGACCTTCTAAACTTTAAAGAAGAAGAAAGCCAACATCTGCGTAATGAGCTGAACCGTCTTCAGGGCAAAGTAGATATGCTGATGAAGAAGCTACATACAAGCAGTTCCAGCATTCAAAATATTCGTTCTAATTATCAAATAAGAATGCAAGAGATAGAGCATATTCGAGAAGATCTATTAAAAAAATCCTCTGAAGAAGCCTCCAGACGTCGGAAAGTAGAAGTTGAGTATAAAAGATTAAAAGAGGGCTACAAGAATAAAACCAAAGAATTGGGCTCGGCCAGAGACCATGCGATTAGATTATCCAAACAGATCGAAGATTTAAAAAATGCTCTGAAAGCACAAATTCAGAAGCAACAAGATGACACTAAAGAAAAGGCTCTGTTGGATAAGATTAAAGGTGTTGCGGGTGAAAGGGACCATTTAAGGGGTGCCAACGAACAGCTTCAGGCCAGCATTGCCTCCCACAAAGAGCAAATTTTAGGTTTGCGTGAGAACATCTCTGTACTTAAAGTTGAAAAGTCCAAGGTTGAAGAGAGTCTATTAGCTCAAGAAAAAAAGATCATCACGTTGGTGCAGTCTAATAAAGAGATTGAGAAAAAATATACAGAGGTCGTAAAAACTTTAAATGAAACGTCACAGGAACTGAAGTTCACCAACGATAAAAACACCAGTGCCTTAGAAGAAAGAAAGGCTTTGCTGGTCAGACTCAGTGCTTTTGAGAAAGAAATAAAATCTGTCACAGAAGAAAAACACTCTAAAGTTTTAGAAATTCATCAGTTAGAAACTCAAATCATAGAGTTAAAAAAGACCACAGAAGACTACACTAAACTTTTAGAGCAAATACAAGAAAAAGAATTGAATGAACAGGCTCTAGAATCTGAAGTAACACAACTCAGTGCAGAGTTATCGGAAGCCAAATCAGAGATTGCCAAAAAGCAGGAAATCATTCACTCCTATAAAGAAGAGATTGATAACTTCAGAAGTCAAGAGCGTAAACTGCAAGCAGAGTTTGCAGAAAAGGAAAGCTCGTATCAAACCAAAATTGATCAAATACAGGTTCAAAGAGACGAGCTTCAAAGCATTAACTTCTCTTTAAAATCTGATGTGAACAATCTGACTAATGAGGTCACTAATCAACAAGAACTGATTGAAAATCTAGAGCAAAAATACAAAGATACACTTGAGCAGACCATATCTGATCAGCAAGATATCGAAAAACTCTCTGCTTCAGTGCATGCGTTAGAAGTGAAAAATCAACAGATTCTAGAAGAACTAGAGCTGGCCATTAGAGAAGGCAAACGTGCTCATGCTGAACAAGAAGAGCTGCGCCACCAAATGCAAATTCTCAGAGAACAATTGGCCTCTGAAGAAGAAAAATCTAAAAAAGCACTTGAAGAAAAATTCTTTGAATCTGAAAAATTAGCCAGCTTAAATGCAAGTTATGCTGAGGCTATGAATGAGATCAAAACTTATGAACAAAAGCTTGAAGAATTACAAGACGTTGTTCAGACGGAAAAAGAGAAAAGCCAAAAGGCAGAAGCAGAGGCTTTTACTGCGGTCGCCCGAATGAATACGGCTGAGACTATAAGTTCCAGGTTATCATCTGAAAAGTATGTGGATGCTGAACGTATCGAAGCCCTTGAAAAGCAATTAGAAATTGAGATTGAAAAATCTAAACAAGTCTACGAAGAGAAATTTTTTGAAACAGAAAAATTGACCAGTTTAAGTGCTAGCCATGCTGAAGCTTTAAATGAAATAAAGACTTATACTCAAAAGATTGATGATTTACAAAATACTTTAGAGGATGAACAGAGTGAAAATGCCAGAGTCAGCAGCGAATTGCAGGCGACGACGGCAAGGCTTGCCGCCTTGGAAGAGTCGCACACTCAAATGACTTTAGAGCGATCTCAGGCAGAAGCACAGCTACAAAGTCTTACTGAAGAGTTGGTTCTTGAAAGAGAAAGAGTGGCGAGTGCTCAAGCTCAAGCCCAAACTGCGATCACCAAGCTTGCAGAGTCCGAGGCTGTCAGAGCTCAACTTGCATCTGAAAAGTACATTGATGTGGAACAACTACAAAGCCTACAAGACAGCTTAGAAGAGTCGTCTTTGAAAGCTAATGAGGCCATTGCTAAGATGGCAAAAATAGAAAATAAATTGATACAAGAAAAACGTATCAATGAAGACCTGCAAATCAAACTAGAAACAGTGATGAATGAGTTGACGGAAGCTGAAAGCAGTCTGATTTCGATAGGGGAAAGCTATAGCTTAGAACAAGACAGACATCGTGCACTACAGCTCAGTTTTAATGAACTCGAAAATTACAATAAAGAATTAGAGGAGCACAAAGCCGTGTTAGAGGAAAATTTAAGTCAAGAAAAAGAGACCAGTGAAGAGTTGCAAAAAGAACTTGAGGCTTCCAAGGTGGCCTTAGAATCTATGCAAATGAAAGAGATTGAATTTTTGGATCAAGAAAAAGAACTGCGTCTAAAGAATGAGTCTTTAACTTCTCAAAATAAAGATTTAAAAGAAAGAGTGGAAATGATTGAAAAAGAAATTAACACTCGCAAAGAATTCTATAAAAAGACAGTAAAAGAATATGAAACCAAGATTGGCGAATACAGTGCAAAAATAGATGAAGCGCATGCTGAAATCGAAAGCTTGAAAAATGAAATGACAGCCATGCAGGAAAATCATCAAAGTCAGATGCAGTCTCTTGAAGATACATTGGCATCTGTCGGTCGCACAGAGGCTGAAAAGTTAGATACTTTATCCAGACGCGAAGAAAAGTTGAACTACTACTCAAGATGGGTAGACATTCAAAAGCAAAATCTGCAAGGTCATGTTTTAACTTTAGCCAAAGAGATGAAGACCTCTTTAGAAATCAATCCGCTTAAGACATATTTGAAAATTACAGAAAAAGAAATTTCAAATATGAAGATTGCTCTTGGTAAAATGATGGCTTTTGATCCTAATAAGCCACAAGCCGAAGCGCAATATGAGCAATTGATTTTACAAAGGGATGAAGTCCAAGAAGCGCTGGATAAATTGTCTGTAGAAGTGGAATCACGTGTTGCTAATCTTAAAAACATGCTTAAGTCTAGTGAGTTTGTGCCGACTCCACCTCTGCCGCCTAAAAAATAAAAGTCGACAATTCAAAGACGATAGTCTAGAAAAAGTCGAGTAGAATCTGAATAAAAAACCAAGTCACAAGTAAGGCTTGGTTTTTTATTTATGGATAAAAAATTCTTCGGTCTAGTAAGTCCAGATTCCTAAAGACGCATTTATGAATCCTTGTGTTTTACCGAATTGTTTATTATGAGATTGGGTAAAAGGCCTATTGTTACTATTTTTTTGATTGCTGTGTTTGCGTTAGGGTGCTCCACTATTGGTGGTTGGGTGCAACGTGATGAGGCTTTTTATCAAAGAGCTCTGCCTGCGCATCAAGCTCCGCCTTTACCTGTGGAAGTGGCGCGCGATATTGAACGCATTTCTGAAGATGGAATTTTAATCAATTCTCCTGATCCGCTTGGTGAGTATGGTGTGCAAGCCATCAATTCTCAAATCATAGGATCAGCAAAGCGAGTTTACAGACAGGACCACTATACCCGTGGTGGTACAGAAGAGTACTCTGATAGGGAATATGATCAATTGGGTGAAGACCCTCTAGAGATTGCTGAAACGTCTGGTCCTTTAGGGAAATCTATGCGTGCCAGATCTAAGGGACCTCTTGGTTTTAATGATCGCTCCGCTGCAGGAGAAGAATCATGGTCTTCTCGTGAAGATGCGAAAGGGTTAGCGTCTTTAGGTGGAAAAACCATCAATTATATCGTTAAATTAGGTGATACGTTGATGAAGATTGCCTTTGAGAAGCATGGAAACTATTTACGTTGGCGTGAAATTTATCGTGCAAACCAAAGCAAAATGAAAAGCCCAGAAAAGATGCACGTGGGGACAAAACTGGCGATCCATAATGTGAAGAAGGTTCACATTAAAAAAGAAGGAACCCCTTATAAAATTCGCAAAAATGATACTCTGAAGTCCATATCACAAAAACTGTATGGCACACCTGACCGTTGGAAAGACATTTGGAAGAACAACCCTCAGTTGATTAGAAATCCCAAAAAGATTTATGCAGGATTCACCTTATATTATTCTGACCTGACTCCTTCTGAAGAAGTGATCCAGCGCGAACCCACAGAAGCGATCAATACACCGCCTAAAGTTCCCAGTGAAGTTGTGACTCCTCAATTAGAGACATTACGTCCACAAACCCCTGAAGTGTCAACTTCAGAAACAACTAGTCCTATATCTGTAAAGGAAGAAGTTTCTGGCATGGGTGAGCATGCTGAAGGTTTAGTGGAAAGCTTACCAGATAAAAAGCCTGCAAGTGCTGTAGAGGAAGTTCCTACGGACTTTTAAAAGTCCATATTTATTCCTATCTTTGAAATCGTGCTTATGTGCTCAGCTGTCAGAAACTGCGACTTCTAAAGTCCATATTTATTTATATTCCAGTTGTCTGTTCGGGGAGAGTTTGAGAACCTGAGTATATGTGTGCATATCTTGTTGCGGGTTTTTTAATTTTCACAACGTTTTTCTTTCACGGCCTAGAAGCTCATGCGGCTTCTGACAAAAAAGTAGAAACTCCTCAACAAGAAGAGATCACCATTCCTTCACGAAGAGCATTGTGGCTTGCGTATATCTTAAGGGACAAACCCGAAGAGACTCGTATCCCAGATCTTGAAGTTGTCGGCGAAAAGACCCCTGTGTACTTGGTTCCACAAGGGAATTCCTTTCGTCCTTTGGTGAAGTTGACTTTTAAGTATGCTAAAGAAAAAGGTGATCTGTTCATTAACAAAAAAGAACCCATCCGCGAACTGAATTCTAACGGAGAGTATGTGGTGTATGCGTATTTGCAATCGCGCATCAGTACACTCACACTGACCGCAAGACAAAAAGGCGGAAGCACAAAAACAGAGACCTTTTATTTATTTGCTCCAGAAGCTAGGGAATACAAAACCTCTTCATTATTAAATTCAATTTCATTCACTTTGGGGCATTCATTTTTAGTTTATAGACAAAGCAGTTTTGGAACTTTTGTATCCCAGTCTTTACTTGTGGGAGCGCGCTATTTAAGTCCTGAAACGGGCAGACGTTTGGGGCTCTATGGAGACGCGTATTTAAGCATTTATACCTATGCCTCTTCGCCCATTGATAGCAGTCCTCAGCTTTTTGAAGGAAGATTTGGGGGATCGTATTCATTGAAATTGACCAGTAAACCCAAAGAAAGAAGTCGCTTGAATCTGGGTGTAAGTACCGTGAACGTGTATTCCTTTAGTAGCCCCTTTGGTTTTTCTGGGTTATTTGGACCTGAGTTGGGTTTTAGAAGCGAATACTATCAGAATGCGAAAAACAGCTATGCTTTTGAGTTTTCTTTCACTCCTTACGAGTGGGGAGGCGAGATCATGGATGAGCGTTCAATAAAAATAACGACGTATTTGAATCGCAACCTTGATAATTTAAGACGCATGCAACTGGGAATGTCTTATTCTAGCCATAGGTTCAGTGCCGACACCGAGGATGTAAATATTGATCTTCTGAGCCTCTTCTTCTCTTTAAGTTTCTAGCCTTAGATAGAGATTTTGTATATGTAAACAGATACAAGCTAATTC
Organism: Pseudobdellovibrionaceae bacterium; assembly: GCA_023954155.1. NCBI lineage: Bacteria > Pseudomonadati > Bdellovibrionota > Bdellovibrionia > Bdellovibrionales > Pseudobdellovibrionaceae > Pseudobdellovibrionaceae bacterium. The sequence continues at coordinate 195,222 of JAMLIO010000006.1, read as the reverse complement.
TACGCGGAAGGCCAGCACAAACTCGGCTTAGATAGAGATTTTGTATTTGAAGACAGAGACAAGACTACAAAGTCTATACTGGCGAGCAGAAGTCCCCTTTGTATAGATGTAGAAGTGGCGGGCCTAAGCCTCCCTGTGTTGCTATAGGATTTGTTAATAAATTCACACAAATAGAGTCCGCCTGAGGCAAAGCGCCTATATTTAGTGTGGCGAGCTTAGAAGTGTTTCACACTGAGAATTTTGGATAACTTTGCGTAGGATTTAAGTAGGGTCCTATATCTTTTTAAGACAATGAAATCATCAACAATAAATAATAACTTATTATAGAAAAGAGAATTTTTATTACTCACAGACCAGATTAAAACCCTTAACTGTACTGGTGTCCAGATCAAGTTCGCTGAGTTTAGTACCGATGTAGCTACATGGTTTTTCTTTGAAAATACCAATTTTTACTTGCTTAATCGCAGGACGTTAAAGGGGTGGCATAATGTTTATCAAACCAATACAAAGTTTGTGTAAGCTCAGGACGGTTTTAAGTATAAACAAAAAAATACTTATATTTTTATATGCAATAATCGCTGTGTCTTGTACAAGTGAAAGTCCGCTGACACAAAGTGTGATTGATGGTGATTTGACATTCGGAGGTTTTGAAGGTGTGCAACAAGTGCAAACCCTTTCGGGAGCGCAACTTAGGGTGCATTGGACTCCTACAAGCGATTCAAGAGTTATGGGTTATAGGATATATAATGCCGTAACAGGACAACGTCTTAAAAGTGTAGATCGCTTCACTTCTAACACCATTCTTGCGGGTTTATCTGAAGGTTTTTCTTATCGTATACAGGTGAAAGCTTATGATAAAAATGGCAAAGAAGACATTAACTCCGCCTATGCGTATGGGATTCCTTTTGATGGGATTAGAAACGCCAGAGTTCTAAGTAGTACAACTGCGGAAATTAACTTTGAATTGCCACAATCTGGTGAAGCTCTTGAAGCCAATGTATACTGTCGAACTTCAGCGCTTGGCACTTGGCAAAATATGGGTCGTATTACAAATATGGCCACAACTTCGTTACTTGTGGATGGTCTTGCTGTGAATACGACTTACACTTGCCGTGTGAGCATTATGGTTGATGGCAATGAGGACAACAACCTAAGAACAGCAGAGTTTACAGCCATGGGTCAGGCAGCAAAGATTGTCTTTGTGGCTCAACCAGGAAATGGTCAAGTGGGTGTGGTTTTACAAAATCAACCCATTGTTCATATCTTGGATGAAAATGATAATATTGTTGCTGGCGGTCCCGATGCCGATGCGCTTGTCACTTTAGAGATTGCAGGCACTTCTCCAACAGGGGGCGCTGTATTAGGAACTTTCTCTAAAAATGCGGTAGGTGGTATTGTCACTTTTGATGATATCTCTTTTAACGATGCAGGACAAAAGATCATCGTTGCCAAAAAAGAAGATCGATCCAGTTACGATTTTGGTACACCAGTGATGCAGGTCAATTCTAATCAGTTTAATATCACTGCGGGTTCAGTATCTCCTGATCATTCTACCATTGCGATTGATCCTGCGATCATCCCTCCTTTTGATGCCCTAGTGGCTGATGGTATGGAGGCCTATACAGTAAGATTTGTATTGCGAGATCAATTTGGTAACCCCGTTTCTGGTGTAACACCACAGTTTGCATCTAATTATGTAGGTGACATTATCACTCAGCCTTTTAATCCCACAGACGCCAGTGGTGAGACGTCAGGAACGATCACCACGACAGTTGCGGATACAACCCCTGCAAGATCTTTAAGAATTTCATCTCCTTCTGGATTAACAGGAGTGACAGTACTTGCGCCTTTTAAACCTGGCCCAGCAAATAAATTAGGATTTTTAACTCAACCCACAACTTCTCCTGCGGGTGCTGAAGGATTAAATGAGATCCGTGTTGCGATTCAAGACGCTAACGGTAACTTGATTAGCAGTGGTACAGGATCTAATGCAAGCGTCAATATGACTATTGTTAATAATGTGGGTGGGGCCACTTTAACAGGAACATTGCCTGTGGTGGCTGTAAATGGTATCGCCACGTTTACTGATCTGGGGATTGACCAAATGGGAAATGGTTATAAATTGCGTGCAGCTTCAGCGCCTATGATCCCTGTGGACAGTAACAGCTTTAACATCACTGCAGGGCAGCCTGAACAATTAGCATTATCAGGTGCTGACACTGTAAGGTCTGGAGAATGTAGTGCGGTCATTTCTTTGCAACTGCAAGATGATGGGGGTAATAGAGCTAAGGCTACAGGCCCAGTGATTGTGACTTTAAGTGGCTTGGATGCTAACGTTGTTTTATACGGTAACGGTGCATGTTCGGGTGCGCCATTATCAAACACGATCAGTTTTTCTACAGGACAAGACACAAGAAACTTCTATTTAAAAGATGTCAAATCTAGAGAACTTAATATAACAGCTACAGATACGTCAGCATATTTAACTTCGTCTTCACATACAGTGTATGTGACTCCGAGTGCGTTAAATCTGATTGCTGAAGCGGCTCCTCCAGCATCCCCTACACCTTTGACTTTTATGTCTGGGCATTGTTCTCCTGCCATTATTATTCGTCCTTTGGCTTTTGATAATTCGGTAGGACAAGTTTTTGGAAGTATCAATGTGACGTTGACAGGAATCAGTGGCTCGCAAGCTCTTGTCTATTCTGATGCGACATGTACTACGCAGTTAAACCCTGCCTCTATACCTTTAACCGTTGCGGCACCACCAAATACAGATACAGTGATTTATTTAAGAGACCCAAGAGGGGAAAACTTAACGTTAAATGTGGCCGATCCTGAAGGAGAAATTGGAACCAGCTCACTGCCACAAGAGATTAAAGTTTTGGCGTCAAGAATCAATTTAACAGGCCCATCACAAGTGATGTCAGGTAGCTGTTCGGCTGTGTTCACAGTATCTCTCAGAGACACTTTAGGAAACCAAGTCCCATCGCATGGTAATAAGGCTCTAAGTATCACAGGACTTAGTGGTTCTTCTGGAAGATTTTATACCAACCCAGCCTGTACGGGTGCTGGAACTACAAGTTCTGTTACTATTGCTAATAATGCCTCATCCACGGGAATTTATTTTAGAGGCATAAATGCTGAAGTTTTACAGATTAGAATTCAAGACCCTGCAAGTCAGTTGCAGCAATCGTCACAGATTACATTAAACGTAACGCCTTCTGCATTTAGGATTGTGGCTCCATCGCCTGCAAATGCAAAAACCAGCGAATGTAGAGGACCTTTCCAATTGCAAACTTTGGATGGTGCTTCAAATGTGTCTCCAGTTGCAAGCACGATCACGGCAGATTTGTCAGGCAATGGAACGGCTGGAAAATACTTTTCAGACAGTGACTGTGCTGATGAAATCACACAGTTAGTTTTTACATCTGGCCAAAGTCAAAGACCGTTTTACTTTAAGGGTCAGTATCCTGAGGCCTTAAACTTAAAAGCAGATGATCATAATATGGTTCTTGCCAGTGCCACTCAAGCCTTTAATATTTTAGGAGATTGGGGTTGGTTGGGTACTAAATCCAAACAGTATGATGAGCATGGGGCTCTTCTGCCCTTTAGAGTGGGTGTGAAGCCTGTGGCTGCTAGGTACGATGGTTTAAAAGGCCCAAGAAACTTAACTTTTGATCCAACAGGAAAATATTTGTATGTGGCAGATAGCGAGACTCATAAAGTCCTGAAATATGATTATGAAAATACAGAATATATAGGTTGGATTGGCCGCCTAAGAAAAGAGAATAATATTGGTTCGGCTGGAAGCTCACTGCCTGTGCCAAGTAATGCGTTATGTATCAGTACGAATAATAACCAAGTTTTACCGGGATGGTGTTTGGGTGGACGTAGTGTTGCAGCTGAAAGCACATCGCAAACCACCACAACGGGTGGATTGTATGCTCCTTATGCTGTTGCTGCGGATGAAGATTATATTTACGTCGCTAATGCCTCTTCACATACAATTACCCGTCATAATGCAGTGACGGGGGCGTTTGATGGATGGATTGGTAGAGCTAACTCGATTTCCCCTACAGGAACAGGAACAAATGGTCCATCGGGTTGTACAAGTACAACTTTGGATAATCCAGTTCCAGGATGGTGTATTGGTGGGACAACAAAATCAGGAGCTGGTCTTGGTAATGGTGCTTTAGACCAACCAAAATCTATCGCGTTTGATGATACTTATTTATATGTCGGTTCCTATGGTGCCGTGAAAAGGTTTGATAAAGCCACTGGTGCTTTTGAAGGTTGGATCGGAATGGTCGCCACTAGTCCTTCAAGTGGGGCTGTGGGTTGTGATCAGACTGTGGTGGATGAATTGACTCCAGGATGGTGTTTTGGTGGAACATCCAAAGCGGCGAATCCAAGATATCACCCTAACGCTTCAGGTATTCCAGGGGGCTTTGCCACGATTGCAGATATTAAGGTCATTGGTAATGATCTGTATGTTCTGTCAGAAAGTTATAATGGAACGATCAATAGATATGACAAAACTACGGGTGCTCATATTGAAAGATTGCCGCATCTGAACTTCACATGGACTTCTCCACAGCAGATGGCTTATGACGGCAGTTACTTTTATGTTGCAGATCGTACTCGACTGTTAAAAGTGGGGCCTACAGGTCTTATTGAAGGATGGATGGGTAAAGTGGCCAATGGATCAGGTATGCTTGGTCCTGGTTGTACATCTTTATCGCCTAACGATAATACTCCTGGATGGTGTTTGAATGGAACGCATAAGCCAGGTATGGACGAGACCTCTTTTGCGCAAACCACAGCGATTGCCTATGATGGTCAGGGTTCTTTGATTGTCACCAGTTACGAAATTCCTGCGCTCAGAAAGTTTGACGTGGCAACGGGTCAGTACTTGGGATCACTCGCGCTTGAGGGAGACAGTCCTAAAGAGTGGACCTCTGATCGTGTCACCGATGCAGAGTACTATGGTTTTGATGACGATTCTTCTTATAACCCTATGGGAACACTTGTACATGGCGATTTCGTTTATGTGGCGGAGATGGGTGCATCAAGAATTAAAAAGATAAATAAAAAAACAGGTCAACTTGTAGGTTGGATTGGTGCAATCACTTCTGTTCCTACTGGTGGTGAGTCTGCGGACTGTTTAACGGCCAATGCTATGGGACCTTCACCGACATGGTGTCTGGGTGCCTATTTATATCCAGAATGGACTTGGGCGGATAGTACGGTATCTATGATTGGAACTAGAACAGATGGAATCATGAGAATGCCTCATGGTTTAGCGACGGATGGAATCTGGTTGTATGTAACAGATTATAGTTTACATAGAATCCAACGTTTCAATATCGACACAGGAGCTTATGGGGGTTGGATTGGTCGAATCAGCACAACAGCTTCGAACCGTCCTACAGGTGGAGATCCATGTTGTAGTAGTGCTTTTGAAGGCACTTTCACCCCTGGTTGGTGTATGGGTGGTTTAAGTACTAATGGTGATGCAGATGGAATGCTCTATCAGCCTACAGGTATTTTTTATCAATCAGGAAACCTATATGTGATTGATACTAGAAATAATCGAGTGTCTTCTTACTCTGCTGTGACTGGTGCGTTCAATGGATGGATTGGTCGTATTGCAACAGCTCCAGATTCTGGTTGCACTTGGGCAAATAACGGAAACTACAACGTGTCGACTTCAGGATGGTGTATTGGAGGTAAAGCCAGTGCGTCGAATGAAAGTACTGACCGTGGTGGTGGCTTTAACTTTAACTGGGGTTATAACCGTTCAAGTATTTATTCTGATGGTTCACACCTCTATATCACTAACACTAGAGCCCAACGTATTGATAAATGGACTCTTAACGGAGAATTTGTAGCCGCAGCACGAGCCCGTCAAGATCAGTACACCAACACGTGGAGAAGTGCTCCTGCAGATGTGGGTGCGATTGGTGGTCATAACTGTTCTTACCCTGTGGCCATTTGGGGAGATGATAATTATTTATACGGAGCCAACGGTGCGCCTTGTACAAGAGATACGGATAACACTATGGCAATGTGGAAAATGGATAAAGCGACAGGAACCATTGTGGGATGGCAAGGGGGCGTGAGTGCTACTACGCCTCCAACAGCGGGTGATCCTGGTTGTGCTGGGGCTACAATTCATACACCAGGTTGGTGTCAAAACGGAAGCGTGGCTCAAAGTATGACCCTAGGTGGATTCTCTGGTCCTAGAGGAATGTTAAGTGGAGACAATCACTTCTTATACATTACGGATACGGACTCGAACAGATTAGTGCGTGTACCAAAATAAGTTGAGAGGAAAAAGATTGCGAGCATTAAGGAGCGTAGGTTGAAAAAAAGTATAGTACTTGGGATTTTAATAAGTTTGATATCTGCTTGTAAAGGCAATGTGGATGTCAAACAAGGGTCAACTGGAAATCAGTTGGCCAGTCCCACTATTGCTGTACCCGCTTACAGCCCTTACTATTCCAATGATAATACTTTTATTATCCAAGGTTTATGTCAGACAGATACAATGGTGATTCTTAGTGGAGCTGCGAATCTGCAAACTCCATGTTCAGAAAGTTCTTACAGTTTTAACGTGACGATGCCTTCAGATGGGGATTATTACTTTAATGTCGCCCAAAGAAAAAATGGCAAACTGTCTCCTGGAGCACAAGTGTTATGGTTAAGAAGAACCAGTGTTCCTGCTCCGACTGTCACTCAACCCAATGTGGCTCCTGTGGGTGGCGTTTACTCTTCTTCACAATTTGATTTATTGATCAGCGGTGGATGTATTACGGGAAATACAATTGCACTGGGTCTTGATGCCAGTGATTCCATGATCTGTGTAGATTCGCAATTTTCATTTACTTTTTCCAGAAGTTTTGATGGAGATTATAACATTGAAGTTCGTCAAGAAGACCCTGCTGGTAATACTGCAAGTATGCAATTCGTTTGGCAAAGACGAAACTTAGAGGTCACTCCTAATAACTTCCAAATGGTGGTGGGCACAAGCCAAGTGCTGAGTGTCACAGGAGGAACACCTCCTTACACTATTGATGTTGTGAATAACATTTCTGGTGGAACCTGGGATGGAGGAACTTCTACTTATACGGCAGGAACCACATCTACGGGTGCTACGGGTTTTGATCTGATTCGTGTGAGAGACGATTTGGGTTATGAGCGAGGTGTTCAAATTCAGGTGATCGCTGATGCTCCAGATCATTTTGTTTTTGCTCCAGTGAGTGGTGACAACCAACAAAGACAAATCGGCTTAGAGTTGCTCACTCCTCTGATGGCTCAGCTTGTGGACAGATACGAAAACCCAGTGTCTAACGTGGATGTGACCTTTCAAACTGTAGCTGGGCAAGTTGAGTTGCTAGACTCTATCGTACAACGTACAGATGCGCAGGGTTTTGTACAGATGAATGTGCGCCAAGGTGTTTCTTCGGTGCGTTCGTATGTGGCGGTTAAACCTGTTTTAGGAGACTTGCCTGATGTGGCAGGGAGTGGAAGGCCAAAACTGAACTTTCAGGTTCGATCTATCAATAAGAACACCAATAATTTTGATAGCATTTTTACTGCGGGAAGTGGTGCTGGAAAAATCATCAGTGATTCTGATCTGGATGGAGACGGCCATAAAGATGTTTTGGTTTTAAATGCCAACGAACGCTCTATCAGTGTGATGCTCGGTGCGGGCAATGGATTGTTTAGATTCACTTATAAGATTGTAAGTCTATGCTTGGGTGTCAGTGATTTTATTTTAGAAGATTTTAATGGTGATGGTGATAAAGATATCATCGTAACCTGTAATGGTGTGGGTCAATATGGATTCTTAGAGGGAATTGGTAATGGGACCTTTGCACCTGTATCTTACCGTGCGTTAGATGGCCTTGAGGGAGCCATCACATCTGGTGTAGCTGGGGACTTTAACGGTGATGGATATAAAGATTTAGCTTTTATCTTTTCTTCTTCGGGTCTTGTAACGGTACGGCTTGGTGATGGTATGGGTGGGTTCTCGGCCCCTGCATTTCGTGGTGTGGGATCATTCCCTATCAAAGCAGCAGTGGGAAATTTTGATCAATTGTATGGGGATGACCTAGTTGTTTTAGATGCGTCGGATGACAATTTCACCGTGCTTCTTAGTGATGCTTCGGGAGAACTTATCTCTAATGGCACAATGCCTGTGGGTACAGCGCCTGCGGATATCTTAGCCGCCGACTTTGATCTGGATGGTTACCTAGATGTGGCTGTTCTGAACAGTATAGATAATCAAGTTGCTGTTCATATCAATGATCAAAATGGATTTTTTAATGGGGCCATCACAGCTTCGACAGGTCTTATGCCTTTAGCCATGGCTACAGGAGACATAGATTCGGATGGAATTTTAGACCTTGTGGTGTCTAACGCCGATGAAGCCACAATTTCTGTTTTCATTGGTTTTGGCAATGGAGCTTTTGATTTAAGTAGTATGTTTGAAACCATGCCTAGCGTGTTAGCGTTAAGTTTAGAAGATTTAAATGGAGATGGTACGCCTGATTTGATTCTGTCTTCAAATTCAGAATCCAAAGTACAAGTCTTACCTAATCAAAATGCCGAGTTTGGATATAAAATGAGTGTAGGGTCAGCCCCTGCTGTACTGGCCAGTGGCGATTTTGATGAAGATGGAATTTTAGATTTAATTGTTGCGGATGCTTCTGCAAATGCACTTTTGATTTTAAAAGGACTTGGAAACGGAATGTACTCTTCTTTGGGAAGCGTGGCATTGGGTGGAAGCCCTTCTGACCTTGTGGTTGTGGACTTGAATCAGGATGGACATTTAGATGTGGTGCTTACTCTTTCAAATTTAAATGCCTTTAGAATTTATTTAGGCAATGGCAATGGAACGTTCCAGTCTCCACAATCTTATCCGACTCAACTTGCTCCTTCTGCTCTGCTTATCGAGGACTTAAATCATGATGGTCGATTAGATATCGTGACCACCAATAGTGGTAGTAATTCTATTTCTATTTTCTTGGCTCAAGACACAGGTTATCCTGTGCGTTCGGACTTACCAGTCGGGGCACAGCCTATGGGTATTGTGGCTGCGGACTTCAATTCAGATATGCACTTAGACCTTGCTGTGAATAATCAGTCAGGGGATAGCATAAGTATTCTGATCGCCAATGGTAATGGGACATTTTTACCTGCAACTCCTATCGCTGTGGGTGCAAGTCCTAATGCGATTCTTGCGGGCTTCTTTGATAATAATGCTTTTGTAGATTTAGCTGTGTCAAATTCAATGGACTCAACGGTGAGTATTTTAAAAGGTAATGGTAACGGCACCTTCCAGCCTAAACAAGATTTCACGGCAGGAATTCAACCTACCAGTATGGCAAAGGGTGATTTTAATAATAATGGGACAGAAGATATTATTGTGAGTAATGGTCCTGAGCGTGAACTGACTATTCTTTACGGTACTGCAACGGGTACTTATAGCACGACAAAAACCATTCCCGTCAATGCGTCTGCAGATAAGGTGTATATCAGAGACGTCAATAAAGATGGAACTTTGGATATATTGGTATTGGATAACTCCAGTGGGGAATTGCATACCTTATTGGGATTATAGGGGTTAATAAACAAATGTTAGTTCTGGTACGTGACCTAAAATTACACTGGCTTTTCTTGCTGCTTTCAGTAAGTTTAGGCCTATCTTCGTGTCGCGACGGAAAGCTAGCAGAAAAACCATCAAGCGAATCTCCTGTTCTTTTTAGTACCATCAGTGTTACGGATTATAATCTTCATACTCTTAACGTACATGCAGATGGCAGTATGGTGGGATCGGGGCATTTAGGTTTAGACCTCTTACACTTTTATAGCAATTCAGACTGCATGGGTGTGCCTTTGGGACAGATGACAATCAATGCGTTTAGAGCCCAGGGTATAGACTTGGTACTGCCCAGAGACCCTACGGTTGATATTTATGTCAGTGTTCAAACCCAAGCCAGTTGTGATCTTGTTGTGGCTTACGAAGTCCCTGTTTTAGAGCCTGATGTGCCTGTGCTTTCAGGTATGATTCCAGCGTCTCCATCCAGAGACACATTTTCACCTATACTTTCAGGAACAGCATTTCCTTTGACTTCAACCATTGAGTTCTTCAGTGATATAGCATGTACGGACCCATTAGCGGTAGGAGCAAGAAGTGCATTTTCAAGCACAGGTATTGTTTTAACTTTGACACCCAATACAACTACAGAAATTTATGCGCGCACTAAAGACAACTTAGATCAGTATTCAGCGTGTACAAGGCTTACAGAATTTAAACACTCTGATGCCCTGTCGGACCCACCACAACTTTTATCTATTGTGCCTTTGTCTCCAAGTAACCAAGTCGTGAGTCCAACGTTACGTATTCAAGGTGGGGTAGACTCAGAAGTGATCAGAGTTTATAGAAACCCTGCATGTTCTAACTTGCTTGTAGAGGGAAGTCCTACAGAATTTGCCACAACAGGCTTTCAAGTGGAGTTGACGGCAAACTCTACAACATCACTTTACGCTCAGTCTTTTGATGATATGAACAATCCTTCGGTGTGTGTGCTCTTAAGCCAATACACCCATGATAATATTGCTCCTGTAAATCCCACGTTTAGTTCAGCTGACCCCACATCACCGAGTAATGTGACTCCACTACCGAGAATGAAAGGTTTTAGTTCGGCAGATACTACGAGACTGGAATTTTATGATTCTCACATTTGTAATAATATGATTGGTATGGGCACTAAAGCCGAATTTGAAGGCTTGGGTGTGGCAGTGGGTGTGAAGACCAACGAAGAGACGTCCATCTATGTGAAGGCTTTTGATCATGCTAATAATGGATCACCTTGTCTGCTTCTGACCCAATACATGTATAATATTATTCCTCCTGATCCACCTGCATTCACCCACTCTTTTCCTGCCTCTCCTAATAATTCCAGTACGACACCTCATCTTTTTGGAACCGTTGAGCCTCGCACTACGAATTTAGTGATGTACAAAGATTCAGAATGTTTAGTAGTGATCGGGTCGGGGACAGCAGATGAATTAGTCGATCCTGGTCTGGGCATAGAAGTGTCTGTCGATGATAACGCCATCACGGCAATTTATGTGCAGGCTTCAGATTTGGAAGGAAACATTTCTGAGTGTACATTCTTTGCGACCTATGATCATTCTACGGTTGAGGCTCCAGCTCCAGGATTTTATGGAAGTTTTCCTACATCACCTTCTAATGCCAGTACCACTCCCAGCATTATAGGTACAGCTGACAGTAGTATTGCCACAGTGTCTTTATATTCAGATATGTCATGCACCTCGCTTTTAGGGTCAGGAACCAGAGGTCGATTTACAGCATCAGGTGTGCAAGTGACCTTGTCTGCAAATTCAACCACAGATATTTATGGAAGAGCCGTAGACGTTTATGGAAACCCATCACAATGTGTATTGATCACTCAGTATATTCATAACACTGTCCCTCCTATTGATCCGACCTATACCAGCACAACGCCGTTGTCTCCCAATAATCAGTCTTATGAACCTCTTATTTTTGGACAGGCTTTACATAATATGGCCAGTCAATTAGTGCCTAATCGTGTGGTGCTTTATGATAGCAGTATGTGTTCTAATAATATTGGAGAGGGAACCCCAGAAGAGTTTTCAACAACGGGAATTTTATTAAATCTTCCTCCCAACAATATTTCTAATATTTATGCTCGATCATTTGATGCTGCGGGGAATGCAACGGCATGTACTTTCCTAACAGATTACACCCATAATGCGTTGGTTCCAGGTGCTCCAGTTTTTTATTCTGTGACACCTGAGCCCCCATCTTATAATAATAAAATTCTTATTTCAGGTAATTTTACATTTTCCCATGATTTTATGAATAAAGTGAGTATGTCGGTGTATACCAATGCAACGTGTACAGACTTATTGGCAACGGGTTCGCCGACAGCATTTATGGGAAGCGGATTCGCTGTGGAAGTTCCAGAAAATGCAAGCACCACTTTATATGGGCAAACAGTGAATGAAGTGGGAACACTTTCAAACTGTGCAGAGTTGATCACTTATGTGCATTACGATCAAGCTCCACAAGTTATGGGAGCTTTTAATAATTCGGATGGATCTGTTTCTTTTCAATGGATTCCAGATACAACTTCGAGACCTGTTCCTACGTATACAGTAGAACGATCTCTATATGCGGACGGACCTTTTACTATTGTGACTACAGGGCTATTATCAAATCTGTATAGAGACATTCATGTGAGTGACAACACCACTTACTATTACCGTGTTTTTGCAAGTAACAATACGGGACGAAGCCAAAACTCAGATGTGGCATCTGTGACCACCAGTGCTCCTCCACCTATTCAAGCGGCGAATTTAACGGCACATGCTACAAGTCAAAGAGTGCGTCTGGCGTGGAGTGGTTTCCCACAAAACATGGTTTATAAAATTGGACGATCTACACAGTACGCAGGTCCATTTGTAGATTTAGGTGTTTCGATCACAACAACAACCTACACAGATTATGGTCTTACAGATGGACAGACGTATTACTATATTGTGACAGCTCAAAATCCATCAGGAGTTAGTTTGCAATCAAATGTAGCGTCTGCGGTTCCAAGACAGGTTCCTGATGCGCCACTAAACTTTTCATTAGTGCCTAAAGATATCGGTAGTTGTAGTGGTGGTGGGGTAGAGATGTCTTGGACAGCCCCTTCCCATTATGAAAGATTTAATATTTATGATGCTGAAAATAATCCAGCGATCGCCACAGTAGTAGCCTCAACCACAGATACTAAAGCTGTGAGATGTTACAATAACTATGACGGTAGGATCCATTATTTTACAGTGACAACAGCGTGGGGTGATGACATTTCTGTTCCTGCCAATTTTATTGGTGTTTATCCTACTTCAAGTCCTTCTACTCTGACGGTTGAGGGTGGTGATAATAAAATCATCATGTCTTGGAATACTTTGTCTAAACCATCAAGGTTAAGTTCCTATACCACATACTACGATCTTTTTAGGTCTGACAGGTATGATGGGGATTACGTGAAAATTGCAACGGGACTCACCACCAATAGTTATGTGGATTCTATTCCTAATGGCAGTGGGGCTTATTATTATTTGCAAGCTTACGTTACAGAGATCGTTGAAGGAAATCCGATTAAAGTTTTCATAGGGCACAATTCAGATATTAAAGGGGCCACAGCGGCCGCATCTCCTGCAGGTCCTATGAATTTGACATTAACCACTGGCGAGACAGGAGATGTGTTGCTGTCGTGGACGCCACCTCATTATTATAATGGATTTAATCTCTATAGGGCAACAAACCCATCGGGTCCTTTTACTAAACTTCCAGGTACATATACTAATGCCTATGTACAAAATCCAGCCACAGTGGCGGGAACTAATTATTACAAAGTAACGGCAAATTGGGGAGATACTGAATCTGCAGAAAGCAATGTGGTGATGTACAGAAATTCGCCTATTTTAGGTTTGGGGTTAACGGCATACGATGACCATTTAGATTTAAGTTGGAATAATGTGGCTGGGGCATCCGATTATATTGTTTATAGGTCAGAAAATGCCAATGGTGGTTTTGTTGCTATTGATAATACAACTTTGTCATCTTACACGGACTCATCTATTGATCCGAACAAGGGCTATTACTATCGAGTGGCAGCTAGGTTTAACTTTGACAATAATGATATGGGCACAAGATCGGCCGTGGTCTCTGGGATAAGCACTTTGGCAATTATGCCCTCAAATGTGTCGTTGTCTCTTGTGAATTCCACAACAGTACGTGCAGAGTGGCCAAGAGTAGCAACTGCAACGAATTATACTTTATATTCAGCCACAAATGCTGCAGGACCTTATACTTTAAGGCAGACTACTGCTGCCACCAGTGCCAATGTTTCTGGATTTACTCCAGCGACAGAGGTGTTTATCAAAGTGGCGGCTAACATTGGCGAGAATCGATATGAATCCGCCGCCGTGTCAATTTGGACTTACCAAGCCCCATCACAAGCTCCTGCCACAATTCAGGGTGATGGACAGATTGAATTGAGCTGGTCGTTGCCAGCGGGGGCCACCAGTGTAAAGATTCAGCGATCTTTAGATGGTGTGAGCTTTACTACTCTAGTGGCGGGTTATACCTCGTCAAGCTACGTAGACACCACAGTCAGCAATGGTCAAATTTATTTTTATCGTTTGGAAGTGGACTATGGAGTGCTAGAAATGTTCACACCGATGACCACGGGTGTGACTCCTGGTCTAACGCCTTTGGCCCCTTCAAACTTAGTGGTTGAAAATAATGGTACAGGAACTGAAGCGGTCTTATCGTGGATTGGAACTCGAGGTGGAAATAGATATAATGTTTATGTTTCCACAAGTTCAGGGATGTATTCTTCTATTCACTTAACAACAAGTAGTACTAATGGAGTGACTGTTAGTGGACTATCCGCAAACACCAACTATTATTTTATAGTTAAAGCCGTAAATGGAAGCGTAGAAAGTGCGGCGTCTAATGAAGCAACTCTGTATGTACAAGCGCAGCCACCTAAGCCCTTAGCAGAGGCTCTTCCTCTTACAAATTCTATTTCTGTAACATGGGCGAGTGTTCCTTCTGCTGTAGGGTATACTATATGGAGATCGGATAATGGTGTCGACTTTTCTGTGCTTGTTCCTAACCACTCTTCAACAAGTTATACAGACAGCAGTATAGATCCATTGCAAACCTACTACTATAAATATCAAGGCATTAGGTCCAGTGGAATTAAGATGTCACAATCCGCAGTGTCTGATGCTGTCAGTGCAGGATCAGCTCCATTAAAACCAGAAGGATTTTTCGCACAAGCATTGACTTTATCTTCTGTGCACTTGCAATGGATTGTTGTTCCTAATGTTGTAGGATACAAGGTTTGGCGATCTACAAATCCAAGTGGACCATTTGCCGAAATAGCTCAAGTTACTGGTCTTGTAGACACCTATGTTGATGCCACTGTATCTTCGTCACAGACTTATTATTATAAAATCACAGCCATTAACTCATCTGGTGTTCCTTCGCTAGATTCTGATGTTGCTGCAGTCACGATAGTGGCACCGACATTTAACTTAGTTGCAGCGAATGTGCCTACAGGAGTCAATTTAAGCTGGAACCTAGTGGCTGGAGCAGATTCTTACAGAATTCTTCGTAGTGAAATTTCTGGTGGACCTTACGGACCTATTGGAAATGTGACGGTAGACAGCTTTGTTGATGAACATGTAGAGTCGAGTAAGCAGTATTTTTATGTTGTTGAAGCCGTTATGTCAGGAGCAGGGAGTGCTATCGTATCGAATGAAGCCTCACTTGTGACCAGCGGACATATTAAACTGCAAGTCCCAATAGAAATGCTAGACATTGCATTAGCCTCTTCAGGTCTTGAAGATTTGGTTTTTGCAAGATCGCAGGTGTCCTTTGATTCTACTGACTATGATGGGGTTCAAAATTATGAGTTTGAAATTATTGCCAGTAATTTTGATACCGTATCGCGAGCTGTTTCTATTGTAGATAGCAGTGACAATATTGTAGGAAGTATCATTGTTCCTGCAAATCAAAATGAAGCTCTTCGCTTAAGAACGACAGTGGTTTTAAATGCAGGTCGTGATGTGTACCGTGTTCTGTTGTCAGGCACCACCTACAATTCAGATTTAAATGTTTTTGCGGCTCGAATTTTGGTCAATCAAGTGAATGCCACCAAAACTAAGTTGTATTATCCGTTATTGGCATTAGATGGAAATTCAACTGAGGATGCTTTGCAATCGGTTTACACAACGTCGAGTACCAACTACTCTGAATACGATCAGTCATTATGGTTCCAACGTCAGGCTCAATCTCTTTATAAGATCGAAGAGTACAACGCTTGGGAGTTAGAAGCTTTAGTGGCCACTCAGGGTACATCACAAGGGTTATTAGGGTTACAGAACATCAACACCAATGCGCTGGTGCCTATGACAGAGACACGATTTGTAAGTCCTAATATCGCCATGGCGTCGATTCCCTTTAATGAAGGAGCAACATATTTTGGTGTGCCTAATGAAAACCAATTTTATCGTGCAGTGATTCGTTGCGAACTGAACTGCGATGATGGAAGTGTAAGTTTGTATAAAGCAGGTCTGTGGGTGAAGCTGAAAAACCTGAAAAAGGCTCAGTCTGTATTTAGAATGAACTCTTATGCGGAAGGAATTACAACACAGGCGTCTTTAACGCAAGAACGGGCTTTCTTAGACTTAGATAGTTTTACAAGTCCACAGGTTTACTTTCATACGTTAGCAAGAACGGAGTCTCTTGGGGACCAATCCGATATCTCGTTGCTGGTCAGCACAGATGATTCTGGCACAGCTAATATGAGTGTGGTGTCTGGGGGAACCTTTACGGTGAACTCGCAAGTGATGCAAATGCGTGTGTCGCCTGCTCTGACTCTGGGGGCACAAGGAAGATATATGACCAGAATCACTCCTACTGCTGGTGCCACAAGATTTAGGGGTTCGTTCTTAAAGGTGAATGTAAATCCATAAGGTTGAGAGGTTTGCTTTTATAGGAACGCGAATCTAACAAATGATATGCCTGCCTGTTTTGACACAGGAAAAATTGCAAAAGTAAATATAAATTTTAATTTCTTAAAACCTTAGTCCCAAAAATTTAAAAATTTACTATGATCAGAAGCAGGACTTTGGTGCGGCCTTTGATAAAGTGAAAACTGATGTAAGACCTAAGTAAAGATTGTTTCAAGGCAATATAAAGGTTGTCTACAATATTTACGATATTCATCATATATGGAAAACCAATTGTTTAAAATAAAAGTATTAGTTTTAGCCGCAGTAACTCTAAGTCTCTATGGATGTGCCTCTTTTTCATTTAAAGTTGTCACAGAGCCAGATCAAGCAGAAGTATTTATAGTTGATTCAGGCACAAATGAACCT
This sequence comes from Pseudobdellovibrionaceae bacterium, assembly GCA_023954155.1. NCBI lineage: Bacteria > Pseudomonadati > Bdellovibrionota > Bdellovibrionia > Bdellovibrionales > Pseudobdellovibrionaceae > Pseudobdellovibrionaceae bacterium. The sequence continues at coordinate 178,218 of JAMLIO010000006.1, read as the reverse complement.
AAAACCATAGGAATGACTCCTCTAAGTAAAAGTGGTGAAGAATTAGATGAGCATCTAAAAGGGCAAAATCATCCTGGTGGTTTGGTAAATATCATTATCAAAAAGGAAGGATTTAAAACTAAAGACATTTGGGTTCCAGTACAGGCAGCAGGCAGCCTAGGTGCAGAGATTGTTCTTAAGCTTGATCCTTCTGATAAAGAAGTTGAAATGAAAACAGCAAAAGATCTTGTTGATGGATTATTTTTGTCTCAACAGTTTGCTAACACCAAACAATTTGAGCGTGCTTTGATTGAGATAGATAAAGTTCTTGCGGCATACCCTCAGTTTGATCGTGCTCTTTCTATGAAAGCGGCAATTCATTATGCGCGTGGTGAGTTTGAGGAAAGTTTGAAGTGGTATGAAAGCGCATTAGCGGTAAATCCTGAACTTAAAACTGCTGTGGATATGGCAGGTAAAGTACGTGAAACATTAAAAATTCCAACCCGAGTACCAACATCGAATAATAAGCCAAGTGCTGGTGGACAGTAAAATGCCGAGACAAAAGTTGTTGCGTTCCTTATCAATCTTTACATACATGTGCTTCATGTTTTTAAGCCTGTCAGCTTTGGCGCAAGAAAGACCTGCTGGAGGATCTTTAAAAAGCGCTGAAGTTATTGGTGCCAAAGCTGCCTTAGAAGACATGTTAGTACGCAGGTACTCTCAGGAGCTTTCGTCTATTATCAGTCATGAAAATTTTAGTATGGGTGCTCGCCTAGATCTAACTATTAACGAAGCTCTTGTTGGAGCCAATAATAAAAATGCAAATTCTGATCTTTATACTGAGCTTGATCTTGGGTATTTGGACGCTGACACGTTATTTGCAAGTTACGCTAATTTTGGGTCATCAAATCTCAAAAATCCTCTAGAAAAATTTTCTGTAAGTAAAATTGAATTTATGGTGGGGCTTGTACCTGACATGGGTGATGGGATCAAGCAGATTGTGTCAGAGTGGTTACAGGCTCGTGTGCAAGAAGAGTTTGGTACTATTGGAAAGTCACAAGTACAATTTATTCAGGACGCAGACTCTGCAGAGGAAATCCTTAACCAGCCCGATGGGGCAAAACCTGAATCGGGTGTGGCCAGTCTGGCAAGTAAAAGCAGTGCTAAGTCCAAGAAGCAAAAAAGCTTTATGGAAAAACTTAAAGAGATGCAAAGCTTAGCGGGCAATTTGGTTTTAGCTTTTGCTATTTTAATGGGAATATTCTTGTGGAGAATCTTGATGGGCAATGGAGCTTCTAGCCAAAGCGCAGAAGGTCCATCTACAGAGATCAACATTGAAAATAAAACTGAAAACGGTGGAGCAACTCAAGGTAGTGAAGCTGTGGCACAAACCACCTCTAAGGATGAAGTCGCACTTTATGTAGAAAAGAATGCTCATTTGACTTCACAAATTAAAGAGTTAGCACCAAAAGTGACTTCGGATTTACAGAACCTTGTCACCCAATGGTGTGAACGCGGAGAGAGTGGGTACTTGCAATTGGCATGTTTTGCAGAAATATCTGGAAGTGTATTGGGAACCTTACCGATTCCCAAAGAGCACCGTGAACAGATGGGTGAGATCTTTGCCAAAATGCACGATATGAGTGATCAAGAAAAGCACAATGTGATGAGTAAAACATATTGGGATATGGTTGCGGTAGTGAACTTAGGTTCAGAGACCTTGCATCGCCCCTTCTCTTTTGTGGGAAGCTCTTCATTCAGTACGGTTAGCAAAGTGTTATTACAAAACAGTGCTGACATTCAGGCCGTGGTTTCGACCTATATGCCAGATGTAATGCGTAAAAGTTATTTTGATAAATTAGATGCCGAAGCCAAGTTGGATGTTCTTAAAACAGCAGCGCAAATGGATTCGATCAGTAAAAATAACTTACAACAGATCGAAAAAGACATTGCTCCTTATTTTGAAACAAAAATGGATGAATCGGCTGTGTCTATGTCCTCTGCGTTTGATAAAATTGTGAGTGTGATGAGTATATTGGATGCGTGTCAGACCTTACCGCAAATTACAGGTGTGGTGGTGGAAAACTATAAACGCACCCACGCACATATTGCTTTTATTGGACAGTGGCAGGGAACAAGTGCGGAAATTTTATTTAGACGTGCAAACAACCAAGAGATCACGGCTTTGGTCAGAGTGATACCAGAGATCATGGACAAAGTATTGGCCTCTTTGTCGCCTTTAGCTAAAAAAGTAGTTTCAGACGATCTTAGTCAGCCCGACACTATGTCAGTAGCAGAGAAAGAAAAGCAGTTGGCCTTGTTAAATAAGAAGTTGGAAAATTTAGTTAAACGAGGCGAAGTGATATTGGAAGATGTTCTGCCTAAAGCTCAAGCAGAAGACAGTGAGGGTCAAGTTGCTGCATAATTCACGTTGGCTATTATCTGTAGTTCTCATTTTTGTGGGTTTGGGCTTTGAAGAAGCCCATGCGGGCTTTAAATTTAAACCTGATTTTATTTATGGGATATCTGCTGGATTTGGTAATCAGACGCTGAACAAAGATGTCACTGTAGCGGGGGATGTGTACTCTTTATCAAGGACTGAAGGGCCTTTGATGTTGGGGATCAGCATTGAAACTTTCATTCACGAAAAGTGGAGTGTGGCCTTAGGGCATCGTCGAGGTGGGCGCATGGGACCATTCTCAATGGGAATGGGTTTTTCGGGCTTTACTGTCAGAAGATATTTTAAGAATCCAGCGCCTTTCATTCCTCACAAAGACATGTCGACCTCTTTTGTTGTGCGAGGTTGGGCTCCTTTTGCAGGGTTTGGTACAGGTGTGGCGCACGGGAGTGCCAGTCGTGAAGGTGAAGTGGTTAAAACTATCTCTTCTTCAGGGGTGTATTTTGGTGCTCACTTTGGAGTCGACTGGCAATGGAAGTCGAATCTGATTCTTAGGCCCGAATTGTTTTACAATACCACGATCATGAGCGACTCAACGGTTCCTGCTTCTATGAATGAAATGGGTTTATTGGTGGGCTTCCACTTTCGGCTTTAGGAGCGGATTTCAGGGCTTTTCTAGACCATAGTCTCGTCTAAAAATACAGGCATTTTTGTATATAAAAGGCTCTTTAAATGGAGCTGACCAGTTGGAGCCTTAAAAAAAGTGGGTCCGCGTTGAAAATTACAAGAATGCGATCTCTACATATAGCCATAAGTTAGATTATGTTTTAGCATTTAGACATGAACAGTGAAGAGTCACAATGTCCAGAAAAAAAAACCAACTCCAGCCCAACAGCCAGATCGAAGGCTGACAGCTGGTTTGTCTTTCGAGAACAAAAACATTTTGGTCCTTTCACTACTAATAGTGTTCTGATCTTCTTAAGAAGGGGCTTTCTCTCTAAAGATCACCATGTATGGCAGCAAGGGCAGTCGACGTGGTCAAAGATTGCAGACATGGAAGTGTTCAATGTCCCTATCGCCGAGGAAGCTCTTAAAATGTCGGATGAGGAATTTGTGCAAATTTCAGGCATAAAGCGAGAGCATCTGACAGATTTTTATAAACAACATCAATCCCAAGCCCATTCAGAGCAGGCAGAATCTAAGGCCCGACTTACAGGCGTGACGGATTTGTATGAGTCCATCAAGTCAAAGTTAAACTTCAGAATCAAAGATGACATTACGGATATGGAAGGCGAGCGTATAGACCTTAATAAAAAAGCGAAAACGGAAAAAGTATGAAGCAAGGATATCAAAAAGACGATTTTTTAGACCTGTTAGATGAGCTAAGCGATACACTGACCGTATCTGACCTAGAGTTTGACATGGCTGGGGCGAGGCCAGCTGCACATTCACGAGCTGCTTCAGCGCCACCAATCTATGCTGAGACATCTCACTACAGACAGTCGCGCGCAGGGACTTTGGACTCACGTCATACCTCACCACAGACTGTTTCTCGAGACTCGCATTACGCCCAGTCTCAGGCCGTTTCTCAAAATTCACAACGCGTTCCCGCGCGCGCAGGATCTGTAGGAGTAGGACCCATGAATGCACAGTTAGAAAGACAGAACGTTCTTTTACAGAATAAAAACGCCAAGATGTTAGAAGAATACACTCGTCTTTTCCGTAGCTATAGAAAACAAGAACAAGAGCTTCAGAGCAAAGCTCAACAGATTCAAAAACTAGTGACAGAGTTAAACTCTAAAAGCAGCGCTGACACCAAAAAGACTCAGGCCGTAAACGATATTGTTCAAAAACTTAAAAAGATCAATGACCAGTACAAAGCAGAAAACTTCCGTCTCAAGCATCAAGAAGAAAAGATTAAAAAGACTTTAGCGCAGATGGAACAAGAAGGTCTTGCGGTGAAAGATCAAAGTCAAAAGATCAAGGCTGAAAACGATCGTCTTACGGTCTTAACTAAAAACTTATCTGAAGAGATCAAGCAGATCGCCGCCCATAAACAGTCGTATGTGGATGAGGTGAGGGGATTACAAAAGAAGCACTCTGAGCAACTTCGACTGATCGAAGAGCAAAAGCAAAGTTTGGTTAAGCTTGGGACTGAGCTTAAAACTAAAGCCACTGAAGGTGCAGAGCTTCATCAAAAACACTTGGTTTTACGAGAGCAAAATAAAACTTTAACTACAAATTTTGATGAACAGAGACGAGAGTTGGCTTCCTTTAAGACTCAAAACGATGAGTTACAAAGAGTTTTAAAAGAGTGTAAAACCGTCATCGAAAAACAAAAAGACCGTATTGCGGGCGAAGTGAAGTTCATTCAAAAGATTGATGCTTTAAACGCTGAAGTGGCTAAGAATAAAAAAGAAATCGAACGTCATCTGCAAAGAGTTTTTACTCTGGAAAAAGAGCTAAAATCCATGACGGCTGCCAAGCAGGAACTTGAAGAGCAACTCATGCAGACTGTGGCTCAGAAAAACACAGAGATTCAAGAAAGAATCAGAATGTACACTGAGGTGGTGAAACGCCTTCAGGATTTAGAGATTCAATTTGATGAAAAGACCAAGCAGATTGTATTTTTAAACAATGCCAACGAGACCTTGACCGAGACCATCTATCAACAGAAGTCCGAATTAGACAACGCCCAACTGGCGATCCAAAAAGAAGTGGACGAGAAGGCTCAAGCACTGGCCTTGATTGAGAGACTAAAAGAGCATGTCCAGAAGCTCAGTGATAGCCGTAAAACACAGCAGCATAAGATTGTACTCTTAGAAGAAAACTTAAAGCACGAGACCGCCACCATGAAGTCCTATCAGGAAAACATGGTTGAAGTGGAACAGACCTTGGCTGACAATGCCGAGCAGATCCAAGAGCAAAAACAAACCATTGAACAGCACATTCTTGAACTTGCTGAGCTTAAGGGCACAAAAGAAGACCTTACCCATCAGGTGACCAAGCTTAAAAAAATAGAGCAGGAACTAAACTATAATTTTGAAGAGTTAAAGCTTGCGCATAAGGATGCTGTGAGAGAAAAACAAACTCTTGAAAAACGTGCTGAACATCTTGAAACCAAGGTGGAACACCTTAAAGATGTAGGAAGTCGTGCGAGCCAAAGTTTGGCTGAAATGCAAAAAGAACTTTCTGCTGAACAGATGAAGAGTCGGAAATTAGAAAAAGAGCTTGTGGCTTTGCAGGCTAAGGTGGCTCATTTTGACGAAGATAAGAAGAAGATTTTAGCTGAGAATCATATCTTAAAGGCAGATGTGGAAACGGCAAACCATTCTGCAAGAGCTGCACAATCTATGGCCAAAGAAGTTGCAATGAAGGTGAAAGAGTACTTGCAACGTGAAAAAGAATACATGGCCAGAGAAAGTAAATTGGTGGATTACAGAAGTTGGTTAGATGCCAATAAAGGTTTCATTGCCGAGCAAGTGGAAGAGTGCATGGGAGTGATCCGTCAGACTCTTAATTTGAATCCTATGACCGAGTTTTTAAAAAGTTTAAATGCTGAGATCAGTAAGTTGGATGAACTTCTGGCAAGTCCCAATGTTTTCGGTTCGATTCGTGCCCATTATGAAGAGCTACGAACTAAGTTAGATGAGCAAAGACAGGTCAGCGAGAAACTCCTAAGTTCTTATAGCCAAGAAGTGGAAGTGAACACGCAGAAGCTAGAGATGGCCTTACAGCATCAGGACTTCTGGGAGGCTCCACCACTGCCACCTAAGGATCAGGCCATAAACAAAAACCAGGAGGACGCACCAAAAGAGACTCCCGTTACGGTTGAAGTTTAGCCGAAGGTGCAGTAAAAGTAACCCATGGAAATCTTTGAAATTGACGGGGCAAAGAACACCTTTGCTCTGCTTTCGTTTAAATCTGAAAAAGAACTGTTTGAGAAGAACAAAGCTCTTATTCTTTCTGCAAAGTTCATTCAAAACCTCAGTGCCACGGCCTTGGGTCACCCCGTTGATGGCGTGATCCTCTTGCTGCCAGAAGAGGTGCATGTAGGATCACCTCTTTCAAGGCCAGAGGCAATTTCAAACGAGAGTACGTCAGATATGGATTTAATGGGCCGAGCTACTGCAAAAAATGATGAGGCTTACCCCTATGATTTTACATGGAAGTTTTTTAACTCTGATGGCAGTCCTGCCGAGATGTGCGGGAATGCGGCGCGGGCGGTCAGTTGGTGGTTTTACAAACACATTGAGTCGAAACCACAGATTGCTTTCTTGGCTTCAGAAATTCCTATCAAGGCGCACATCTTGAGTGAAGAACAAGTGAGTGTGAGCCTGCGTCGAGTGGAATCTTTAGGGAAAACATCCACAGGGCATTATCTTTACAATTCAGGTGTTCCCCATCTGGTGGTGTTCATTCCTGATAATCCTGAAATTTATTCTGAAGGTGAAATTCATTTTGAAGACAGCCAGAGCTGGAAGGACCTCGCGAAGAACTTAAGATTTCCCAAAGAGTGGAATGAAAAAGGGGCCAATGTCACTCTGGTCTGGCCTACGCCCAGTGTACAAAAAGTGGGAGCGGTGACCTTTGAAAGAGGTGTAGAGAATTGGACCATGGCGTGTGGTACGGGAGCTATGGCCGCAGCCTATTACGCCCATGAACAGATGGGGTTTGCTTTCCCTATCGAAGTGCGTATGCCTGGTGGCGTTTTAAATGTAAATGACATGACAGAAAGTACCATTTTGAGTGGTCCTGCACGAATAATACAAAAAAAACAAATAGACCTTGCTGAATTTTGGTAAAAGCGTCTAAATGGGCCTAAGCTGTGAATGAGGAAGAGACGTGGCAGAGTATAAACTAAAAATAAGTAAAAAAGTGATTGAAGCAACAGATGCTGTATCTTTGTATTTTGAAATTCCGTCAGACGCTCGCGAAAAGTTTTTAAAATATAAGGCCGGTCAGTTTGTGGGTATTCAAGCTGACATCAATGGTGAAAAAGTGGTGCGCAGTTATTCCTTAAGTTCATCACCAGAGGTGGATGACACCTTGTCGGTGACTTTAAAAAAGGTCCCACAGGGTAAGATGTCCACATACCTTGTAGATCAAGTCCAAGAGGGAGAGAGCTTGATTGTAACCCCGCCAGTGGGGATGTTTACGCCAGGATCTTTAGATCGTCATCATATTTTATTTGCAGCAGGAAGTGGAATTACCCCCATATATTCCATGATTCGTTCTTTGCTTAAGCAAGGAGCACCACGAGTCACTTTGATTTATTCCAACAAAGACGAAGCTTCAGTTATTTTTAAGTCCACATTAAAACAATTAGAAGAGACCTGTCCGCGTTTCAGCGTGAAGTGGGTGTTTACGGGGCAGACTCCAGATTGGGAGAATGTCTCTTCGGGAAGACTTGGAACCACCATTTTAGAAAGACTTTACCTTTTATGGCAAAGCCCTGAAGACCCTATTTTTTATATGTGTGGTCCCGAAGGTTTTATGGAAGCCATTGAAGCTTTCTTGGGACAAAAAGGTTATGATCATTCACAGATCCGCAAAGAAAGTTTTGTGACCAGTGCCTCTTTAGATTTAGAAAACACAGATGATGTCATCGTCGGAAAAACCGAAGGCCAAGAGCTGGGACCTTGTGAAAAGATCGAAGCTGAAATTGATTTTACAGATGTGGAAGTCACTCCCAACGAAAACGAAACTGTCTTAGAGGCTTTACTTAGAGAAGGCTTTGATCCTCCCTACTCTTGTCTTGAGGGCACTTGTATTTCTTGTCAGTGCACAGTTTTAGAGGGGGCCATTCGGCAGCCTGACACGGGGATGTTGATGCCCGAAGACTATAAAGACGGGAAAACTTTGTCCTGCCAGGCGATCCCCATCACCAAGCGTCTTAAAGTCCGTTACGAGTTTTAACTTTAAGATTCTCTATACCCTTCGATGTCGACCTCAGAGGCGAGCAATGCGTATCCGACGCGCGTTGGCCTGTGGGACCGAAGGTCACAGAGGGTAACGCGTGCCGAAGACGCTTTGCACCCGCTCTGCTGCGTCGGCATCGAAGGGTATAGAGAATCTTAAAGTTAAAACTCGTAACGGACTTTAAGGCATCTAGCCTTGGAGTTCTTTTAAGAAGTTGTACAGTTCAAAAAGAATATTGGGTGGGATTTCGTGGCCGCCGTCAAAGATGTGAATTTTGTGGTGGTTGGATTTGGCGATGTCTTTAAAGTGCAGGGCTCCTTGGACGGGTAGGACGTCATCAAAGCGGCCGTGGCTTTGGAAGATTTTTAGGTTTTCTAGAGTTTGAGTTTTCCATAGGCCTTCGCGAATGACGGTACCAGAAAGGTAGAGTAGGGCTAAGGGTCTTAGTTTTTTCTCATACAGATGGTCTGTAGCAACCATGGCACCTTGGCTAAAGCCTCCGAGGATCATATTGTTTTCATTAAGGTACTTTTCCTGAAAAAAGATTTCCAATGTATCTTGTAAATAATCAATATTTTCTGGTGTGCGGCTATAGTACTCTTCAAATTTATTTTGCAAAATCAAATTTTGAAAATGCGCAATGTTCACGTCAAACCATGCTCGACCATTGATCATGGCAAGCTCTGGTGGACTGAGTGGGGCTTCAATAAAAATCCAATTCAAATTTAGAGCTTCAAATTCTGCGATTTGTGCAATTCCTGCAAGGTCTCTGGCATTAGCACCATAGCCATGAAGTAAAACTACGGTGGGGTAGTCCACATCATTAAAAAACTCAATATAATTTAAATCTGATTTTGACTCTTTTAAATACTTCATGCTTACCTTAATTTCACTATTTCACTATTTCACTATTTCACTATTTCACTATTTCACTATTTCACGTCACAATAATTCTAATTCTAATTCTAATTCTAATTCTAATTCTAATTCTAATTCTAATTCTAATTCTAATTCTAATTCTAATTCTAATTCTAATTCTAATTCTAATTCTAATTCTAATTCTAATTCTAATTCTAATTCTAATTCGGCTGTTCGGCTAGAATAGTTTTGACTGCGGCTTTTTCGAGACGATTTAAAATACTTTGCCAAGCTTCGGTGTTTTTTTGTGTCTGATCCCAATAAATGTAAAGAATGTCGGCCTGCTCCCCTTCTTCCAGAAGCTGTCGATAGATGTATCTAGCTGCCAGCAGCGGATCATTGTGAAGGGCAATCTCGTGGATGTTGAGTTTATGCAGTCGCTCGTTGAGTTTGTATTTTTGTAGAAAAGAGATTTCTAAATTTTTTTGCAAAGCCTGTAAACGCAAGTGTGGTGGTAAATCACCAGAGCCCCGAATCAAAAATAAAGGTTTTTGTGGCTGATAATGCTCTTTCATGGACCCAGGGCCTTGGGCATTAAAGTTGGTGGTGATTTCAAAGTTCCAGTGAGGGATGCCGCGCATATCTTCGGCTGTGATCATTCCTGGACGTAAAATTTCTACGGTATGAGGGTCGATCTGGCGTACGATAGTGGACTCAATCCCCACTTGGCATTCGCCACCGTCTAAAACTTTAAGGTCAGGGAAGTACTGCTGCACCAAAGCGGCTGTTGTAGGGCTGGTTTTTTTAAAAGGGTTTGCGCTGGGAGCGGCAAGTGGAGTACCAAGCCTAGCAATCACCTCAAGGGCAGCACTATGACGAGGCATTCTGACAGCCACAGTATCTTGCCCTGAAGTGATCAAGTCTGAAACAGCTTGTGGATTTTTTGGAAAGACCAAAGTCAGAGGGCCAGGCCAAAAGTGTTCAGCTAAAGTGACCAGTGCTGGAGAGTTTTGAGTTTGGGCCACTTGATGTAGCATACCTAAGTCACTGATATGGACGATCAGGGGATCGTATAGAGGACGCTCTTTAAGTTTAAAAATATGTTCCAAAGCTTGGGGATTGTCGATAGGGGCCGCAAGTCCGTAGACGGTTTCTGTCGGAAGAGCGACAAGTTCGCCATTTTTCAAGGCGTTAACCGCTTCATTTGCAGTGATAAAAGAAGGGGGTGTACTCATTCCTAGGTGTTAGCGAGAAATCCTTGAATTAGCAATTAAAAGTCACTGAAATTTAAGGGACTTAACATAAATCCCTGAATAGGCTTTGTGTTCTCAATTGGGTTTGGGTCTTTACAAATACTTGTCTTGCTAAACACAGGGGATCACGTTAAACGGTGGCTACTATGGCAAAACAAAAGATCAAATCCTTAAAAAAGTCTCTTAAAATTATGTTGTTGGGTTCAGGCGAGCTAGGCAAAGAATTCACTATTGCCGCTCAGAGGTTGGGTCTTACTGTGATCGCGGTAGATAAATATGAAGGGGCTCCCGCAATGCAAGTGGCTGATCGGTTTTATGTGATCGATATGCTTGATGGGAATGCCTTAGAAAAGACTGTCGATCAAGAAAAGCCAGATTATATAGTTCCAGAGATTGAGGCTATTCGCACAAGTAAGCTTTTAGAGCTTGAATCCAAAGGATACAACATCATTCCCTCGGCTAAAGCCACTAACTTAACGATGAATCGAGATGCTATTCGAGACCTTGCGGCTCGAACCCTTAAAGTTAAAACACCAAAGTTTGTTTATGCTACAAGTTTAGAAGAATTAAAAACCATATCTAAAGAGATTGGTTTTCCGTGTGTACTTAAGCCTGTGATGTCTTCTAGTGGTAAAGGTCAAAGCGTGGTCAAGAAGGCTGCGGATTTAGAAAAGGCCTGGAGTTTTGCATTGCAAGGCATGCGCGGTGATCAAGAAAAGGTGATTCTTGAAGAGTTCATCGAGTTTGAATCTGAAATTACTTTGCTCACCATCAAGCAGATTAAGGGACCTACAAAGTTCTGTGCCCCCATTGGTCATCGTCAAGAACGTGGAGATTATCAAGAGTCATGGATGCCTGCCAAAATCAGTCCTGCGAAACTTAAGAAAGCTCAAACGATGGCAAAGAAAGTGACTGATGCGTTAGGGGGAGCTGGAATTTTTGGAGTCGAATTCTTTTTAACAAAAAAAGAAGTGTACTTCTCTGAACTGTCACCGCGTCCTCATGATACGGGTATGGTGACTATGATTTCGCAAAATTTAAATGAGTTTGAACTGCATCTGCGTGCGATTCTGGGTTTGCCCTTTGATCAACTTAAAACTTATGGACCGTCTGCTTCTGCGGTGATTTTGGGAACAAGCACTCAAAAAGATCCTGAATTTGAAGGTGCGGACAAAGCGTTAAAGGTGCCTACGGCTGATATTCGCCTATTTGGTAAACCAGAAGCCCACCAATATAGGCGTTTGGGTGTGGCTTTAGCGCAAGGCAAGAATATCAAAGAGGCACGTAAACGTGCGTTGAAAGCCGCTCAAGCCATTAAGGTAAAATAAGTTCTAGACAGACTCAGAAGGACATACTTAAAATATCTAGGATGCGTTTTTTATTTGTATGTTTAGGAAACATTTGTCGATCTCCCACCGCTGAGGCCGTATTTCGTGCCAAGCTGAAAGAAAAAGACTTACATGATCTTATGAAGTGTGATTCTGCTGGGACTAGCGCTCATCATGAGGGTGAACCAGCAGATGCCCGCTCTAGAGAGCACGCTGCGCTTCGAGGTTATGATCTGACCAGTTTATCTCGTCCTCTGCGTGAATCTGATTTTGCAGAGTTTGATATGATTCTGGTCATGGATGATAATAATTACTTTGATGTTATGCGTATGGCGAGAGACAACCCCATTTACAAGGCTAAGGTGCATAAGTTTACAGATTTTTGCACCATTCATAATGTAGACAAAGTCCCAGACCCCTACCATCGCGGAGACGAAGGCTTTGAATTGGTTCTAGATATCATCGAAGATGCCAGTGAGGGGCTTTTGTGCAAAGTCATAGAAGACCAAAAAAATAAAAAACGCTTATAAGCTTATTTTTGACAAGACTTACAAAAGTAAGTGGCTCGTCCTGAAAGTTTAAGGTGAAAAATTGGATGCTTACATGTCTTGCACGACAGACCTTCTTTATCATAGACTGCCCATGTATTTTGAAACCCACCTTTTTCGCCGTCGACTGTGCGATAATCTTTAATGGTGCTTCCACCTAATCGAATGGATTTTTTAAGAATTCTTTTAGTGTGTTGTAAGATCTGTTTCCATTGAGTTTCAGTGACTTTATGGACTGGTCGTAGGGGGTGGAGCCCACAGGCAAATAAAACTTCTGAGGCATAAATATTACCGATGCCCAAAATATTTTTTTGGTCCATCAGCCAGGTTTTAATGGGTTGTTTTTTGCCTTGGGCTTTAAGCCAAAGGTCATTGGATTTGATGTCATCTAAAATAGGGTCGGGACCAAATTTTTTTAATAGTTGGCCTGTGTGAAGTCCTATGTAACCAAACCTTCTGGGATCGTTGTAAATCCAATTTTGATCCTTCCACGATAAAATCAGGTGGTCGTGTTTTATGGGGCGATGGATCTTTTCCACGCGCCAGTGCCCCGTCATACCCAGATGTGAAAATAAAGAAAGATGATCAAAATTAAAGATCAAAAATTTACCTCGTCGTTCAAGATTTAAAAGACAATGATTCTTCAGAGACAAAAGTTCTTTGCGTGGCAAAGGAAACCGCAAGTCTTTGCGTAAAAGGGTCACCTTTGTGAGCGGTTTTTTTGTTAAATACTGATTCAGTCCCAAGCGGACATTTTCAACTTCTGGAAGTTCAGGCATAAGTCATTTAACTACTTGAGATGGTTATTTATTGCAAGAGTGTTCATGCCGCCCTTGCTGTTCAACTTTCATCATCCCATCGGGAAGCAAATTTCTACTAAAAACCATTGCAGTCCCACACATTTATTGAATATCTAGCTGCTTGTGATTTTCAAACCGATAATGGACACAAGCAATAAACCAAGAAAAAACAGACGAGACATTGTGGCGGGTTCTTTGAATAAAAAGATTCCAAGCAAAGCCGCCCCTAAGGCTCCAATGCCGACCCACACACCATAAGCGGTCCCAATAGGTAGAGCCTGACTTGCGCGAGCTAGTAAAAACATGCTGATGGCCAAAGTAACAAGAGTGAAAATGCTGGGTATAAGTTTAGTAAAACCATCTGTATATTTAAGGCCGATGGCCCAACAGACTTCAAAAAGACCTGCGATAATAAGAATAATCCAAGACCAAGTTGCTGACATAACGACTCCTTTGTTGAAAGAGCCGTCTTTGCTATCCTGGTACGGTTCTCCTCGTCAGGGGCGTCTTCGCCATTTTTCTATACCCTCACTCTATCGCTATTTATTGGTAAGCGCAAAACATATTCATAAGTCTTGTTTTGAAACAGGCGGGTTTTTAAGTCGCTGAAACCCTGTTAAAATCTAGGGATGACTGTGTTTGTAAAGTTACTCACGTTAATCCCAGTTCTGACACTGGTTTCCTGTTCAAACCTTAGACCCCAATCTTCATTTGATGGGTTAAATGTACTTGCTCCTGTGGATGAAGCTTACGTGAATACAGCAGCCCTTACTGTGTCTGGAGAATGTAGAAGCGGTACAACCATTGCGGTGTCTGGGGATGTACTCACTCCGCCAGTAGAAGCGTCTTGCCTTAACTCTGAGTTCACTCTGGTTGCGAATTTGACAGCAGGCCAAGGTTTAAAAAACTTAACTGTTGTACAACGAGCAGGAAGCACAACATCTGAGCCTGTGGAGTTGAGTGTCACTCTAGACACGGCGGCTCCAGCGGTACCAACGATCACATCACCTATTGCTAATGCTCATTTTAATCAAGCCTCCCAATCGGTAAGTGGTGCATGTGAAACAGATGCCACAGTTCAGATCACGGGCAACGTGCTTTCACCGCCAGTCACTGAGACATGTCTTGGTGGGAGTTACTCTATTGGCGTGACATTCACGAACAATGATGGAGCTAAAACCTTTACTGTGAGGCAAGTAGATCGAGCAGGAAACGCGTCTTCAACGGTGAGCCGCACCATCACTATTGACACGGCTTCGCCAGCGAATCCTGCTTTTACTACACCCGCAACAAACAATTTTTACGTCAACAATGTAAGTCAAACAGTTGTGGGGACATGCGAGGCCAGTGCGACAGTATTGATCACAGGAAGTGGTGTTGTAGATATACCTGCTAATCCTTTACCTCTAGAAGTGACTTGTAGTGCTGGCGGTACTTTTACTCGTGCTTTAACTCTCACTGCGGGTGAAGGGACTAAAACTGTAAGTATCACCCAAGTGGATAGAGCAGGAAATATATCAGGAACAGCATCGAGAAACTTTATTTTAGATACAACATCACCAGCAAACCCAGCGTTTACAACACCTGCTACAAATGGTCAGATTGTCACTTCAACAAATCAAACCGTGGCGGGTACCTGTGAGGCGAGTGCTACAGTAGGAATTGCGGGTGCGGGAGTGAGTGGGACTTTTACAGCAACTTGTAATAGTAGTGGTATTTTTTCAAGGGTCATCACGCTCACCGCAGGAAATGGAACAAAAGCGGTCACCTTATCTCAGGTTGATAGAGCTGGAAATGCGTCGGGAACCGTATCAAGGAACTTTACCTTACTTATAAGTTCAGGTTTACGTGCACAGCACCAACACAGACAAAATGAGTTCCAAGATTTAAGAAAAGAAGGGATAGATCTTTCTTCTAATAGGTCAGTAGCCATTACTGCCGCAATAGCCGCTCTTGTGACTAATATGGAAGCACTATCTTTGCCTCCTACGGGAATTCAAAATTTGAATCTCTTTTTGGAAAAGGCTCTGTTTGATCTCTTACCGTTGTTGATCGAGCAAAGCGTGATTGAAAAACATCTCCCCACAGAGCAACAGATAAAATGGCTGATCAATGATGAGGGGCAGCTTACACCTCTGTCCCATTATTATCTGCACCAGCTTTTATATGTCGTATTTGAGTGTGAAGCCAAAGAGGAGCCTTCTTTGATGGAAGCTCTTGACCCTTCTGTTTTAGAGGCTCTAAGGGATATAGCCCTAAACTATGGGTTGGCGTACAAGTCAGAATTTAAATCTTATGGTAGCTGTAAACTTTAGTATTTTATAATTTTTATCAATGCAACTGTATTAAAATGATAACATCACATTAGGAAAACATTTGCGAAACACTATCCATATAAGTCTTAAATTAAGACACATAGGGGGAGATATTCTAAAATTCACTTCCAAGGTACCGATAAAGATATAAATCACTTTGAGTTTTAAGGAGTTATATGAAAAAAACCATGTTCTTTTATTGTATTGTTTTTTTCTCAACTTCAATATCTGCGGCAGCCGATCTGCAGTTATCTGATCTGGCTTTCTATAATAGATGCTTTAGTCATTTGACTACAAAAACCCCAGCACTCAATGACCCTTTATTGACAAAAATTATCGCGGGTCAAATCTCTGCCGAGAACGCCTGTGTTTCTGTTTTGAAAAGTGCACAACTTCAATCGAATGGGATACTTCGCAATAAAAATGACCGTGTTGCAAAAGATGTTTTGAACACCTTTTATGCGCTTCATAGTCATTGGTTTATGGATAGCACGTTAGTAGGTGTTGCTGCTATCAATAACTCAGGATTGGTTGATCCAAGCACAGGAAGCGTTTATTTATCAAAAGCTCTCTTTGATCCTAAGTTTAAATATCAAGATATCTTTGACGGCGCTAAAAGTTACGAAGCTATTCGTGAAGGAAGTACTAATTTAGATGGAAGGAATGATGTAGACTCTAGTCGTCGTTTAGCTTCAGTGATGATCAGCACAGACCCGAATAACAATAACTACAATTATCCTGTGTACATTTATGGACGTCATGATGTGATCCGTTCTAACGATCCCAATGTTCCTGATACCTATCGCACAACAGGTCGACCTTGGTCGGGGGTAAGATTTAAACCTCATGGAGACCTGATCGGTTTTAGAGATGAGCCTGAATTGATGGTTCCTGGAACCGCAGGTGCGCCGAATACACCCAGAGTCTTTAATGGTTCTAAAGGTGGTGGGATTTTAGGTAACCGTGACTATGTGATGCGCACAGTGAATTTAAGTTCTGTCAATTCAGATGGAGGCTTGATTATGCCTCGTCGTTTTGGTCGTGCTATTTTTAAAGACTTCACATGTCGTGATTTGCCTGTTGTGAACTTAGGCTCTGATTCAGCTCCCTACGTTGACCCTAATGCCAAAGACATTCCATTTAGAACCAATCGTGGTTGTGTAGGATGTCATGTGAGTATGGACCAAGTTGTGGGTTTACTTAGAGCCTACAGTACTACCGTTGTGGGCATTAACCGCGCAGGTACAAATATAGGAAGAATCGAAGTGGATCGTCCTGCCACGATTTCATCAGCCTATACATGGCCTACTGTTCGTGATCCTGATTATTATAAAAAAACAGCCAGAGGGGTTTTTGCTTATAGAACTTTAGATGGTGTGTATATTGAAAAGCCAGTGAACGATTTTAATGCTCTAGGTAATATCTTCAAACAACTCGATGACACTTACTTATGTGCAGCCACAAGATATTTCAAACACTTTACAAATATGGATTATCCAGTCGAATTGATCAAAAGTCCGCTTTATCAAAACGACCAGAACGCGATTTTCATCAGACAGTTAGCGTCTGAATTGAAAAACCATCAAGATCCAATGAAAACCTTAGAGTCTATAATAACCTCAGATATTTATCGTCATGCAAGCTTTGGAGCAGGGGAGTAAGCCATGAGTACTGATCGTCGTGATTTTTTAAAATTTCTATTAGGAAGTTCCGCTCTTGGTATTGCCAGCAGTCCTTTGCAAACGATCATCGAGGCGGCCATATATAAGAGTCTTCATACTGCCTATGCTAATACTTTGGGGCCAGAAAAATTTTATTTTGCAATTACATTTCCTGGAGCCCCTCCGCGTTGGTCCTATGATTTATTTTTAGATCCTTATGGCAACTCTAATAAAAACGTGATCACTAACGGTGGAGTAATGAACTGTTTTGATAATGTGAACAGTTCAGCTTACATGGAACCTGTGTATAAGACTGTAAAAATAGATAAATATGGCCTTACGGCTCCATGGATGTGGGGACAAAAGATGCCTGCAGTGGGCGGAGGTTTTGTAAATATCTCGGATTTAATGGAACACATGGTGATCATTCAAGGTGTAAACACCGAAGCCCCTGGACATCCAGACTCGACAGTAAGAATGGAGCAGGCAAATGGTTACACCGTAGCTGGATTTTTATCAGACGCTGTGAAGTCTCCTTTTAATGGTGTCGACTTGCAATCAGGTTATCCCTTTATTTCAAAGGGGGGACAAGGAACTACGATAGCGACTTTTGGTAATGCTACAACAAATATCGTCAGCTCTTTAATGAGTAAGTTCAGCTCTAATAACTTACAAATTTATAAGTCTTTAGATGGAAATCTACGTCAATCTTATCAAAATGTTTTAGATAACTTGAATTACGATACAGGTGTTAGAAACCCAGCAACAATCAATATTAAGAAGACTCACGAAGGTGCGCTGGAGTTGATCAACTCTTCCATCGGAAATTTAAATACCATTTGGAATGAAAAGCATTCTAAATATAAAGCTTTAGTCGAAAAATCTTTCACAGACAGAAGTCAATTCAAAGGCTATTTAGACAAAAAAGTCGGCGCACCAGTTAACAGTAGAGGTCTGCTATATCAAAGTGGCTCTGCAACTATAAGAGCTCTCAATCCAGATTTAAGAGATTTGGCGTTTGCGGGAATGCATAATCAAATGTCTCAGTTGTTTGCCGTGGCTGAATTTTTAGCTGAAAACAAATTATCTTCCAGTTTATTGGGGCGCGTAGGAAACATGACTGCCAATATGACAATTGCAGCAGGTAGTTCACCAGCTGCTCGTGGAGTGACTCATGACCAGCATAATGTGGGTGCTGCGGTGTCTACAATGACAAACTCTTTGATGTATAGAGCACTAAGCTCTTGCTTATATGAATTTATTAACAACAGAAAGACCTCTGGAAAAGGTTATAGTTTTAATGACATGGTCATTAAACTTTCAGGTGAATTTAATAGATCGCCTCGTATAGATGGCACAGGATCGGATCATGGTTTCCAAGCTCAAGTCTGCACGCTGTTCTCAGGAACAATTGATGCGCAAACTCCGAAAGTGATTGGGCGTATTTATAAAGATGGTACGGCTCCAGGATTAAGTCTAGTGGGCACAAACTATAAAGGCAGCTGGGGTATTGGTGCACCACTTAACATTGAACAAGGGCCAGTGACCTTAACGCCTGGGCATGTGCATTCCACAGTGTGTGAATTATTAGGGATTCCAACGCCAGCTAATAATAACGTGGGTCTATTGCAAGTCATTGGTGGAAAAGCTCGTCAAAGTACTCATGCCAATGAAGATATTAAATTAAAGGTGGTGGGTTAGTATGACAAAACGACACTTTAAAGCCGCCTTTGCATTTGTGGCTCTTCTTGGATTTTTTCTGTTCTCTTTTCAGAACTGCTCTTATATTGGGTCGATGTCGTCTATGGACTATTATCGTTTGGCAGCAGAAGATCCCCATAAGGACGCATGGAAACCTGTCCATGGTTTAACCGTAAAAGACGGTGAGTGGGTGGGGATTGAGCAAAGAGTCACAACCACAGCACGTAATACAGAAAGAAATTATGTGGCGACGGTTCTTTATCGTGCCTTTTTGCCGCCAGACCAGTCCACTTGGACAGCAAATCCTCATAGAGCTATTAAGACCTTGATTGATGATGTGGTTCAGAAAAACTTTATGGATTTTGGTGGACCCTGCTTTTATACTATTCAGGAATATGGTTGCAATGGACGAAATGTGGCTCATGCTTCTTTGCAACTGGCACCAGTGAGCAGTGTATTCAGAGCCAGCTTAAAACAGCAAGCCTGTGATCGACTGTTACAAAATGACAATGTGTTAAAAAACTTTGAAGCCAATATTAAAAAAGTAGGAGCGATGCTTAACACCTCTGACGATATGCTATTTAATGCTCATCAGTTATTTTATTTGGGTCAAATGCCACGTCAACGAACTCTGGCATCATTAGACGACTTATATGAACGCGCGCAAGAGCAAGGCAGTGCTACAGATGAAGGCTTACGTCATGTCGGCTTGGGTTTATGTGTGTCTACAGGCTGGGAAGTTCCTTAGGATTTCTATATAACTATAATCGCATTCCAAAACCCACCTTAAGCATCATCATGTTTGAGGAGACATCGTCACTAGGTGGAAATAAAATATATTCTGCCGTGACGGGGATGAAATATTTGTCGTTAAGTTGATAGTCTAAGCCGCCGCCAATATGAAAGGTCATCGTGCTTCCTACATCGTCTACTTGTACGGCGTTGGTGTTTCCTTTGCTGAGTGGAAAGACCAAGCTTGCCCCAGCACCACCCCAGTAACGAGTGAGACTGTTGTGGGGATTAAACATATAGCGAGCCATTACAGTAGCTCCTAAGTAGTTAATATTCAAACGACATTGTTCGCCAAAGCATTTGTCGGCCCCTTTGGATTTAAAAGCAACCGTACCGACTTCGCCTCTAAGGTGAATGCGTTCGGCAAACATATAGTCACCAAAAGCCTTAAAGCTAATGCCAGAGCCAGAAAGAGAATCGGAATCACCGTTGTTGAATTTTATACTCGCTTTGTTTTGGTGATAAGCTAAGGCACCACCGATCCCGTAAAACCCAGGAGAGGGGAGACTGGAACTTTTTTTAGTTCTAGGTTTTGTTTTTGCAGAAGAAGGTCTTTGCGTTTTCGGCGCTTTGGCTTGTGTGGCTGATTTTGGTTTTGGTGATCTATAAATTAAACTATGGCCTTTATTCACGTTACCTTTTAATAGCACAGCAAGGGCCTTAGTGCCCTGTACCTTTTTAATTCTCACGACACCACGCCTTTTACCTTGGGCTACCACATAGTAAAGGCCATTGGTCTTAAGGTTTTTTCCTCTCACTAAAACCTGTTTGCCTTTGACGGCAACCACTTGTGCGGCCAAAGCGAAGTTCAAAGCCCCAGAACCAACAATAAAAATAAACGCCAAGATAAATTTTAAAAAGAAGTTCATATCTTAAGGGCTCCTGAATAGATAGGTAAAGTGAAGCCTTGCGCTTTTGCGTTGATGAACACAAAGGTGCAGGAACAAAGGTTTATAAACCAAGACGACGTTGCCATACTAATTCCCAAGTTGAAGCCGCCCAGATGATTTGATGAGTAAATGAAATAGAAACAGAATCACGGACGGAGAGGGCGTTGATATACCGAAATCCTACGCCCACAGAGAAGGGATCATCATCAAAGACTTTGGCCACATTTTCGTCATACCCAAAGTCTAAAATTCTAAATACGACGGGTGTAAAAATCCCAACCCGAGCCCGTTGAGAGCGTCGGAAGTCTATGCCAGGCAAGAAAGACCCCATAAACCAAGTTTTATTTTTCACCTCATAACCATCAAAAGGGGCATGAAAGGGATCGGGAGAAGCTTTCGCAACACCGACTGTCGCGCCAAATCCATAGCTGTATAGCCACATAATATTTTGACTTGGACGGTATAGGGTATAAGTAAAGCTTAAGCCTTGCAGTTGTGTGCGCATAGCTGCTTTGGAGCCCCCCACATCTAGGGTGAAGCGATTGGTGATCAGATTGAGGCCAAAGTGTAGTTCTTTGTAGTTACGTTGAGCAAAACTTTTTTCAGGTACGGGCTTTGCTGCGGCTTTAGTCTGAATAGGTCTTTTAGGAGCACGTGCTGGAGCTTTACTCTGCGCAAAGACAGCAGAGTGATAGCTGCTTGTGATGATAAAAAGACTAAAAATGATTTTAATAAATCTCACTGCTATCCTCTAAAGTGAAATGTGAAGTTGTCCTAATGCGTTCCAAAAGTACCTTTGTATCTCTGGGTCAGAAGAAAATGATTGGGAATTCTCGGCTTCAATTCGGAGTTCCACTCTTTGCATTGGGAAAGCCAGAAGCCCAAATCCCAGAGTGACGCTATCTGAATGAGCGCCTGTGATGTCAGCTTTGTAGGCCTGACCAGTAACAAAAACATGGTAGCCTCGGGCCACTCGTTGATGTGCTTCGGAATATACATAATAACCAGTTCTAGAGCCATTGCCTGTGGTAGGACTGTCTTTAATCAAACCTGACTCAAATAAAACAGCTGTACCGCTTCCATATCCTACACGAGACATAAATCCTAATCTTAAATTATTTACAAAATCATTTTTTGATTTAAGTATAGAAGTTCCCAGCCGCCAATTTTCTTTGATCTCGTATTCAAACCAAAGTGACAGACCTTGTTGGCGATAAGGAGCATCTTGATATAAATTTCCTACAAAGGCATTCGCAGCTAACTCCCAATTGGGTTTGATATAGTGGGCGACAACACCATGAGCTTGGTCGTTTTGGGCTAAACCTGTTCTGGACCGACTAAAGGCTGTATGGTTGGCATGACGTATGCCATAGACCTTGTCGGTCATGCCTGCATAGACCCACAAATCTTCCATGGCTTGGGCTCTGACGTAGTGTTCTCTTGAAATCCAAGTGTCAACACTCATGCCCCGACCTTGAAGACGAAGGGGCTCGGGCACATAACCAAAGGACCCGACAACAGCATACTTCTGACTCTGATCTAAGAATAAGGCCAAACTTCCTTCGGCTTGCATTAAAATTTCTCGAGACGTAGAGATGTCTGTTCCTGGATTTGAATTTGCCCAGAGCTGTCTTAGCTTAAATCCAGGTCTGATCCAATAAGGTAGATTTTTCTTTCCCAAAACTCCAGAGGCTTCTCCGAGCTGATCGTCTGTCTTGTTTTCTGCACCCATGCGTCCTGCGATCTCTGTCGCCCATAGAGCGCGTCCATAATCATTGATGGGTCCATTACCTTGGCTGTTGTAGTGACATGTGATGCACGAG
This sequence comes from Pseudobdellovibrionaceae bacterium, assembly GCA_023954155.1. NCBI lineage: Bacteria > Pseudomonadati > Bdellovibrionota > Bdellovibrionia > Bdellovibrionales > Pseudobdellovibrionaceae > Pseudobdellovibrionaceae bacterium. The sequence continues at coordinate 155,950 of JAMLIO010000006.1, read as the reverse complement.
GAATACTTGTATCCGATGAATTGCGGATAAGCCCAAGTGGGCAATGGTATAAGAAGTCCAAAAAAAAACAGAAGGCGTGACATATAACACATATCATAGCTAAAATTTTACCTGTGTGACAAATGTTTATCTGGCTAAAATCAGGAGCTAATTATGAGTCATTTTCTTACTGTGCTTGTGAGTGTTCTTTTTGTTTCACACATTGCAAACGCAAGTGCTGGTGTGGAAGTTGATGTACAACTGAGTCCTGCAGGAAGTTTCAAAGCGAAAGGCACTGCGAAAGGTTTGGTTAAACAGCGCGGCAACGTTGTCATTTCTAATCAAGTTGTTGTGGATCTGAACAGTTTGAAGACAGGAATTGCATTGCGAGATAAACATTTGAAACAGAGACTGCTGACGGATAAATTTCCAACAGCCAAGCTGGTGAAAGCCAAAGGCACGGATGGAAAAGCCAAGGCCGTGATCTCTTTGATGGGAAAGCAACATCAGATCAACACCACATACACCACTAAGGGAAAGTTTTTAACATCTAGTTTTACAATGAATTTAGCTTCTTTGGGTATTAAAGATGTGAAGTACATGGGTGTGGGAGTTAAAGATGAAGTGACTGTGAGAGTGACAGTTCCCGTTGAGCAAGTTCCAATGCCAAAAGCACGGGCGGCTGTGGATGCAAGGAAAGGAAGTAAATCCAAATAGTCTTAAAAAGAGACAAAGGTTGGGATCAAAAAACTGTAGATTCAGTATTTTAGACTAAATCATAGTTTTATTGTAAAATAAAAAGTATGGCGATTATAGGGTAAAAGGTTAATTGATGATGAAGTACATTTTGATTTTTTTCTGTGTAGCTTTATCGAGTGGGTGTCTGCAAACTGAGAACTCCAGTGCAGGAGATGGTTTGGCACCCGATGGTAGCGAAATGTTTGAGGCTGCTAATCGTGTGATCGCAAACAGATGTAATATGTGTCATCATGTAGGTTGGGCTTTAGCTAGTGAAGACTGGTTTGTGGATGAGGGATATATCATACCAGGTGACCCAGAGGCTTCGCCGCTTTACTATAGAATTCAAAACAGCTTAGGTCCCATGGGTCCCAAAACCATGCCCACCATCGGTACCATTCCTGCAAACGAAAGAGACATTCTGTATAACTGGATTTTGCAGATCCTTCCTTAAGTTCTATTTAACGAGTGGCAGTAAAGCGTCGACATTTTCGGCTTTAAAGGTCTTAAAGATTTTTTCATAGTTTTGGTCTTTATATCTTAACTTAGCATATTTGGCGACAATGGCTGAAGTGATGTCGGCATGATCGGAAACCAACAAAAAGGTTTCCCCTTTGTACTTATAAATCTGCTTTAGGATGTCATCCATCTGACTTGTAGCTTTTTCAGATTCGATATCTAAATTGTAACGAATGCAACTCATTTCAAAATCACTGCACAGTTCGGCTAGGTCTCTTTTGATTCTTCTATCTTCATTGATGATGAGCACATTGTTGCTTCCGAAGTATTTAAAATGTGAAAACTCAAACGTGGAAGGGTCGTTGGCTGAGTACACTTCTTCATAGGAGGCGATCCCTTTATGGTAGGAGGTGCAATTTGCGAGTAGTAAAAAAGCCACAAGAATTGTTAGTGAGGATTTAAACATAAAAACTCCTTGCTAAAAAGAGAATGAGTTGAGTTTAATTGGGTTCATTTGGACACAGTTGCAAAACAGATAGAATGAACCCTCCTTATTCTAAGTAATAATCATTTTAGAGGTCAATCCACAAGGAGCAAACCAAGACGCCCAAAGCCTCTATTCTTTAATATTACGCCCATTTGCGCATTTTGACCCTAATTGAAAATAAGATGTTTAAAAGACATGTTCTATACCCTCTGGCTGGATAAGGCTTGAGAGGGAATGATTTAACTCCTCTGACTGGATAAGGCTTGAAAGGACATGTTTTATTCCCCTCTGGTGGGGTAAGGCGTGAGGGGAAGTTTCGGCATTTATTACAAATAAGAAAGGTATATATATTTATTTGACTTCCCATCTGAATCGGAATGAATATCGTTTTTTAGGATACGTATTCAATTCGTAGGCAGTCATCAGAGGTTGGAAGTGCTTGCAGCAGTAGTGGATTTTTTTAAAAGTAATTTTTGGGGTTTAAAAAATACCCATTTTTTATTATTTAATATTCTTATTGGTAGTTTAATTTCTCTGCTTTACTTTGCAAGCACGCCCTATACAGGCATTTTTTCTCTGACTTATATCACCGTAAGTTTGGTTGTTCAGATTGGGGTCATCTATTCTCTGATTTATCTGGCGTTTGGTTTCTTGCCGAAACCGCTACAAAATTTGGTGATGCCTCTGGTGTACTCTGTCTTGGGACTTTTTTTGTTTGCAGATACACAGATATATTATTTTTTGAAATTTCATTTTAATTCATTGGTTTGGAATGTCTTAATCACACCAGGAGGATGGGAGTCCTTAGGGATTAAAACGTGGGATATTTATATTATCATTTTTATTGCACTGAGCTTTACTGTAGCTCAATATCTGCTTTATATTTTTTGCCAAAGAAAATTATCTATCCCTTTGCTCAGGACAAAACTCCTATGTAGTGGACTTTTAGGTTTATATCTAGTGGGTTCCAGTCTTTATGCTTATGGGGATTTGTACGATATATATGAAATCACCAAGGTTTATAATGTGGTGCCAGGTTATCAACCTTTAACGGTAAAAAGAACATTCAAGAAGGTGTTTGGCTATTTACCTACGCCTGATATGGAAGTTGTGGAACAAGTTAAATCGGAACTGCATTACCCTCTCAAAGATTTAAAATTTAAAAAAACAGATACGCAATATAATTTTATATTTTTAGTGATAGACAGCTTTAGGGCGCAGTCATTCACTCCAGAAATCACACCTCATTTGTTTGATTTTGCTAAAAAATCACAAAACTTTACTCTGCATTATAGTGGTGGAAATGGAACGCGTAACGGGGTGTTTTCTTTGTTTTATGGCATCTACTCTTCTTATTGGGATCAGTTTTTAAGAAAGAATCGATCTCCTGTTTTCTTAGATCGCTTGCAAGAGCTTAATTACCAAATGCAAGTGTATTCGCCGTCTCCGCAGACCTTTCCTGAATTCAGAAAAACACTCTTTGTAAATATGCTCGAACATGTAAAAGACGAGTATGGCATAGCACCTGCGCATATTAAAAATGCAGAGGCCTTAGAGGATCTGACAAATTTCTCTATTTCTGAAAAGAAGCCTTTCTTTGTATATAGTTTATTGGACAGCACCCATGCGCCTTATTCGTTTCCAGATGATCATGTGAAATTTGAACCCATAGTGGATCAAGTGAGCTATATGTCCCTTAGTGACGAGGAGATTAAATTAGAGATTAAAAATTGTTACCATAACAGCTTATACTATATAGATGTTCTTATAGGCAGACTGCTAGAAACGTTAGAAAAACAGAATGTTTTGAAGAATACAATTATAGTGATCACGGGTGACCACGGAGAAGAGTTTTTGGAGAATGGTCATATTGGCCATGCTAACGCGTTTACACCATATCAAGTGCAGGTTCCAATGTTGGTGTATATCCCTGGTAAAAAGCCACAGGAATATACACATATTACGTCCCATCATGATCTGATTCCCACTCTCATGCCCTTTTTAGGAGTGAACAGTCCCTCAAAGGACTACTCTCATGGCCAGTCTTTATTTGATGATTCCCCTAGGGATATTATAGCTTGTAGCTGGAGTGATTGTGCTTATTTGGATGCAGAAGGCTTCGTGGTTTTTGGTATTAAATCACATAGTTCTTATAAGGTTGAGTTTCGTGACCTGAAGTATGATGTGATTGCCAAGGCTAAGGGTTTTACGGACAGCAGAAAATCAAAATTACCTAAAATCCTATATCGTATGGGTGAGTATTTAAAATAAGCGTTCTTGTATTTTATAGAAAGAAATTTGGGACCAGATGCTGATGAGCATTTGACGGATTTGTGGTCGATTCGTTTATAAAGCCAGAGTTGCAGAGACAGGCAAGTGATCTGAAATTTCATCAAAATATTTTTTTAATGCCTCTGCTGCAGGGGCATAAGATGTATAATTATAGGTGCGAGTTTCTAGAATTTGAGCCGAGGTCCAAATATGATCCAGATGGGCACGCTCAAAGGACGTGATGTAAGTAAAGTCAAAAAGCTCTGCACGTTTTAGTCCTTGTTTTTCGAAAAGATCATTCAGATAAAACAGGTCATCACGGTTCTTTTTGGTTTTGGAATTGAGATGGCTGTTAAAGTCCCCAGCAAGGACTACAGGTAATGGGTCTTGCTTTTGGTTTAAAAATTCACAGATGGCAAGAGCCTGCTTAATGCGATTGTCTGTGTTGTTGTAATCGGATTTAAGATGCACACCAACGATCTGAGCTAGAGGTGTTTTTCCTTGGGTGAGCACTCCATAAAATGCGGGTCTTGATGAGGTGCTGTCAATAGCTGTATCGGGGATGATTTGTGTTTCCACAAAGTCTAGCCCTTGACGACAACAAAGAGCAATATACATGTGTCGTGGGTAAGTGTGTTCATAAGTGTAAAACTTAAATCCTTGAGGGAGAAGATTTGGAAGTAAACTAGGGTCCATGATCTCTTGTAGAATAAAAACATCAGTATTGGAAAAGTGATCAAACACAAATTTTTTCAGAAAGGGAACGCGCAATTCGGACTTTGCGGGCGCGAAGTAATCACCATTAAAACCAAAGCAACGAATATTAAAAGAGGTTAGTGTGAGCTTACTCATGGATTTAAAATAGAGAGGACAACGCTATAGTGCAAGACTTTTTGATCCAATGACATGAGTGTTTTATATTATAAACCTTCGCCATAGGTCTCTTTTTTTGTATCAGGGCCATGGAAATGGCTTTGTAATTAAAGTTATTTTAATCCTGATCTTGTTCTGGAGCTGTAAGCGACGTAGGTGAGTTGAATGAGTAACTGATTTTATCAAGTACGATAAAATTATGATCTTCAGTGCGTTCGTGCAATTCTAGGCTGATCTTTAAATCACATTCTACTTCATTGGCGTGACTCTCGCTGACAAAACTAAAAAGTCCAACCAAATAAGAACCCCAATCGTTACTCCAATGAGTATCACCAATTTGACTGTGCACTGACATTTTCACTCTATAAGGGCCGTCTTTAGGTAAGGCACTTAAAGTTTTTTGAATCTGTTCATGTGCCCAATGCACTTGTCTGTCTAAACAGGATGTGGAATGTCTTGTAATAAAAGTCTGTAGAGTGATGGGGTCACAGGTTAAGCCCTTTTCGTCAATCTTTGCCGTACCAAAAGGGCTGTGGGGTGAATGAGCGTAAAAATCAAACGCATACAGCTCATGTTTACCGCGTCCTGTCTCGCAAGCAAAAGTAAGTTTTGAGGGTTGTTTCACTTTGCTTCTTTGTATTGCCGTAAAAAGCACAAGTCCTGCGCCATCTGTTCCCGCATAGGCAACAGGACTTAATAAAAAAGACGCTGTTAGAATTAAAGCATAAAACATGCTGTTCCTTTTTGTGGTGTTCATATCTCGCCTCCCGAGTACCAGAATTACAGCGAAATTCGTGCTACAAACCGAGAAATTGACAACACCAAAATATTAAGATTTTCCAAGCCGTATCAGGGAGTTAGTGGGGTAAAAAGAAATTACAATCCAAGGGACCAAAAAGGTCAGGTAATTTTGACAAACTCTGTGACGTTAATCAGCTCTTGGCCGCCGTCATAAATTTTATTTTCTGTAGGATTCCGCTAGCTTTTGCAAAGCCTCACCAGTTAGACGCTGTGAGGTCCATTCGCTCATAGGTAGGGCTCCTAAACGTTCATAGACACGTAGAGCAGGAGTATTCCAATCTAAAACGGACCATTCAAAGCGCCCACAATCGCGTTGAACGGCCAGGTCGGCAAGAAAGCTCAACAGAAGTGTACCGTACCCCTTGCCTCGATATTCTGGAAGCACAAAAAGGTCCTCCAGATACAATCCTGGTTGGGCTAAAAAGGTAGAATAGTTATGAAAAAATAAAGCAAAACCTACGGGGCGTTGTTGCTCTTCCAAAATCACCACTTCCGCATGTGGTTTTTCGCCAAAAAGTGTATTTTGTAAGGCTTCTACTGTGGCGCTCACTTCATGTTCAAGTTTTTCATAAATCGCAAGCTGAGTGATAAAGTCTAAGATCAATTTACAATCTTGGCGTTGGGCAAAACGAATTTGAACTTTTGAAGCGGTCATATTTTATATCCTATGGGGCGCAGCCCAAAGAGGTCAGGCTGCGGTTTGTGAGCAAAACCGTTGGTGTAACAGTCTAAACACATGCTTTCTTAATCTATGATATAAAAATGCCAAAAGTTCAAATTCGTTTCTTTCTGATGCTCACTTTTTTCGTCCTATTGGGGTCTGCTTGTAGCGCATCAACGCCACAACCCAAATATGAACGGTGACCTTGTCCCCAACCCTTGGCTAAAGTAAAAGGATGTTAATCTAGGAGTGCGTGTTGTGAGTGAAATATTAAAAGAGAATTACACCAGTGTTCAGCAAGAGATTGTAAAAATATGTCAGTCATGTGGGCGCAACCCCAAAGATGTCAAACTGATGTTAGTGAGCAAAACCGTTCCCGTAGATCGCATTCAAGAGACCATTGATCTGGGGCATCGACTTTTTGGCGAAAATAAAGTGCAAGAACTAACAGAAAAGCGGGCGCAACTTCCCGATCCCAACGTCGAATTTCATTTTATTGGTCATTTGCAAACCAACAAGGTCAAAAAGTGTTTAGAGGCTGCAAGTCTGATCCATTCTGTAGATCGAATGTCACTGGCAGAAGAGTTGGATAAACAGCTTAAAAAATTAAATAAGACCATGGATATTCTTATTCAAGTCAACACCTCTGCAGAGGAGAGTAAGTTTGGTGTCTCTCCAGAGTCTGCATTAAGTCTTGTCAAAGAGGTGGCACCATTAACCACTTTAAATATTAAAGGCCTTATGACACTGGCCAAGTTTTCTTCTCAAGAAGAGGAAGTTCGACCTTGCTTTAAGCTCTTAAAACAATTAGCAGAAACTATTCGTGCCGCAGATATTCCTGGTGTGAGCATGGATGAACTGTCTATGGGGATGTCTTCGGATTATAAGATTGCTATCGAAGAAGGGTCTACGCTTGTTCGTGTGGGCACTGCGATTTTTGGTGAAAGAAAGTATTCCGACTCCTATTACTGGCCTGAAAATAAATCATAAAACCACTGTAAAAAAATGAGACTCCTAATTTGTGAGCCTTCTTCGTGTTTAGATTCCAATTCAAAATAAAAATATTTTAGAAATATTTATTTTTCTACAAGTGTCTTTTTGATACATGGGGGCCGTTATTTTTGCTGGACCTTGTTCCGATGAGTAAGACCTAGACAAAGATCTATAAAGAAAGGATGTCCATGAACACAGCTCGAAAATTACGAACCGTATTTGAAAAGCCTAAAAATAAACTGTCATTGGTGCAAAACCAAAGTGCGTCTTTCAAGAAATTTTTTAAGAAAGAAGAAATGTCAGCCCAAGATATGGTGATACAGGTGCTAGAGTCGTTCCCGAATATCAGAGGAAAATCTTTGTACCAGAAAGTGGCGAATATGAGCGGTGAGGCTAATTTGACCAAAGCTCTTAAGCAGGAGATTCATTCAGCGGTAGAGCATCTACAGTCGCAAGGAGACTTAGTGCTTAAAGGGGCTCCAGATAAGAACGGACTTAAAAATGTACAATTGGTCTATAAGAATGGAAAATCCAGTTCTTCTAGTGCACAAGCATGGAAGCCTGCGGATCAGAATCAGGGAAGCCCTAAGTCCCATCCCACTTCAGAAAGTTCTAAATCAAATCATGCACCTTCTCCCACCTACAGCGAAGATCACCAAACCTTATTGATGTTATTTAAAGATGTTCCAAAATCTGTGTGGAAAAACTTAAGTCATTCCACAGAGATGGACAAGTTCAGACAGTCTCTGTGTTCTACTTTAGAAAGAATGTCTAACAAAAGACAAAAACCAGAATGGAAGCAATGTCAGATGGGCTTTGAAACTTTATGTTATGCCTATGACATGAAGCTCTTAGATGAAAAATGGTTTTTGAACACCTTAAATCTAGACCCAGAAACTTTGCGTATCTATATTGGTGATACGCAATAATTAAATTTGAATGTATTGGGTTGAGGGATAGATACGACAGCTGAGCCCGACGGTTTCCACCAACCCGATCTCGTCTATGATTTGGATGTAGGCAGCAAATCGATTTTTGCGATGCTGAAAGTTTTTAGGTAAAAAAGGATAAAACCAGAACCAGGTGTCTTCAAGTGGCTCGTAGGCTTCAAAGCCTACGTAGTGCCTACGTCCCGAAGTGTAAGAGGGGTCAAGCTTGTAAGCTGCAGATCGAGAAGCAAAGTACGCCCCAGAAAGATAGGGCGAGAACAGTAATCCATCTTCTGTCACATAGCTGTATAAGAAAAGACGTTCATAGGTATTCTGCAAATTCCAACCATGAATCTTATTGCTGGTAGAGCAGTGCAGTTCTCCTGCAAAAGCGCTGTGGGAAGATATCAAAATCCACAATATCAGCCACCTTTTCATGATCCTCCCTCTACGTCGTTACAAAAACGTACCAAGAAGAATTTTAAAAATCAAATTTTAGTAAGATTGGGATTTTGTCTCAATTATGTCAGGCAGTTTAAAGGTATTGGCGGATCAGCCCCACCACTAAGCCCTGGATGCTGATTTTATGTGGTTCATACCAAAAAGACTGCATCTGAGCATTAGCAGGACGCAGTTCCACTAAGCCCTCTTTATAAAAGATGCGTTTAACCGTCGCAGACTCATCTTCTGTTGCGACCACCACTAAACTGCCAGAATGGGCAAAGTTGCGCTTTTCAATGATGATCAAGTCTCCGTCAAAAATACCTTCATCAATCATGGACTCACCTTGAACGCGTAAGACAAAACTTTCAGTGGGGCGAGGGACAAGAGCTAGGGGGACATCCATCTGCTCATCATAAGTTTTGGCCTCAAGGGGCAGCCCTGCGGCCACCTTCCCTAGGAGAGGAAGGCGAACCGCAGAACCGTAGGTGGCGGGGTCATAGAGTTCATTGGCAAAGTCATGAGACGCTTTAAGCAGGATCAAAGAGCGCTTTTGATTGGGTTCGCCCTTTTGGATGTAGCCCTTCTGTTCAAGCTGTTGAATATAACGTTGAACAGAATGAATCGAAGCAAAGCCAAAGTGGCTTTGAATTTCGGTGTAAGCAGGGGAGATCCCTTCTTGCTTGATGAAGCTTTCAAGAAACTCAAGGATCATCTTTTCCTTTTGGGTCAATGAGCAGGTGGTTTTTTGATTTAGATTCATGGGGTTTGTAGTCATAGCAACGGGCCTCCCTTGCAACTTACACACAACTTATACATTACGTGTAAGTTATGTATAAGTAAAGCTCAAAAAGGGGTGATTTTAAAAAAACCGACCTTGGGTGGGCAGGGCAACCTAGCTTCAGCCACTTTGCTGCACAATATCATCCTCAGCAGTGCCACCTTCTTTTATGAGCAAGCAAGATGAGGTCTGGACCATTTTGCCATGCGCCGCACCTCTAATGCCATCTTCTTTCATGGGTAAGCCAAATGATGGTGCCTGATCCTCTTTTTGCCATGCTGAGAGTGAAGTGTTACAACAGACAGCATGCAGTCAGAAGACAAGATTAAGCTTGAACCCAGTTGGAAAAAGGAACTTTTAAATGAGTTCCAGAAACCCTATATGGCCAAACTCAAAGGCTTTTTACAAAGCGAAATCCAAAAGGGTAAGGTGATTTATCCTAGACCTCATGAATACTTTGAAGCCTTCAATCAGACTCCACTTGATCAAGTCAAAGTGGTCATTTTAGGACAAGACCCTTATCACGGACCCTTGCAGGCACATGGTCTATGTTTTTCTGTACAAAAAGACATTGCTATTCCCCCATCACTACAAAATATTTATAAAGAACTGAAAAACGACATCCCCGATGTACAAATTCCTAAACATGGTCATCTTACGGCCTGGGCGAAGCAAGGAGTCTTGTTGCTCAACGCTACTCTTACGGTGGAAAGAGCTAAAGCGGCTTCTCATCAAAAAAAAGGTTGGGAGGAGTTCACGGATGCGGCCCTAAAAATTGTCAATGAATCCCACACACCGAAAGCCTTTATTCTCTGGGGATCGTCCGCACAGAAAAAAGGCGAGTTCCTAGATTCTAAAAAACATTTAGTGATCAAAGCGGTGCACCCCTCACCGCTCTCAGCACATCGTGGCTTCTTTGGCCATAAACCCTTTTCAAGAGTGAATGAGTTTTTGATGGCAACGGGACAGACTCCTATTGATTGGAGTTTGGATTAGTACATGGATAAAGAATTAAAAGGCCCGTTTAATGAAAAGATCATTTTAACTCAGAACCTGTCTTTGAAATTCTTTGAGCTTCCTCATACTTTATTTTTTGTAGATGAAAATCTAAAGCATCATCCTGCTTTAAAAAGCATAGAGCAAAAAGGTTCGGTGATTTATCTAGAGGCAGGCGAAGAGCTTAAAAGTTTGGCCAGTATGCAACGAGTCCTTTTGGAAGTGCAGCACAGAACCAAAGATTTAAAACCACCCTATGTATTTGTGGCGATTGGTGGAGGAACCATGGGTGACTTCTGTGGATTTCTATCTAGCGTTTATCATCGGGGAGTGAAGTTCATTCAGTGTCCAACAACTTGGCTGGCGGCGGTGGATTCTGCTCATGGCGGTAAAAATGCTTTGAATGTGGATTATATTAAAAATCAAATCGGTACATTTTATCCTGCCTCGCAAATTTTAATCGCAAAAAGTCTACTGAAAGATTTGGCCGTAGAAACAGCAATGGGAGAGGTTTTAAAAACCATTTTACTGTCGCCTCCTCAATCTGGACTTCGTTCAGTACTAGAAGCTCAAACTTCCATTACAGGCAAGTGGTTGTGGGAGCATCTTCCTGAGTTCATTAAGATTAAAAATGAGATTGTTAAAAAAGACCCTTATGAAAAGTCAGGTGAAAGATTTGTGCTTAACTTTGGTCACACAGTGGGCCACGCAGTAGAAAATCTTACAGGTTTATCCCATTCAGACAGTGTGTTGTGGGGACTGCTCTTTTCTTTAAGATGGAGTGTAAGCAAAAAATATATATCATCCAAGCTTTTAGAGCAGGTCTACGATTTACTTTACAGACATGGATTTGACTTATCGGCTATGCCAAAGTTTAGCAAAGTAGAATATATGTCTGCTTTAGTGAAAGATAAAAAACGACGTTCACATAATTTGCATTTTGTCCTTTACCAGAAAGATAAGGCCATTATTGAACCTGTGACGATAGGTAACATCATTGGACAACTTGCAAAGCAAGGATTTGTGGCCCCATGAGTTTTAATTTTTCTGGAAAGATTCATTCTTCTAAATCTCTGGTCAATCGGCTGTTGATCTTAAGACAGAATTTTTCTGAACTTCATGTGCAGTACGAGTCTTCCTCTGATGACGTGAAAAATTTAGAACAACTGTTTGAGGATTATAATCAAGGCAAGACAGAGTTTTTTATTGGTGATGGTGGAACCACATTTAGATTTTTTTGCTTTTGGATCTCTATGAAGGAAGGAGTCTGGAAGCTGCACTTAGGTGAACAGTTAGCTAGGCGACCGCACGACGGGATTTTAGATGTATTTAAGCAAGTGGGCATTCAGGCTCAGTTTCAAACGCCCAACTTATTAGAAATCACTGGAGGGCGGTGGAATCTACATAAGGTTATCAATATTGATCTTGCTCAATCCACACAATTTTTAACAGGGTTTTTGCTTGCTGCTACCACGCTGAAAAGATCATTTCGGGTTCACGTTCACGGACTTTCCCAGTCTTCGGGATATGAGGACATCACCACGCGTTTGTTGCAAAGATTGAACTTTCAGATAGAAAAAGAAGAGCTATCAGAAGACGAAGAGCAATACAAAATTATTCCTCCTGTCGACCCTATCGCAGAAGAGATGACCGTGGGTGCGGATTGGTCTTCGATATTTTATCTCTCCTTATTTGCATTTTTGGATGCAGAGATCAAAATCACCAATATAGATATGGAGTCACCCGAACCTGATCGAGAGGGACTGCAAATTCTTTCTGAGTGTGGTCTTAATTTTGGTTTGGGACACAATGAACTTACAATCAAGCCGTCAGATTTTGAATTGCGCAAAACTCATTTCGACTTTAGAAAAAATCCTGATTTGTTTCCTGGGTTTTGTGCCTTGTTAGCTTGGGGTTTAAAAACAGATCAAGAAGTGACGTTGCAATTTCCTTGGCAACTGAAACTTAAAGAGTCAGATCGTTTAACTAAATCCTTAGAGTTTTTCAAACTGTCACAACTCGAGTTTACATTTCTAGATTCAGAAACTTTGAACGTGAGACAAGGGTCAGATCGTCCTCAAGAGATTCAAACCGATTTTGACACGGCTATGGACCATAGAATGTTTATGAGTGCCATGTTTCTCAAACACGCTGGTTGGGGCTTGAAACTGCAAGATTTTAGCAGTTACCGTAAAAGCTTCCCAGAATTCATGGAGATCATTCATGGATAAAGTGTTTCTTATTGGTCATAGAGGTGTAGGGAAAACAAGTTTATTAAAGGCTTTCAAAAAAGCAAACTCGCAGTACCAAGTCTACGATTTAGATCAAGAAGTGGTTTGGCAATTCAAAACACCTATTGCAGAGTATTTTCAAAAGTCCGAGGAGGGTCTGTTTCGCGAGCGTGAAATTGAAACTTTACGTAAGATATGCCAAGAGCGCGGCCCCTTTGTTGTTGCACTGGGTGCAGGTTTTATGCTCGACCAATTCCAATTTCCATCGGACAGTCTAGTGCTTTGGGTGCGTAGGGAGACTGATGGCTTGGGGCGTATTTTTCTAGATGCAGAACGGCCCGCACTGACAGATCAGACTGATCCTCTAGAAGAGTGGGAGCAGAAGTTTGTGCAACGCGAGCTTATATATAAAAAAACAGCTCAAGCCCAAATGATCATCCCCGAAAGAGTTGAGTATAATAAAGATCTGTTAGGACAATATTTATTTGAACGTACTGTAGTGCCAGAAAATTTTTATTGCACTCTCTTACCAAAAGAAAACATTGGGGCGTGTTTAAGAGGAAGCTTTGGCATAGAGCTTCGCAATGACATTTGGAGTGAACTCGACATCCATAAAATTTTAAAACAAGTCTCTTTCCAGAGAAAGATCATCTTAGCAGTAAGACAACTCAATCCTTTAACGATAGACTTTTTAAAAAACTTAGAACGCTACAAGTATCCTAACCTTAAAATAGATTGGGATATTATTTTGGCGCAACAAAATCCCAACCTTCCAAATCTCAGACCTGGAGATATCATCTCTGAACACAGAAATGATATTCAAGAGTTAATGTCTTGGAAGCAGAACTACCACAATGTTTTTATTTATAAGTTTGCCCCTGAAATGAAAGACCTTGATGAAGTATTAGAGCTATATACACTTTTAAAAACAGAATTTCCTTTTTCTGCCTTTTTACCACGAAGTGGAAATTTAGACCTTTCGTGGTTGCGCATGGTTTTAGCTAAAGACAATGAGATCAACTTTTTTAGATTTTCAGAAGGTTCTGCTCAAGAACAGCCCTTGTGGTATGACATTAAGGGAAATGCACCCAAAGCCTTTTATGGTATTTTAGGTGAAAAGGTCTCTCATAGCTTAACCCCTGACATGCACAGAGATTTTTTTGGGGATAAAGCTGTGCATCCTGTGAGGATTTCCGTACCTGCTTCACACATCAAAGAAGGGTTTTTGAATCAACTTCGTGATTTAGGGGTGAGATACCTTGCTGTAACGTCCCCTTATAAAAACCTTATCTATCAGGATATAGATGTAAAAGACAGCAGCGTGCAGACGTTTGAAAGTGTAAACACGGCCTATCTTGGCAAAACTGTGAAACAGTTTACAAACACGGATCACTTAGGACTTAAATTATTTTTTGAACAGCATTTAGACCCACATTTACCTACAGTGGTGTTTGGGGGAGGGAGTTTGCTTAAGATGCTTCAGGATCTATTGCCAGATGCTTTTTTTCTGGCAGCACGAACCAACAGATTAAGAGAACCAGAAGCAGGAGCCACAGCATTACAGCATGAAGCCGACTTTCATCATCTCACGCAAGCTCAGGTGATCTGGGCTGCTGGTGAAAAGGGACTTTGGCCGCAATGGAATTTTACTGTTAAAAAAGTTCTTGATCTGGATTATAGATCTAACTCAAAAGCCAAACGTTGGGTGTATGCCACTCACAAACAAACAGGCCAAGCTATACCCTATGTCAGTGGGTTGGATTTTTTCAAGCACCAAGGCTTAGAACAGCAAAAATTTTGGAGTCAGTATGACATTTAAAAATACGTTTGGACATGTTTTTCAAATTCACAGTTTTGGTGAAAGCCATGGGGTGGGATTGGGTGTTGTTGTTGAAGGTTGTCCTGCAGGGCTAGAGATTGATGAAAAATGGCTTCACACCTATATGGCGCGCCGACGTCCAGGCCAAAATGCCTTTGTCACTTCTAGAAATGAAGCGGACGAGTTTGAAATTTTAAGTGGAATTTTAGAAGGGAAAACATTAGGAACACCTATTGCGATACTTTTTCGCAACCACAATCAAAAATCAGAAGACTATCAAAACTTAAAACCTCGTCAGGGACATGCAGATCAAACATGGACCGAGAAATTTTCCCACGTGGATTTACGTGGAGGTGGTAGGTCTTCAGGGCGCGAAACCATAAGCCGTGTGGCAGGTGGAGCCATTGCCAGAAATCTTTTAGACATTTTAAATCCTCAACTTCAAATTCAGGTTTGGGTGCAGCAGGTGGGAGATATTGTCAATACTCTGAACTATTCTGACTTTGAAACTCGCTTTGATAAGCATGAAGGACTCAAAGAGGAGTTGTCTTTCCCAGATGCTCACCAAGTCTCTGTTCTTAAAGAAAGATTGGCGCAAGCCAAAGAGACGGGAGAGAGTTACGGAGGAAAAATCCAAATTCGTATTTCAGGCTTAGAGGCAGGTTTAGGACAGCCTGTGTTTAGTAAACTTAAAGCTGATATGGCCGCAGCCTTATTTTCAATCGGGGCTGTCAACTCTGTGAGCTTGGGTGACGAAGATGTCTTTCAAAAAGGAACCCTTTATCATGCACAGAAATCGGCTTATGGAGGCGTCCAGGGCGGAATCAGCTCAGGGGAAGATGTTACTATGAGTGTGCTGTTTAAACCCACATCCAGCATTTTGGACGTGGCAAAGCAAGGGCGTCATGATCCGTGCATTTTACCTAGAGCAGTTGTGGTGGTGGAATCTATGTTGGCGTTGGTGTTAGCGGATCATTATTTATTAAAAAGAATGGACAACATTAAAGTCCGATGAAATTGCAGGAGAACTTTAGAATGAGAAGTTTGGTGTATCTGATCATGATGGTTTTGATTTGGGGCTGCCAACATATACCTAAAGATTTGGTAGAGTATAAAAAAGAATTGGATTTACAACCCTATCCTATCATGCAGGGCCTTACAACAGATACGCTTTCTGTGATCACAGTGTTATCCCCCAAAGATGACAGCTTAGATTTTAAAGTTTTAAACGCTAATGAACAAGATCACACTTTTGTAGAGCGCACCGACGTACAAACAGCAAGAAACGCCTACGTCATACATCAACTTAAATACACGAAACTTAATCCCACAGAACGTTACACACTTCAGGTTTTAAAAAATGGCAAAGTGGTGGATCAAAGGGTATTCAAAACCATAGACTTGACTAAAAAAGACATCAAATTTGGTGTGGTCTCCTGTATGAATGATGCTTATGTTTTGGAGCAGTTCAAAATGTGGAGCAATTACCTTACACAACTGCCTGATTACACTTTCCTTATTGGGGACAATGTGTATGCAGATTACGGGATGTCTAAAGAAAATCATCTTAAAGATAAAGCACTAGCTCATGAGGCCATGTTATGGCGTCGTTATATTGAAACCTGGAATAAACTTTTATTTTATAGATCCTCAGAACTGACTCCTACTTTGGCGATATGGGATGATCATGATTATGGCATCAACAATGGGGACAGAAATTTCCCTTATAAAGAGGTGAGCTTAAAAGTTTTTAGAAGCTTTTATCCCTTAGCAGAAACCCAAGTGGTGAAACAGTTAGAGGGTGCTGGATTTATTTTTGAAATGCCCTCACAAAGATTTGTGTTTGTAGATGCAAGAACTTTTCGTTCCCCAGAGAAGATGCGTTTTGGAGAAGTTGAAACTCAATGGGGAAAAGGCCAAACCGACAAAGTGATCAAAGCTTTACAAGTGGCAAAGCCTACATGGTTGATTCAAGGGGATCAGTTCTTTGGGGGTTACCATAGATTTGAATCCTTTGAAGGGGGACGACCTCAGGACTTCAAAAATGTTTTAAGCCTACTTAAGCAAAGTCCTTCGCAGGTATTTTTTGTCAGCGGCGATCGACATTTATCAGAGATGATGCGAATTGAAAAAGAAATTTTGGGATACGAAACCTACGAGATCACTTCTAGCGCTATTCATGCTAGAGTGTATCCTGACTCGTGGAAAGAGCGCCCCAACCCAAGGCAAATGCACGGCCGTTCGGGAACGATGAATTACTCTTTGATAGACAGTCGTATGGGTGAAAAGTGGGACATTACTGTAGAAGCTTTTGGCCCTGACATGGAAGTGTTATATAAACAAGATGTGCAGATGGACAAAATACAAAAGAGATAGGAGATCAGAATGGCCAGCATTTTTACAAAAATTATCGAAGGTGAACTTCCCAGCTATAAAATTTATGAGGACGATAAGACCATTGCTATTTTGGCTTTACATCAGGTTCAGTTGGGACACTCTTTGGTGATTCCCAAAAAAGAAGTGAATGCGTTTTATGAAATGTCAGACGCCGACTATACAGATTTGATGTTGACCTCACAGAAGGTGGCGCGTGCGATTAAAAAAGTCACTGGAGCTGCACGCGTGTGCAGTATGTTTCAAGGTTTTGAAGTGCCACATGTCCATCATCATTTAATTCCTGCCAACTCTCCTACCGAGTTTAATTTAGCTTTACAAAAAGAGCGACCAGCAGAAGAGATGCGTAAGGTGTGTGAGGCTCTTAGAAAAGAACTAGGACAAGATTAGATGAAATTTATGAAGAGCCACAACAAGTCTGACCATCTGTGTGAGGGAGTAAAAGTGTACGGCTTTTGGGAAAGAGCCAGAGGGTGTGTCTTTAGTGCGATCTGTGTATTGATGGTGAGCTTAGCGAGTCTAAGTGCCTACGCTGAGATTTTTTTTGAACCCACCATTGGGGCCTCTGCAGGTAAGTATCAAGGTGCCTCTTATACTGAAATGCGTGCGGGCGCGATATTTTCTATGCAAGATCAGTTTCTAAGATTTGAGACTACAGGGTTTCATCGGTACGTGGATGGAGGAGATAATTTTTCTGGAGCAGACTTTTCCTTGCAAATACAACGCTGGTTTCAGGTGACGCAAAGGTCTTTGATTGGTACTCGTTTGGGGCCAGGGTACAGATGGGCCAGCAATGATATGGATGCGCCGTATTTGGATTTTTCACTGTCGTTCAGGCATCTTGATCTTTTTGGCTTTCGTGTAGGATATAAGTTATTTTTTCATGAACTTAAGGATAAGGATTATGAAAATGAGAATATGGTTTATATCTCATTTGAAATATAAAAATGAAGAGCAAATAATAAAGTTAGATTAGATTAGATTAGATTAGATTAGGATTTAGCACTCTTTTGATTTCAGAATTGAAACTCAAATGAAAAGCTAAAAGTATAAAACGGAAAAAAGCAAAAGGAACCCCATGATCTGTATTATTTCTGGCACAAACCGTCCCAACTCAAGATCAAAAATTATGGCCAAAGTGGCGGCCAAAAAATTCAAAGACTGCGGTGAGAAGGTGGAAATTCTTGATCTTGCAGACTTAGATTACTCAAAACTTTCAGGGGCTTTGTATGGGGCCAAGGATCGTCCTAAATGTTTAGAAGATATGATAGATAAGGTGAATAAAGCTAAGGGTTTATATATTGTGTGTCCCGAGTACAATGGCTCCATGCCTGGGGCTTTAAAGTACTTTATTGATTTTTGGGAGTATCCAAAGTCATTTGAATTTAGACCAGTGGCCTTTTTAGGTTTGGGCTTTCGTTTTGCGGGATTACGACCTGTGGAGCATTTGCAACAAGTCTTCGGTTACAGAAATGCCTTTATTTATCCTGAACGTATTTTTGTGCCGAATATCACGGACCGTTTGGATGGAGAAGTTTTTACTGACGAGACGATAGATGCTCTTTGGTCACTCCAAATTGAAAGATATTGCATCTTTATCAAGGCTTTAAAGGACTCCAAACTCATTCCATAACATGCTGACCGTCTTACCCGTACTACTAGAACATTGAACTCGCGGCGGATTGAACTCATTCCATAACATGCTGGCCGTTTTACCCGTACTATTCCAAAATTTACGATGAAGCCACCTTTTTGGGAGGCTGGACGAAGAGGGCTCAAAGATTTTGGCTCATTCCATAGCTCATAGCGATATTGATTCTTAATTGAGGGAATCCGCGATAAAATGCAGGTAAACCAACGCATGGAGCTTTTAAGTATGAGTCTTGAAAATTTATTTAATAGAATTTGGAAGCAGTACACAGAACTCAATCCAGATGCCTTTAGAATTCATAGCCTACTAGAAGAAAACGGTGAAGTCGTTGAGAATGATCATATCGCCTACCGCACATTGAATCACCCAGACATGGGTATTGAAAAGTTGGCTAAAATTTTCAAAGCTTACGGTTACGAACCCAAAGGGGAGTATCGTTTTGAGGCAAAAAAACTTTTCGCAATTCACCTAGAAAACGAACACAACCCCACACAACCCAAAATTTTTATCAGCGAATTGCTCTTAGAGGAGTTTTCTAAAGAGCTTCAAGATGAGATGAACAAACTAGTGTTGCAAGTTCCTCACGATAAATTAGAGGGCGAAGAGTACTGTACAGCAGGGCGACGTTGGGAAGCTTCGCATGCCACATATCAAAGGTTATATAAAGAGAGCGAATATGCCGCTTGGTTTTATGCCTATGGATTCTGTGCGAATCACTTCACTGTAAATCTGAATACTTTAAAGTCATTTGATGAGGTTGTAGAGCTGAACCAGTTCTTAATGGATAAGGGCTTTCAGATGAACGACAGTGGAGGTCTAGTAAAGGGAACGCCTCAGGACTATTTAGAGCAAAGCTCCACCATGGCCTTTCAAAAAGAAATGGACTTTTCAGATGGACATTTTACTGTCCCATCTTGCTACTATGAGTTTGCCAAACGTTACCCGCTAGAAAATGGCAAATTATACCAAGGGTTTGTGGCTAAATCTGCCGATAAGATCTTTGAGAGTACAAATCAAAGGTCGTAATTTGGGGTCTAGGAGACTCCCCAAGCCTTGGGTTTGTTACTAAAATTGAACGTATGTAGCTCAAGGAGAATGACATGGCAAAGATCATAAACCGCAAGTCGGCAAGGATATTTTCCGCCCTAGTAATCTGTTTCACAATGATACATATTGGCCACCAGGCTCAGGCTGCTTTGGCCGAGTTTGGATCAGTGACGGCCAGCAGCCCTAGCAAGGGTGTATTTGCGGTCAGTGACGGTAGCACTTTTGCGCGTTACTGCCTTATTGAATTGACTGTGAAAGACAAGACCATCCATTGGATCAGTCATCCATTGGAAAAGGACTATGTCAGACGTGAACCCAGTTTTATTCACAATTTCAATGATGAGTATCTTTTGATTGGTACGAGTGCGCAGAAGAACAAGGATGAGAGTGCGGCGCAAGTGCATCTTTATCACAAGCCCCAACAAAAACTCTCTTTGGTAGCCGAAGCAACCTGTGAGTTTCCTAAAAAGATCGAAATCAATAAGAGCGAAATTCAATTTGATTGTGCTAAAGCTCAAAAGGATAAAACGGTAATTGGTAAAGACGAGACGGGAAAATTATTTGCAGGATTGATAAAAGATAAAAAACTTGAAATCTCAGGTAAGTCTTATGAAGCTAAGACCGATGATCTGACCTTCTCTGTAGAAGAGACCGATGACTATTTTAAAGATCGTTTGCAAATCAAAAGAGGCGACTCTTTATTAAAAGAGTACGAAGCTAAAGATTTTATCCGATGCTTTGAGTACGAAACCATCAAAGGTTCACAAGAGAAGTTCAGCTCTTAAACTTATTCAGTAATCGGCCCGAGAACCCAACCTTATTCGTGGGTTGGCCCAGTGTCTCTTGGTAACCCGTGTTTTCATAGAAACTCAGTTCTTAAGCCCTATTCCTAAAAAGAATAGGGTTTTGTTTTAATCTTCAATAGAGTATTCGAAAGGATAATCTAACCTTGGTAACATGGCCTCTTTCACTTCGGTGTACCAGTGACGTTGTTGTGGGTCCCAGCGAAAGCCAAGGCGCCGAGCTTTGTCGCGATCGTCATAAGACACATGGGCTAAAACTTTCACCAAAGGTGAGTTCTGCAGCACTACAATCTCTTCTATAGAGTAATGCGCAAGAAGCTTAAGCATAGTGAGCACGTCAAATAAGGCTCTATGGGAGAAAGGGTTTACAAATCCATGTTCTGAAGCCAGATAAGTGAGCTTGCGCGTTTTGATCTCTTGCTGGTAGGGCACATCTGTTAGCGTATCAATCCATGGTTTTTTCAATTTCGGCATTTGATACTCTTGAAAGGCTTGATTTAAAAATAAAGAGTCAAAGTTGACAGCGTTGTGTCCCACCAAGAACTGAGCTTTTTCTTCTAATTTACTGACGGCTTTAAGCGCATCACTTAAAGGCACGCCGTACTCTTTAAGGTCGGAGCTTTTGATTCCTGTGATATTTTGCACTTCTTGGGGAAGCTCTAGACGGTCGTGATAGATCAATTCATTGATGATCTTTTTAGGGGATTGGGTTTCTGTATCCCAAAGCACGGCACCCACTTCGATGATTTGATCTTTTTGCCAATCAAGCCCAGAGGTTTCTAAATCTAGTCCAAGAATCAACATAAAAAGCCTTTCAGTAAGAGTGCTGTTAAACTAGCGAACAAAGAGGGCGGTAGTCAAATCCCATTGTGGTGCTATCAGCGTCATACGCTTGGATCCTAAATTCATTGTATTCAAAAGCCTAGGCGGCAAGAACTCTAATGTGTTTTGAAGCGCACGCAACCGTACCGTCGAACAGTATTAAGAAGCTTGTGTCGTTTTCTTGGTGGTTTTTTATTGGTAAGGCTGAATGGTCAATCTGTAGTCGTTTAAAAGGTTTTGGTAGTCCTCAATGGTTTTGCGTGGCTGGCTTGTCAGATCGTAGAGATTTAAAATGGCCATATTGGCATCTAAAATTTGAGAGTAGGCTTTTTGTGTCAGAGTTTCAAACTCGGCAAGTGTCAGAAGTGGGATGCCATTACGACCAGTGGTAGCAAAGGCCATAGGCTCTTTGAGCATCATAGTAAAACTAAAATTATTTGTACTTAAGCGTAAACGAACTCGATATTTATCATTGGCAATTGGGGTGAAATCAAATCCGATATTCCCTTTAAAAGCAATAAGGTGATCGGCATCGAAGTTGAGATTTTGAAACATTTTGGGTGCGCCATTATGTTTAAAGCTTCGGTAAATCGTGCTTTGTGCTATGCCTAGGGGATCTAAAATTTCAGCAGCGTAGGCGTGCAAAAATTCAAAGTTATCCTCTAAGCGTAAAAGTGTAGCGCGTTTGCCAACCTTACCTTGTCGGTAGAGAGCCATCGTCGCACTGGATTCAGTATAGTAAGTGAAGAACTCTTCGAAGCTGAAATTTTGAATGAATTTGCGTTTACCTGCCTGTCGAGTGACAGTTCTAAGTTCTCCAGACAGAAGGGGAGTTGTGCGGTCTTGGGTGTACTTCGCAATTTCAACAAGGTGTCGCCACTCATGATACTCAGCAGGGGTCAGACGTCCTGTGCGCAGGGCTTCGTGGGAGATGCCCAAATAATTCGGAGTCAAAGACAGGGCACTGTACTCGACACAAGCCTCACAGCCTCTTTGCGCCAGTTGTCTGGGATCATAAAATGTAAGGACTTGATGGCGATTAAAAACCCGCTCAGCAAATCGGTTGATCTCTGTGGCCTGTGTGGGAAGGATCACAATCTTGTTATTAGACATAGAGTGCTCTATCCCGTGTGCCTTGAGATGATCTGTTGTGGCTTGGATGTGGTCGCGTAAAAGTTTGCGGTCTTTGGCTGTGTCTTGATAGCGGTTCCAAGTTCTTTCAAAAACAGGTTGGGTTTGAGAAAGTCGAGGCAGAGGAGCGTCACTGAGATATCCACGGCATTGGTTTGCGGCTTGTGCGGAAGTACCATAAAGCACAATCAAACCTATAAGGACTTTGAGGATCAGTAAGAGGTGGTGTGCAGTGATTCTCAGCATCTTTTTCCTTCAAAATAGGATGGGGGCCCTTTTCGGGCCCCCGTGAGCGTTAAGTTTTTCAATAAGCCGGATTCTGTCTCCTTAAAAATCGCTCTTTTTAAGGAGGGCTGTCATTCCTCTGGGATCTTTGTTACCAAAAACCTCAAGCGACCCACCCGAAAACAAACGCGAGCCACGCTATATGTTTTCCTATTTGGTCTTGCTTCGCACAGAGTTTAGCTGCTTTCACTCCAACGGCTCGTAAAGCGTCTCCCGTTCCCGACGCTGAAGTCACTGCCTTGGACCTTCTCTCTGTTCCACTGTTCCTCACCTTGCGGTGGAAGGGCGTTACCCTTTGTGCTGCTCTATGAAGTCCGGACTTTCCTCTGCCAGAATGGTTAGACTCTGACAGCGACAACCTTTCAAAACTTGTGCCCAATTTAATCAAATCTCTGAGAGATAGCAATAGGTAAAGACGACAAAGGGCCATGAAATAAATGACATTTAAAAGCTCGGTTTAAGACTGACGTTTATGATCGCTTCTGCGTCCCACTCAGAAGACCCCCATAGGCGCAGAGATACGGGGCTGAAGAAGTGGTGGGTTGAGTGGTGGTTAAAAACCACGATCTACAACTAGCTCTACACCTTCTTCGGGGGGTGGGAAGTGCAAGTCGCTGGATAAATCTTGAAGATCACTGGCACTGAACCACTCTGAACGCACATGATCTGGCCAATCAAAATCCTCTGGAATGTACCCAGAGCGTTCACGCTCGCGGATGTAATCCATCCATAAGGGAAGGGCTGAGCCTGCGCCTGTTAAGCGACTGCCCTGTTCTTTATCGTAGCCCACCCAAGCAATAGCCACGTGCTCTTTTGAAAACCCCGCAAACCAAGCATCTTTATGAAAAGAAGTGGTTCCTGTTTTTCCTGCATAAACACCCTTTGTTTGCCATGCGCGACTGGATTTGGCTGTACCATGCTTAAGGGTATTTTTAAGCATGCCAATGACTTCGGCTAATTTCCCTGTCTGTGACAAAGTCTGTTGGGGCGCGCTGTCTTCGTGAGTCCACAAGACGTCATCGTCTAAGTTGGTGATCGATTTTATAAAGTGAATTTTATTGTAAGTTCCCATTTGTGATAAGGTGGCAAAGACCTGTAAGACTTCCAGAGGATAAAACTCAAATGAACCTAGAATGACAGAGGGGTAGGGTTGCAGACGCTTCTTTGGTCCACCCAGTGCTTCTACGGTTTCGACAATATGAGCGGGAGAGGTGTGCTCCATTCCCACTCTGGCTGAGGGGATATTGAGGGACATCATTAAACTTTGAAACAAGAGAGCCTCACCGCCTACAGCTTTTTTATCATAGTTCAAAGGTGACCACTTTTTCCCACGATCGTTAAACGTATAAGAGGCATTGCTGATCAGGCTAGTGGGAGTCAAAGTGTCGTCTTGCAGTAAAGCTGATAGGTACACAAAGGGCTTCATCAATGAACCAATCTGTCGGTAATTGTGAATGGCGCGGTTATAGGGACTGGTTTTAAAATCCGACCCACCCACAAGGGCCAGCACTTCACCAGTGCGAGGGTCAGCAGACACAATAAGTCCTTCTAAAAGTTTAGGGTTTTCTGAGGTCTCTTTCAGACGTTCTAATCGAACTTTTGCGCTCTTTTCAGCGGCCTTTTGATGTTCATCAGACAGAGTGGTGTAGATTTTTAAACCTTTGCTACGATCTATCTTGGCCTTATTGATAAAGTCGTTCACGGCATTGATAAAATAATGTGCCAAGAAGTCATCTTTATTTTTTGTACGCACTTTAAGAGTTTGTTTCAGAGCCCCTGCAAGATCGTCATCGCTGATCCATGTCAGCTCGTGCATGCGCTTTAACACCACATCCGTGCGCTCTTGGTTTTTTTCGCGATGAGGACCATAAATCCCTGGGCCTTTGACTGAACCCGCTAGGGACGCACACTCTCTTAGACTGAGATCAGAGATGCTTTTGTTAAAATAAAACTCCGCTGCAGCAGGAAAGCCTCTGACCTCAAAGGGGCCATCTTGTCCCATATAGGTGATGTTTAGGTAACTTTCTAAAATCTTATTTTTATCAACAGCAATCTCTAAAACGATGGCGCGCATGGCTTCGCGAATTTTTCTTAAGAGAGTCTTTTCGCTGCTCAAAAATTTATTTTTGATCAGCTGCTGAGTGATGGTGCTGCCCCCTTCGGCCAGTCGCCCTGATTTGATATTTCTAAAGAAGGCTCTAAAGATGGCGCGTGGGCTGATGCCCTTGTGCTCTAAAAAGCGATCGTCTTCGATGGCCACAATGGCATCCAAACATTGCGTGGGAAACACCGAGATGGAGGTGTAGTTCTGTCGTATGGGCTTATCATCAATAAACTGGGCAAACAGTGTAGAGCCAATAGTTAAACTGGGAGACGTGACAATCAGGCCTTCACGGAAAAGCAAAATATCTAAGATTTGATCGGGTCCTAAAACCACAACCCCTTCCTGCCTTTCGTTCTTAAAAACAAGGCACTCATGAGCCTCTTCAGGAAGCTGGGTGTCAATTTTTTCCTGACAGGTTTCGTAAGGAAGAAGAGTGAATTCATTATCCAGGATGGACTGGTCCATCCCACGTTCTTTCCAGCCTGCGGACTCGAGAGTATTAGACAGGCGGGTAGAGCTGATGTGCTGTTTTAAGCGCAGCTTAATGTCGCCAGTGTAAATCTGAGTGGGGGGCATAAACCAACCGCTTTCAAGGCTATCTTGGATGTCGTTTTTCAACTGACAGCCCCATCCAAAGATGATGCAAAAAGCCAAAAATGTGCCGATCATGGCGACACTCAATAGTTTTTTCATGGCCCCTCCTTTTAAGACTCAGCTTGACAGATTTCGCTTAGGCTCGTTTAGTAGTTTGTCATGAGATTAAGTCAAAACCAACTTTTAAGAATTGCCCGTTTAGTCGTAAAGCAAGTGCATGCTTCACCTGCTATTGAGTCCAAAGTTGACGATGAGGTGATCGAGAAGACCGTCATTGCCGTCTTAAAACAAAACCTTGAAGAAGAGGCTCAGCTCGATAAAGAAGTGGAAGCCATGATGGGGCAATTGGAAAGACAAAATCCAGGTGGTTTTGAAAGATACAAAATGTACCCTCTTTTAAAAAAGAAACTCGCAGAGCAAAAAGGATTCGTTTTATGATTTCTGAAAACAGACAGTCTCACCTTGGACATTTGGTCTATGAGAAGATTTGGGGTGACGATCTTGTGGATTACAGTGACGAGGCCGCCGCTCTAAGAGACATCAAAAAGGCCATCAATCTTTTTGTCAAAGACCATGAAGAGGTAGACCAAAAAGCCAAAAGCATGATCTCTTCGCAAAGCCGTGCCATCGTGCCTGGTTCTTCAGAATGGGAAACTCTTTACAGCAAATACTACGAACAAGAGATGAAAAGAAAAGGGATAGACTAATGAAAGCTGTGTTAGGCGCGTTGATCTTATTGTTGACGACTCAGACTGCTCTAGCGGATGTAACTTGGAAAGGTTTATATCGTGTAGAGGGCAATTATTTTAAAAATTTAGGTTTCACCAAAGGTACAGGAAAGGAATATGCTCTTCACCACTTAGTGCTTTCTCCTAAAATTGTACTTTTAGATGGGTTTGAACTTGTAGGTGCCGTAGATGTTTTTAACCAAGGCGACTTTTCGGCTGCGGGTTCGCAAGCAGGGCAAAGTTTTGGTGCGGGTTTCACTCCGCCTACTGGAGCCTTCTACGGAGCGGATGGGGCACCAGCATTAGTAGACCATCAGATCAATAAAGTCAGAGACCTTAACATCAGAGAACTCTTTTTAAAATTCAGTCACACGGGTGGGGAATTGATTGTGGGACGTGCTCCTTTGCACTTTGGGTTGGGGATGAACCTCAATGCGGGTGATGGGGACTTTGATCACTGGTTTGATAACCGTGATATGGTGGCCTACAGTGTTTACATGGGCTCTTTATCCTTTCAGCCTTATGTGGCACGTATCACTGATGGTTTTAATACAGACGGTGATTCGGCTTCAGAATATGGTGTGATGTTAAAGTTTTCCAAACCTGAAAATGGTTTAGAAATGGGAGCCCTCTATATGGCTCGTCATACGCCTGGTTCGATCAACCAAGGCCAACTGGCCACATCAGGAGCGGCGTCCACCCAAAGATATGGGGCGTACTTTGAAAGACAAACTCCAGGCAGTTCATTCCGATATGCTTTTGAGCTGGGTCTGAATGGTGGGAACTTAGGTCGCAACGGCACAGGTGATAAAATCAGTTATGATGGTTTTGGATTTGTGGCTGAAGTCGATTATGAAACGCCTCTGAGAGGACTGAGTCTTGGTCTGCAAGCAGGTTTTGCAGGTGGACAAGATGGTTCTAAAGACGACGGGTATTCGTCTTTTGCCTTTGATAGAAATTATGACTTGGGCGTGATTATGTTTAATCATCCCGTAGGCCATCCTGATCTCGATCTTTTTGGTACGACTCCTTATGGTAAACAAGGGGCTTACTACGGTGGTGGCAATTATAAAGTGCAAAACAGCATTGATACAGAAACAGTGTCAAACGTCATGTTTGCAGCTCCTTATGTGGCCTACCAGGGTGGAGCCTCTTGGAGTTTAAAAAGTAAATGGATATGGGCGCAATTAGATAAAGATGTGGTCAATTCCGTTTTGTACGCCACAGTTGATCCTGCATTAAATGTAGATAAGGCCTTAGGCTTTGAATGGGACATTTCTTTTATTTATAAGCCATTTGAAAAAGTCACATGGGACACAACCATAGGAATCTTATTTGCGGGTGATGCCTTCAAGGGTGGAGCCAATAACTACGACACCAAGACCATTTTTGGTGGAGCCTCTAGAGTGTCTATTCGCTTAGACTAAGTCATGAATCAAATAAGCGTTGCCACTTACTTGGGTGCGCGTGAGATTAGGGCCTGGCGTATCTTAAACAACAGGTTCAATTCTACAGCATTAAACCAATAAAATAAAAAAAGTGTGACTGAATTTCAGCCACACTTTTTTATTGAGAGTCTTTTAAAATAAAATCTTATTGAGGACTACCAGGCATTCCTAACATAGGAACCGCTTTGGCCGTATTAGGAACTTTGTTAGCAGGATTTTGGAAGAAACTCAAATCTGCTGCGTTTAAGTTCAAACGACTTTGATCTGTTCTTACTGCCATTAAGTTAGCTGAAGGAACCTGTACAATTTGAGGAATGGTCAACAAGTTGGTTGTTGAAGGTAAAGTAGAAGTTCCTGTCAGACCACTATTGATCAGAGGGTCACCAGTGATACCCGCAGAGTTCACAGTATTTGCGAATGAAGTCCCCGCAACACCACTTAGTGCACTTGTCTTTTGGTTGGTCCAATGACTGGTGATGGTTTGGATAGCTGTCATTTGCTCTAAAGCCTTAGGATCTTGTGGATTGATTTGTGACATATAACGAGTTTGCAGTTGTGAAAAGCTGCTATCTAAGTTTTGTCTTGCAAGTTGTAATCTGGATTGCAGTAAAGTATCTGTAGGATTTAAAGCTAATTGTTTTTCTAATAAACGAATCTCAGCTAAACCGTTCGCTAGAATCATAGCATAATCAGAATGCATTTGGGCTTGTGTTTGTAAACCAAGTGCATTGGTAGGGTCAGCCGCTTTTGCAGCCTTTTGGAATTCTTTAGCCAATTCAGAAATCTCTTTAGAGTCAGACTCGGCTAACATATCAGCAAATTTCGATTCAATCTTTTTAAAGTAAGCACGTTTTTCAGCTTGTGTATCCAAATCTTGGATACGTCTTTCGTGACATTTAGCAATCTCTTTTAAATCTGATTTATTGTCAGGATCTAAAACAGCCTTACCAGAACTTGAAGAGTCATCAGAAGATTCAAGACTGAGCAATTTACTGCGGAAGTCTGAAGAGGATGAAGACGAGGTGTTTGAAGATAGAAAACCCATATCTACAAGTTTAGCGTCTAAAGCTAAAAGATTACTTTCAGAAGAATCTAAACGATAGTTTCTAAATAAACTCTTCAGTGAATCTTCGTCTTTCACACGAACCAAACACTCTTTGGCTTTATCTTGATACTTCTTATAGGCATCAATAATTTGTGATTCACGATCGCTAGACACTGCTGGTGTGATGACCGTGCCCGCAGGTTTATCACCTGTGGCTACCTCAGCGACTTGGCGGTCAATGTGGTAAGGCACAAAGGCAGTGACTTGAGCTAGGGCTAAAACACCCACAGCTAAAACCTGTAACTTATAATTAAGGATAAACTTTTTCATAACATCTCCCAATACCAGCAATAAATACAAATTTCTTGCCAACCCAAATCGAATTAAAGGGGAGCTAGCTCGTTCAAACTGTCAACAGATTAGACACCTGTGGGCATTCCCATAGAGTTCAGGTCTTATTATTTTATAGCTTCTTAAACTTTAAGAGTTTTGAATTTAAGTCTTTTATTTATATATGGTCGAAATGCGAGTTCGGCTTGGCGTGCTTTTGCGAACGCAAAGGCATGCCAAACGTCACTGTTTGAGCATTTTGAGTATATATAAATAAAAGACTTAAATTCAAAACTCTTAAAGTTTAAGAAGCTATAAAATAATAAGACCTGAACTCTATGGGGATTGTCTAAGAGCGTTTACATTGGGGTTTTTGGGGGACGGCTTCAAAGGCGGCCATGTGCTTTTGGGCGCGTTTTTCTAGGTCTTTAATGCGAGACTTTGAAGAGGGGTGAGTGGATAAAAATTCAGGGGGTGCAGAACCCCCTGCGGCTTGGTCCATCAGCTTCCAAAGCTCAGAGGCCTGTCTAGGATCAAACCCTGCTTCAGCCATATATTTTAAGCCTAGGCGATCGGCTTCGGTTTCGTGCGTGCGGCTAAAGGGTAATAAAACTCCCACTTGCAGGCCAATTCCTAAAGCGCCCACGATGAGCTGATCTTGCAATCGGTCTTGTCCTAAAGTGATGGCTGTAGCTTGTAAGCCAAGTTGGGAGACTAAGCCTTGAGACATACGCTCATTTCCATGTTGGGCTAACACGTGCCCAATCTCGTGTCCAATCACGGCAGCAATTTGATCTTGGTTATGCGCTAGTTTTAACATGCCTGTATGAATGCCCATCTTTCTGCCAGGGAGGGCGAAAGCGTTAGGGGAGTCATCGTTAAAAACTTCAATCTGCCAGCTTTCAGGTTTTTCTCCCATAGCCACTAATAAACGGTGGGTGATGCAAGTGACATAAGCCACAGCTTTGGTATCTTTAGTAGTGGACTTCTGTTCTTTGAGTTGAGTGAAAGATGTGGCTCCCATTTGGTCTAATTGAGATGCAGGAAGAAGAATCAGTTGTTTACGTCCAGAAGGGGATGTGGCGCAAGAGTTACTAAGGACTAAGACGGCTAGTATTAAAAGAGCTTTAGAGCATAGATGTTTTGTAAAAAATGACTGAGACATATCTTACCTCTATCAGTGTTTCCTGAGCAAAAATTCTACGGCAGGTCCGTGTGCAGTACAAGCAGAAATCTCTTTGCCAAAGACAGGGGGCTGTTTTAGGGTTGGGCCATGAAGTTTAAGCCCGTAGACATTCAGCCTTATCAGGGAGTCTCTCACACAGATTGGGACAGTTGGACTTGGCAGGTCAAAAACTCCATTTCGTCTTACGAGCAAGTGTTACAGCATCTAGATTTAAACGTCAGCGAACATCAGTTTTTTCAAAATCAACAGTCCACGCATTTTAAATTTCGTATGAACCCCTATACAGTGGCCTTTTTAAAACACTTGGGGCCGCAACATCCTCTTCGACAAATTTTTTTAGGCACCCAGAAGGAGTTCAGTGCAGGTACGCAGTCTCAATTTGATCCACTTGGGGAAAATCAAAATAACCCTGCTCCAAGAATCATTCATCGTTATTCAGATCGAGTATTATTTTTAGTGACGGACTTTTGCAGTGTGTACTGTCGGTACTGCACGCGTAAACATTTTACGGGGAAGGACCAAGCTTTCCCTAAGGCCCAAGAGTATTCTCTGGCGTTAGATTATATCAAGCAGCATAAAGGGATTCGGGAAGTCATTCTATCAGGTGGTGATCCTTTAACACTTTCAGATTCACGTTTGGAAAAGATCCTTTCAGATTTAAGATCTATAGATCACATTGAGATCATTCGTATAGGAACACGCATGCCTGTCATTATGCCCATGCGCATTTCAGAATCACTGGTTCAAATGTTAAAAATGTACCACCCTATATACCTGATGACCCACTTTAATCATCCCGATGAGTTGACGGTTCAAAGTGTCCAAGCGTTGACTCGCTTAGTGGATGCAGGTTTCCCCATCATGAATCAGATGGTATTGCTAAATGGTGTGAACAATCATCCTGCTCTTGTGCAAGCCTTAAATCGTCGATTGCTGTATTACCGAGTCAAACCCTACTATATGTTTCAGTGTGATCCTTCAGAGGGCACAGATCATTTGCGCACGTCCATCCAAGACTCCTTAGCCATTCAACGCGAGCTATGGGGGCACATGTCGGGCTTAAGCATGCCGAATTTGTCTGTAGATATACCTAGTGGAGGGGGGAAGGCCTATCTAGTGCCCGATTTCATCACACAGGTGACAGAGGAGGCGCATCACTTTAAAGGTTGGGATGGGGTGCAAGAGAAGTACATCAACCCACGACCTGAAGAGATCAAAAAACCAGAGGTCCACCCCATGTATTTAAACGAATGGGAGCAAACCAAGTCAGCGAAAACAACACCTACTCTAGATGAAGGGACATCTGAAGTATCAGATGTCACAAAGTTTGGATTTAATTCCATTTAAGATGCTAGAAGTGTCAGATTTTTAATGAGGCAGAAAGTATTAACGCATTTGTGAGCGTGGATTTAATCGAATTTGTAGACGTTGATCGACTTTCAACTCGACAGTCTCTTCGGCAAACAGTCCTAAGCGTTGATTGACAGCGCGAACCACAATTTTACCAGAAGGCACACGATACATCCTGATCGGAAGTTGATCGGGGATAGAGACGTTATTGATATAAAGCATGATGGGATCATTATTAGGATTGACCACACTGACATCTAAGTAACCGATGGGGTTCTTTTGTAAAGTGGCAAACACTTCAGTCTCTTTAGATCCATTAGGCATAGGGCGAGCATAGTCAATGAACCCTTGTTTTTTGACTTCCAATTGGTATTCGCCATTAGCAGGAACATCAATTCTTCCTGGTGTGACACGACCTGTGTTTTTGCCATTGACAAAAATTTGCGCGCCAGGAGGATTACTTCTTACGATCAATTTCTTTTCCGCTCCTTTAAAGAGCACGTTAGAGTCTTTGTCTCCTAAGGAAGCAAGGTCCTTGGTCGAAATCTCTTTTACTTTATTAGACGATCCAAGGTTGGGAAAGATCTGTGAAGCAATCAATGCCAATCCACACGCCACTACTACAAAAAGAACATATTTGCTCCAGTTGGCGGCAGAGCCCACATCAGAACTGTACTTATTGTAACTGCCTGTATATCTGGAGTAACTGCTTTGTGTTTGTGATCTCACGCCTGAGGCTGATTGTTGAGCCCTAGGGTCAGACTTTTGTGTCTTATTGATAGTGATACTTTTAAAATCAATGTTAGTAGCGTGCTGAGGTTGATCCATCTCGAAATCCAGTCGCAAATGATTGGACTTGTTTGGAGAAGGAATATCAGGCTGTGTGACTGAAGCCACCACAGTAGCGTCGGCATTATTAGACGCCATAGCACTGGTATCAATTTTAAGATTAGAATACTCAATTAGCTTTTTTCTATTTTGTAGAATTTCATCTGCATACAAAGACTTAATAAAAATTGAAAAGTCATGAGCAGAAAAATCAGGGTAGTGAGTGTTTAAAAATCTGTTCAAGTCTCTTTGAAAATCGGCACAAGTTTGGTAACGCTCATCTTTGTTTTTAGCCAAAGACTTCATCACGATCTTTTCCAGCGCTTCATTGACATCAGAGTTTAAACTTCTGATAGAAGGGATTTTCCCTTCGCGAATCTTCTTAAGGGTGTTGATCTCGTTAGAGGCCATAAATAAGCGGTCTTTGGCTAAAAGCTCCCAAAGCACAATACCTAAAGAATAAATATCAGTTTTTAAATCAATCTCTTCGCCACCAGCTTGCTCTGGAGACATATAGGCAAATTTACCTTTAAGAGTTCCTGCTTTAGTGCTTTCGACTTGGCTTTCCGCCTTAGCAATACCAAAGTCGACGACTTTGATTTCACCTTCATAGCTGACCATGATGTTTTGTGGACTCATGTCTCTATGAATAATATTTAGGGGTTTACCAGTGGTTCCATCCAAACATCTGTGTGCATGGTCAAGACCAGCAGCCACTTCGCGAATGATATATACGATCTGATCAATAGAGAAGTAAACATCAGAGTCCTTAAGCATACGGTTGATCACTTGGCGTAAGTTTTTACCGTTGACGTATTCCATCACGATGTAAAACTGACCGTTTTCAACACCAAACTCATAAACAGGAACGATATTACTATGAGACAGGTTCACGTTGATTTTAGCTTCGTCCTTAAACATGTTAATGAACTCGCTGTTACCAGAGTATTGTGGCAAAATACGTTTAATGGCACTGAACTTTCCAATACCACCAGCACCTGAACTGCGGGCAAGGAAAATCTCTGCCATTCCTCCCATAGCAATGCGCTCCAGAAGGACGTGTTTACCAAAAACTTCGTAATTGCTCTTACTCAACTCAACCTCGTTGTCTCAGTGAAAATATCGGTCTGTGAGGGTAGACTCTTAACAAGACCTTGGTAAGATGTGGGAAGAATAAGTGAAATAAAAGGTCTAATTTATGTTATGGATAGGACTTACGGGTTGTATAGGGTGTGGAAAGTCCACGGTGGCCCAGCTGCTTAAGAGCAAATACGGTGTAGAGGTGATTTCCGCTGATGAGGTGTCTCATAATGTGATGTTCACCAGTCCCATAGTCCATACAGAAATCCAGCAAAGATGGGGTTTGGACCCAAAACAAATGAATCCTGAAGAGTACCGAAAGGCCATTGCCGCCAAAGTTTTTGGCGCGCCTGAGGAGCTTTTGTTTTTAGAACGTCTTATGCACCCCTTGATCCGTGATGAAGTGCAAACACGAAGACAAGCTCTAGAGTCCAAAGATCACGCCATTGCGTTTTATGATGTCCCACTTTTATTTGAAAAAAATATGGAAGATCAATTTGATCTGATTGTGGGAGTGTTTGCCTCCGAAGATGTACAAAGGCAGCGCATTTCAGAGCGCAACACATGGTCTAAAGAAGAAATAGAAAGACGTATACAAACACAAATGAAAGTCGAAGATAAAATAAAAGGCTGCGATCATATTATCTTTAATGATGGCAGCCTTGAAGATCTTGAGCAGCAAGTTGAAAACTTGTACTGGCAACTCAGTTAGTTTTTTTATATCCCAAGAATATAAGCAAAGATCAATGGAGCCACGATAGTGGCGTCAGACTCGATGATAAACTTAGGTGTTTCGGCAGCAAGTTTACCCCAAGTGATCTTTTCATTAGGTACAGCTCCAGAGTAAGAGCCAAAGCTGGTTGTGGAATCAGAAATCTGACAGAAGTAACCCCAAAGAGGCACGTTCGTTTCACCTAAGTCTTGATGTAACATAGGGACCACACAGATCGGGAAGTCTCCCGCAATGCCGCCCCCAATTTGGAAAAAACCCAGAGAGGACTTGGCGGTGATCTCTTTGTACCAACCCGCAAGTTCTTTCATGTACTCAATACCTGTACGTACAGTGTGAATGTTTTTGATGTCACCATTGATACAGTGTGAAGTGAAGATGTTTCCTAATGTAGAGTCTTCCCAGCCAGGAACAAAAATAGGAAGATTCTTTTCACAAGCAGCCATCAGCCAACTGTCTTTAGGATCAATTTGGAAAGAGCCTTCAAGTTTTTTTGAACGTAACATTTGGTACATGAACTCATGTGGAAAGTAAGCTTCGCCTTTTTGATCAGCAGTTTGCCAGTGATCTAAAATGACGTGTTCAATTCTTCGGATGGCTTCTTCTTCAGGAATACAAGTGTCAGTCACGCGATTTAAGTGGCGCTCTAAAAGTTTGTACTCATCTTCGGCAGTTAAATCACGGTAGTGAGGGATACGAACATAATGTTCATGAGCCACAAGATTAAAAATATCTTCTTCTAGGTTGGCTCCAGTACAGCAGATGCCGTGAACCTTATCCTGACGAATCATTTCTGCAAGGATCAATCCCATTTCGGCTGTACTCATAGCTCCCGCTAGAGTCACAAACATCTTGCCCCCTTGTTGCAAGTGATCTTTATAACCTTGAGCTGCATCTTTCAGTGCTGCTGCATTGAAGTGTCTAAAGTAGTGATCAATAAATTGTGTTGTGGTTAAGCTCATAATATACCCCTTTCTTCCTAAGCAGCATTAAAAGCTGTGTGGTTTTTCACCTGTTTTTTTGTTCCCCATCTTCTTACTCTTGATAGTTTTTGGCAATAAGATAAGTTTCAAAACTCCCTTTTCTGACGGCTTCTGGCTTAAGACGTTTGATCTCTTTGAATTGGGACTTCAGCTCCTTGGTCACAGTCTGATCTGTCTGGCTTTCAAAGATTTTCATCACAAGATGTCCACCAGGTTTTAAGAACTGGGTGGCCACTTTGATCACTTCAAGACACAGATCTTCAGAGCGGGCCTGATCCACAGAACGAATGCCTGTGGTGTTGGGAGCCATATCGCTCATGATCACATCGGGCTGCCTGTCATGTAAGATTGCGGGATCAAGTTCAAAGATGTTCATCTGGTGGAATTCTGCGTTAAGAGCGGTGAACTCTACGGGTTTGAGATCAATCCCAACAATAAGTCCTTCTGGGCCCACGGCCTTGGAAGCATACTGAGACCACGATCCAGGGGAGGCTCCTAAGTCTAAAACAAAGTCGCCTCTTTTAAACAAGCGGTGCTTTTTCTGGATTTCTTCTAGTTTGTAGGCTGAACGCGCTAAAAAGCCGTCTTTTTTTGCTTTATGAAAAAAATGGTCCTTACGATTGAACGCCATGTTTTAGAGACCTACCTCACTGGAGCAAAAAATCAAGTCTTATTGATCTTGAGTATTTATTTAGAATTGTACACGAATATTTCAATCCTTGATGTCGAGAGCCTTTTTTAGGATAATCCAAGGAAAGCACAAACTGGGAGCACAGATGAAACATACAAAGATCGTATTCACCGCAGTCGTAGTGATGATGGCAGTAGGATGCACATCAAAAAAAGACAGTACTAAAACAGCAACACCGAAAAACACCCTGGAACGCATTAAGGTGGAGCTAGCTTCTAAGAGCGAGAGCAGTGTGACGGGAACTGTAGAGTTCATCAGCAGTGAAGAGGGTGTGCGCGTGGTTGCAGACATTAAAGGTTTAAAGCCTAATTCTAAACATGGGTTTCATATTCACGAAAAGCCAGATTGCTCTGCTGCCGATGCCTCTTCTGCGGGGGGACACTTTAATCCTCTGGGTCACGATCATGGTTCCCCAGGTGAAGGTTTTCATGCAGGTGATTTAGGTAATCTTGAAGCCAACGCACAAGGTGAGGCTAAGTTAGATGAAGTCTTTGCCCACATTTCCATGAACCCTTCTGCGGCCTCTTACATCATCAATCGTTCCGTAGTGGTCCATGGTGATGAAGACGACCTAGAATCCCAACCTGCTGGAAACGCAGGCCCACGCGTAGCGTGTGGAGCGATCACACTATAAATTCAACTCATTCAACAAAGTTTTGGGAATTCCTTTGGGAATCGCAGATAAAAGTTTTTTGGTGTACTCATCTTTAGGATTTTCGTAGATAGATAGAGCATCGGACATCTCAACAACTTGTCCTTTGTTCATCACGGCAATTTCATCAGAGATGAATTTCACCACGGCTAGGTCATGCGAGATAAAGATGTAAGATAGGCCCAACTCATCTTGTAAGTCTAAAAGCAGATTTAAAATCTGTGCTTGCACAGACACGTCTAGAGCGGAAACGGACTCGTCACAGACGATAAACTCGGGTTCCACAGCTAGTGCGCGGGCAATACAAATACGTTGACGTTGTCCACCAGAAAATTCGTGAGGATAACGGTTTAAATACTCGGCAGGAAGACCACAGCGTTCAATTAAAGCTGCCGCACGCTCTTGGCGTTCTTGTTTGGTTTTGTATAAATTATGAATCTGCATGGGTTCCATGATCGCCGAACCAATAGTCATTCTAGGATTCAGAGAGGCATAAGGATCTTGGAAAATGATCTGCAATTTGCGTCTCATCGCGCGCATATCATTTTTGGATAAATCATTTAATTTTGTACCCTTATAAATCACATCTCCAGAAGTGGGTTCGATAAGACGAAGCAGTGTGCGACCAAGTGTGGTTTTGCCACAACCCGATTCTCCCACAAGACCTAGTGTGCGGCCTTTACGAACTTTAAGGGTGACGTCGTTGACGGCTTTAAACCATTCCGTAGTTTGACCTAAGAAGTTCTTTTTCATGGGGAAGTGCTTTTCTAAATTGTTCACTTCCAAGATGACGGGATTTTTTTCTTCATCAATGGGGCGCACATACTTTTCTACTTTTTTAATATCAAAGTTTGTGGGTTTTTCTTTTCCGTCTGGAGTCATAAAGTCAGAAACCATAGGGAGACGGTGAGGGTTAGAGATCAAAGAGGGACGACACGCTAGCAGTCCTTTTGTGTAAGGATGCTGCGGACTTTTAAAGATGCTTTCTGATTGTCCATGCTCAACGATGTCGCCTTTGTACATCACCACCACTTCATCGGCGATGTCAGCGATGACACCAAGATCGTGGGTAATAAAAAGAACGCTCATCTTCGATTGATCTTGAAGTTCAGCAATCAAATCTAAAATTTGTTTTTGAATGGTCACATCTAACGCTGTAGTGGGTTCATCGGCGATTAACAGTTCAGGTGAACACGCAATGGCCATGGCAATCATTACTCGTTGTCTCTGCCCACCTGACATCTCGTGTGGGTAGGCTTTGATCCGCACAGAGGGATTAGGAATGCCCACTTTATCTAAAAGTTCAATGGACTTTTCCCACGCTTCTTTTTTACTTAAACCTTCGTGTAAAATTAAACTTTCAGAGATTTGATCTCCAACAGTAAACACGGGATTTAACGAAGTCATAGGCTCTTGAAAGATCATAGAGATCTGCTTGCCTCGAATCTTGCGCATTTGAGCTTCGGTCTTTTTTAAAAGGTCTTCGCCTTTATATAAAATTTCACCACCTGAGATTTTTCCAGGAGGGTTGGCAATCAGTCGCATGATGGCCAGAGAGCTTACGCTTTTTCCTGATCCTGATTCGCCCACAAGTCCGACAGTTTTTCCTTGAGGAATATTAAAGGAGACCCCTTTAATTGCTTGAACGATGCCATTGTCAGTTTTGAAATCTACCTTCAAGTTTTTTACTTCGATAATATTGGACATTCTGCGCCCTCCAAACTCTCATTTATGACATAAAAGAGGGCGTATTGAGTAGTCGGGTGTGTCAGTTTTAGCGATTGGCGCAGTGTTTAAACTAGTAGAGGCTCGCTTCGGGGCTATCTGTAGGGCACGGAAAGACTTTTCCTGGGATAGAAGGGGTTTTTTTGGCGTTCAAGGGTTGAAGGACGCGCAGTTCCTCGTCCAAATCACTCAGAACCAAAAACTTGATATGAAGTTGGGCTTTGGAGGGATCGACAAAGATTCCCAAATTGGCGCTGTCATCCTCGCCTTTGCAGCTTATATATGAAGCACTGAGATGGCATTTTACATTATTGTACGCATCAGGGTCGTTATGGACGCCACGATCTACAAAGTACATCGTGGTTTGGCTTTTTTTAGACGAGTTAAACAAAGAGGGATAAAAGGTGAGGGAGTCAATGCCTTGAGAGTGAGCAAAATGTTTTTGAAAGGGCTTAAGATCAAAATGAAAACACAGTTCTTTATCGGTCTGTTGAGGGCGTCGTTGCAGGTTTTGTGCATGAGAAAGTTGAGACAGCGCAATTAAACTGACTCCAAAAAGGATCAAAGATTTTTTAAATACTTTTGTGCTGAGATGATGTGTGCTCATAATTTATTTTCCTCTTACCTTTTTAGTTGTTCCTACAGTTATTGATACTTGAATCTTTATGATATTTTTCTGGACCATAGTTGATCACCAAAGAA
Source organism: Pseudobdellovibrionaceae bacterium (assembly GCA_023954155.1). NCBI lineage: Bacteria > Pseudomonadati > Bdellovibrionota > Bdellovibrionia > Bdellovibrionales > Pseudobdellovibrionaceae > Pseudobdellovibrionaceae bacterium. The sequence continues at coordinate 117,182 of JAMLIO010000006.1, read as the reverse complement.
GGGCCATTTTTATGAAGCTGTTCTAACATCCATCGGTCATTCACACCCACAGAAGGGCAACCCCAACTGGATTTGTAAGGACTTACGTGCATGGGTTTGGCACTTGAAGTGGAATTATTACTGTCATGGGCACCGTAAAGAGCCAGACGAGTAACGGGACATTTTGACATGTCTCGTACGGGGCGACTCAGGATGGGCTGACCTTTAGAATTTTTTTGAAAACAATTTGCCCAACCCAAATTTCGGTAAGCACTAGTCACTCTGTAAGGGATAAATGGCGTAAGTGAACCTGTGATAAAAGCCCCAGGTACAGTGGTCTTTTTTCCAGAGCGGTCTGTATAGTTGTTACTCGAAGAGCCTGTGCCTCTGTTGATGTAAGTTTTAGTGATCAAACCTTTTCTGGCAGAACCACTTCCTCCGTCGCAGAGATCAATAAAATAAGAAGGACTACGATTAGAAAAGCCACTGACTCGTTGGTTTAAGTCATTGACGACAAACTGACAGCTGTTTTTAATGCCTTTGGCCCCACCTGCAGCTAAACAACGTTTATCTTGCAGTTCACCTAAATTCGCTTTGAGATATTTTAAAGAATAGATCAAAGCCTTTTTGGAAATCTCACGACTGTTGGCCTTTTTGATCAGCTTGTAACAGTTTTCCGTTTTAGTTTTATCTAAAATTTTTCTTTGTGAATCATAGAACTGACATAAGTTATACTCTTCATCAGTAAGACCACTGGGACGAACAGGCAAATTGGGATCTACAGGTGCCACTACTGAAGCTCCTGAATGTTCACCTGCGCCATCTCCCAACTCACCACTCTGTTGACCGCTGACATCGGGTGCTGTGATCACATATCCACCGTTGCCACCCTCTGGAGGAGTTTCCGTTGTTGTTCCAGAGTCTGTCTTTGTGGGACTCCAGTTTCTGAGTTGTGCTGTTGTAAGCTCCCCGTTGTAATGCTCTTTGGTGTAGTAAGAATGAATCCATACTTTAGAAGGACATCCACGTTGATTCAGTCGAATCTGTACCCAACCATTTTTTTCTTGTAGCGCCTCGTACTTGGCGCCATTTCTGACTTTACCGCACACTCGGCTATTAAAGCCTGCGTCTCTTCTGGCATTAAGGCGACCTTGAGAGGTTTTGATCTCGATTTGGCTTGCATGGGCAGACCAACTGCAAAAGATTAAAATAAGAAAGATACTTTGTTTCACCACGGGTTTATGGGTGCACAGCCAGTGCCAAAAATGGGCTCTTCAAATCTGTGTATATTGCATTTCAGCACAAAGCCGCTGTTTAGCCCTAAGCAGGTGTCTCAAAATTCGACAACACTTGGTGTCTTACTCAAAAAAGTTTAGCTCAAATTTATTGCAGATGAGGTTAATTCTGGAGAGATAACAAACGCTTGGGTTGGCTTTGAGTTCTATGATGGTAATATAAATCTGAATGTGAGGATGAACATCTATGAGAACAGAAAAAGAACCAAGAATGCAATATATCGAAAAGAACTTTGTTCGTATGGGAGAGCAAAGAGAGAAGATACTAGGTGCGATCCTAGAAGTGGACAAAGATGGGATTCAAATTTCTGGTAGCGAAGGGCAAATGATCAAAGTCCTAGCTAAAATGATAGGGGCACAAAAGGTTGTAGAGATTGGCACTCTGCTTGGTTTTTCAACTACATGGCTTCTTGAGGCTGTAGGACCTAAGGGTAAAGTTTGGTCTTTTGAAAAGATGTCGGAGCATCACAGGATTGCTCAAGAACTTTTAAAAACGGAAGTCGAACAAAACCGTTTAAGTTTGCACCTTGGAGACGCCATCGAAGAACTGCCCAAAATTGAAAGTGAAGGCCCTTTTGATATGGTTTTTATTGATGCCAATAAAGCCGCATACTTGGATTATTTTAATTGGGCTCATCGCAACTTGCGTTCGGGTGGACTGATCGTTGCCGACAATACATTTTTATTTGGTATGGTTTATCAAGACGAAACTCCACCCAACCATGCTAAAGCCGTAGCGGTGATGCGAGAGTTCAATCAAAATTTAGGTGAACATCCCGAATATGATGCGATTCTGATTCCCACCTCAGAAGGCATGACCATCGCCCGCAAAAAGTCTCTTTAAATAAAAAAAGTCACCTTTGGCTAAAAGGTGACTTCAAAATTCATAGATTTTACTAAAAAGCAGAACCGTACTGCTTAGGCGTTGGTTTGATCCCAAAGATGTGACCAGTCTACATCAGGAGTCACCTTAGGATAAAAGCTTTGTTCTACTTGTGGACGAACCTGTGCGGGCATATTCGAGAAGTTGATTTTGACTTGCTCTAAGGCAGTCTCTGAAAGCACTTTGCCGCAAGCTTGGATCACACTGTCTGCATCAATGCCATGGTAGGCATAGATGTCTGTAGGACGACCACATTTAGAATGTTTGCGCACAGCCAAAGCCTCTTGGCGAACTCCAACAATAGAACCGATGTTATCTAATAACCCCGCTTCGCCATCATGCACACTCACAATAGGGATGCGACGACCAGAGAAGGTTTGAGCTTCGCCTGGAAGAGCAGCGCCGTTGCTTAAGGGTTGCAAGAATAAATCTGCGTTCACCTTTAAGTTTTGCTTTAAATGCTGATAGTTGTTTTTGTATGCAGGATTACCAATCAGTAAATCCGTATTTGTTACAACAATTACGTTGGCATAAATGCCTTTAGCTAAAAGGGCATTTGACGCTTTGATGGCTTCCGTCCCTAAGCTTCCCAAAGAAAAGATATTCACCACGTTATCACCAGGGTTGTAACCTGCATAAGATTCATAGTTGATCAGGTAGTAGCCGCCGTTTAACACATCTTTGCGAACGGTTTCTAGAATGTCTGCTTCGGCAATGGTGCTCATAGTATTTTCTGCAACAGCGCCACTCATAGGATAGTCTTTATGAGCAAGTACTGCATTAGAATCCGTCTTAAATCTTTTTTGAGTTTTTAAATATTTTAAAAAGTCTTTCTGCTCTATACCACGAGTCACACCACGGAAAACAACTCCTTGGCGTTCGTCATTATCATAAGTGAAGTGTCTTTTTAAAGATTCACAGAAGATCCAATCCAGTTCTTGGCAGAACATAGGCTCCCAAGTGGTTTGGTTAGGAACCTGAATGTCAGACTTCCAACCATGTTGCGCGCCCTCAGGAGACAGAGTGACTCCAGAGGGAGTTCCGCCCAAGAAGAACGACGACTTCCAGTACATGTTGTAAAAGTACTGATCCAAAGCTCTTTTGATAAAGAAGTCATAAACAGTCATCAGTGGGAAGAGCGGGATTCCAAGAATGTCGCGCATTCTTCCAAAGCTTCCAGCACAGGACATCACGTTAGCTTCAGCAATTTCAAACCTTAAGAATCTGTCCGTGATCTCTTCACCAGGAATCAGGTCAGGGTTTTTATGATCCTTCACTCCGCGTTGCTCTTCGATGTCATCCACTTCGTTGGCACTAAAAATCTTACCGTCCATCGAAGGGTTAAGGTTAGTGCTGGTTCCCACGTCAGGAGCCATAGATACAATATTTTCGGCAAGAGGCTTCCACAGCTTTTCTTCGTCAGTTAAAGGTTTGTCTTTGGTATCGAGTGACGTATTTGCAATACGAGTCAGTTTAGAAGTCAGCTGTCCTAACATCCACTGTGTATGAGGGTAGCTTGCAAACTTTAAATTGATATCTAGGGAAGTGGGAAGCTCATTCACTTTTTTCGCAAAAGCGTCTTTATTGGTTTTACGAATCTCTTCTTGTTTTAAAATGTCATTATAAAGTTTTTCACTACGGGCTTTTAGAAATTTCCCTTCTTCAGACTTGGCATCAAAGCGTTCAAACAATTTATCACCAGTGATACCTTGGGCCTGACGTAGGGCCTCCATCTCTTCGGGTTCGGGTAGGGCAGAGTGGTTTCCACTGCTTGCCGCCATCTCAAGACCCCAGCCTTTGATGGTATGAGCTACAATTGCTGTTGGTCTGTCTGTAGATTTTTTTGAAGCTTCGAAGGCTTGCAGTAAGCATTCGACATCATGTCCACCCATATCGTTAAGGGCCATTAAAAGATCTTCGGCCTTTTGTGACTCAACAAATTGAGCAATGGATTTAATCTTTGCCAGTTCGCTCTTTAAGGTGTTGGCATCTTTGATCAGCAGTAGAGTTTGAAGATCGTAGTCCGTCAATTCAGTTTCAAACCAATTTTTAAAAGCTTCACCACCTTGGGCAGAAAATAATTTCTGTCTGAATCGACCATGCTGAACAGTGATCACTTCCCAACCGTTAGCAGCCATGGTTCTTTCGATACGATGAGCATCGGTTCCATTAAGGGCATCGGTGTTGGTGATTCTATGTCCATCTAAACTTTGGCGGTTATAATCAATGATCCAAGTCAAATTGCCCAGTTCACGTTCTGCAAAGTCAGGCACAGCCTCAAACAAGGAGCCTTCGCGGAATTCCGAATCTCCAATCACACACCAAAAGTGGGCATCAGGAACATTGTATCCATGTTTTTTTGCATATCGGTAAGCCAGAGCTAAGTACCCAGCTTGAACTGCGGGAATGCCCACTGTTCCTGATGGGAAAAAGTTATGACGATCAGGATCCCAAGCCGAGTGATAAGATTGAAATACGGGCTCTCCATTTTGAGAGAAAGCACGTAGACCCATCATCGCTGTGTCACACTCTTCTTGTGTGAATTTAGAAAAGTCATCACGAAGAAATAAATCTAATAAATAATTAAACGAATGGTCTGCAGGTGAAGCATGAGGCTTATTTGAAATATGATCAAAACTGGTTTTGGCAAATAGGTGAAGTGTTCCGAGGATATGTAAAGCACTGGAGCTTGCCGACGAGTGACCGCCTACTTTGGGATCGCCTTTTGCTTTGTTTTTGCGATGGTTGGCTTGGAAGACCATTTGGTTAGCCAGATAGTGGGCGCGTCTGAAAATATGATCTAGAGCCTTAGGGCTGATGTCTTTTAGTGAACTCATGTTTCATGCTCCTTTTAAAATCACAATCAGATGTTCGCGTAAAAACAGCTTATAGAGGGAATCTATAAGCTGCGTTTTCTGACCTGTGAAAGCACCATTATTACCCCAACTGGGGGGCAGTATCAACCTAAAGTGACTTGATGCTGAATAAAGCTAGAAAGAGTAAAAGCCTAATGTTTTTATAAAGTTAGCAGTCGATTTGAGCTTCCAATTTGGGGACAAAAGTAGAGGCGTAAAGGTTAGCTTTCGAGAATAAAGTCCCAGAAGACTTTGATAGTTCCGTCTTTTTCAACCAAACCTGAAGGCGGATTTAAGAAGGGGGCCGCCGCTCTGAAAGCCTCAATGGCAGCGATGTCGAGTTCTTTAAAGCCAGAGGTTTTAAGCAGTTCAATCTTTTTCAAATACCCTTTTTTATCTAAAGTGATTCTTAGAGATGTGGACTTAATGTCTACAGAGGCTAAGCGACGATCGTCTTTAGCGAACAGCAGTTGCACACTATGGCGCACCTGTGGGTTCCAGTGACTGCGAAGCTGCTCTTTAACGCGTGCAAAGTAAGAATAGTAGATGAACTCACGAGTGTTTAACAAAGTTCTTTCACCAATAGGAATGTCTTTAAGGTGGTCATCAGTCTGACTGAATCCGTCTCCAGCAAAGCCTCTTTGTCCTGCCTGTGCAGCGACGGCTTGCTCAGCAGTGCGTTCCACGGTGTCTTCAAAAGAGGCTCCAGTAAGTCCTAGTTTTTGAGCTTTAGTTTTAGGTTTAGTCTCTGCTGCTTGTGAGGCTGTCAGAGGGAACTCGGGTGTCTTTTCTATTCGTGGAAGTTCTTGTTGTGGTTGTGTTTTAGATTTTGCCTGTGGTGTAGGGTCGATCTGTCTTTGGGGAGGTATAAAAGCTCCAGGTGCAGACGCATTATTGAATTTTCCGACGTTTGCGGCACGGGTCTCTTGCTCTACGGTTTGATTGCTCTGACTTAAGAAATAATCTTTTTCTGGAATTTGATCGTTAATGCTTTTCTCGTTTTGCGAAACCACCTGACGTCGCAGGTCTTCTTCATTGATCAGTTCGATCTGTGTTACGACATCTTCGGTTTTGTCTTCGATCGTGTGATTGAGTCGTTTTGCTAATTCCTGCATGAAGGCCAAGCGCGGTGCATAATGTACAAATCCACCCAGCATAGCGTGTAGAGCTATGGAAATAATCAAAAAACTGGTAAGGAGCATCTGCCTTGTGTTTTGCGGCTTCATCACTTGCTTATTTTATCGGATAAACGTGAAAAAAAATAGAGGACTAGGTTTGTGCTTTTTTCACTAGACTCTATGTGCGAGCTGTCGAAAAATAGAGATATTATGAAGATCATTGCCTATGCGAAAACAGACGTTGGTAGAAAGCGTAAAATTAACCAAGATTCGGTTTTGGTGAACTCTAAGTATCATATTTACGCTGTGGCCGATGGCATGGGGGGACATAAAGGTGGTGAGGTGGCGTCAGCTATGGCCGTTGAAGCCATGCAAGAGGTTTTAGGCACACCGCGCACAGCCACTGAAGCCGTCGAAGACAAGATTGAAATGGCCTATCGTCTAGCGAACGAGAGAATTTACACAAAGAGTCATGATCCCAATTTTATAGAGCTTGAGGGCATGGGCACGACTTTAGTCTCACTCATTGCTACAGAGAAGCGCATTTATATTTCAAATGTAGGCGATTCTCGTGCTTATATGTACAGCGATGGGAAACTTTGGCAGATGACCGAGGACCACTCTTTAATCCAAGAGCAGTTTCGTGCAGGTTTAGTGAATAACGAAAACTCTGCTGAAGTTATAGGCAAAAACGTGATCACCAGAAGTGTGGGCTATGAGTCGTATGTCAAATCTGACATTGTTTATAGAGATTATGTACCTGGCGAGATCTATTTATTGTGCTCGGATGGATTATCAGGCTTGATTTCTAATGGTGAGATTGCAAAAATCATAGCCGAAAATCCTTTGGATAAGGTGGCCAATGTGTGTGTAGAACGCGCCAATGAAGCAGGAGGCAATGACAACATCACCTGCCTTGTCGTTTGTCTTAAGTAATTGGTCTAGGTGCTGTGGTTTTTTTGACGCAGACAAAAAAGATTCGTATAACTAAGGAGTCAGTGGCAAAAGCCGCGAAATCCAAGGTGGCAGGCGGTTTGAAGGCATAGGCAAGCTAAACTAAAAGAGACTCAGCTTGCAAAGTGTGCAGACTATAAAGTGACGATGGTTAGGGAAAAACAGTAGAGGAAGAATGAAATCAAGCAAGAAATATAACATTATCATTACTGGAAACCATCGTGCCCCTGTTAGAAAATTTACGATCTCCAGAAGTTGGATTCATTTTTCTTTATTTATTTTTGGTCTGTTTGTTTTGATCATGCTGTCTATGGTGGGGGATTACTTCCGTCTGATTGCACAAAATAACGAGAATAAAATTTTAAGATTAAAAAACGAACAGATGGAAGTTCAATACGACCGTCTGATCACCAAGTTAGAATCCCTAGAGTTACAAGTAGAAAGAGTAAAGTCTCTGTCTACAAAACTTAAAGCCATCACAGATGTGAATGATGAAGACCGAGAGATGGACTTGGTGTTCAACTCAGAACCTCGCCCTGGTGACACCATTTATCCTAACGAACAAGAAGCAGCGATGGCCGCAGAAAGAAAATCAGCCTCTTTGGCCTCTTCAAGTAGTGGCGTAACAGGGCTTTCGTTTTTTAAATGGCCTATCCTTGCAAGAACACCGAATGCCATTCAATCCACTTCCACTCAGTTTTTCTCAGATTTAGAAGTGCGCATTTGGGATTCTTCAAAAACAGCCCAAAACATGGAGTTAGAGCTTAACAAACTTTGGGATGATCTTTCTGAAAGAAGAGATCTTTTGGATTACACTCCTAGCATTATGCCCGCAGTGGGTTGGATCTCGTCTCAATTCGGTTATCGTAATGATCCGTTCACAGGCCGAGTCATCTTACATAAAGGCTTAGACGTGGCGGCTTCAGTGGGAACCACAGTGGTAGCGCCTGCGGCAGGGGTAGTGTCTTATGTGGGATATGAATCTGGTTACGGAAAGATTGTGTCTATTGACCACGGATTTGGTGTGGTCACCCGTTTTGCTCATAACTCAAAAGTATTTGTAAAATTAGGCCAACAGGTCAAGCGTCGCGAGAAGATTTCAGCCGTAGGAAGTACAGGCCGTTCCACTGGCCCTCACGTTCACTACGAAGTCCGCGTCAACGGAATCCCAGTAGATCCAAAGAACTATATTCTAGATTAAGTCTTGGTTATTCCATATATCCTTAGAAGCCCCCCAACACGAGCGGGTGCGAAGCGTCTTCGGCTTTCATCATAGATTTTGGATTAAGATTAAGAGAACCCCCTTGGGGTCTCCCCTTAATCTTAATCCAAAACCTATGCTGCAAGTCGGATACGCATCGCCCGACGTGAGGTGATCTTCTAAGGATATATGGAATAACCAAGACTTAATCTAGAATATAGTTCTTTGGGCCGTGGTTTTTAGTCGGTTGGTTTTTTGATTTGTCCTGTGGCTTCTAGGAAGTGTGAGAATTGGTCTACGATGATACCAGAGACGACGTCATTGTCGTTGGCTTTAACTTCTAAAGGTTCTCGGCCGTAGAAGTCTTCGGGTTTTAAGGTTCCGAATTCTTTTCGTTGCATGAATGTTTGGGTCAATGACGAATAGATCACAAGTTGTTTTGAGCCGTCAGGATATAACAGCACAAAAGAGTTACTCCATGCCGAATACCCGCCGTTGTTGTAGCCCACACGTTGTGAGGTGGTGGTCCCGACACTCATCCAGTCACCAAGAATAAAAGATTGGTGCGAGTCTGCGGTGACAGCATTTTGTGACCCTGTAGCGTGTGCTCTTGGAGACCCTTTCGCGCCGTTAGCACCTTGGTGTCCGTGAAAGTTAAGATGGGTAGGGTTTTCTTTGGGCCCATACACAAAGGACTCACCAAAGGGGAGCACAATCACACGTCCTGGGTGTAAGACAGGGATGGCATGAGCTTCAACTTCGATGCGTTTTTCTGGAGGAAGATTTTTAAGTACATCGTTTCGGGCTTGAAATACGTAAGTTAAAGGATCACTGATTCCAAGCATTCTCGAAGCATAAGTCAACTCGGCTAAGAAGAGTCCATTGATCACAGATTGAGCTTGGGGTTGTTTGTCGATCAAGGTTTTGGCCCAATAGCTGTGGTTAGAATCTGTAAGTACAATCTGTATGTCAGGTCTGATGGAAGTTAAAGCATTCACGACTTGAACGATTCCCATCATTTCTTTATGAAAGTCCAAGTCTCCATTGGTAAACTTTCGAATGAGCAGAGATGTTTGCTCGGCTTCATGTCGGTTGTGTGAATTACCATCAATGGGATCATGTAAAACAATCTTTTTAATAGAAGGATTGTTACGAATAAAGTTGGTGATCGAAGCCATATAAGCTTGGTCAGTGACCCGATCATGAAGATCACCAAGTACAATCACTTCAGCCCCATGTTGAACCTTTTCAACAATCAACTTGATGTCCACTTTGCCTTCTTGTTGTAGCTTTTCTTTGGCTGTGTCTCGAACAAAGTAACTGATGTTCATGTCAGTAAAGCCTTCAATACCTCTGTGACCTTTGAAGTAAACAGGGCGGACGTGCCATATATTTTGCGCTCCATCTCCCAGAGGACCAGCTTTGGAATCGGACTTTTCAAGAACTAAAAAACCATTCTTGTGATTGTTTTTAGCAAGTTCACTGGTTCTACCTTGTATGGCATGTTGAAAGGGATAACTGTTTTGACTTAAAGAGCCTGTGGACCAAATTTCTGTAGGTCTGATATGGTTACTGCCTGTGGGTTTTACTTTTAAAGTGAGTTGCGAGTGCCCCACAATCGTCAGCTGTCCTGGGTTGACCTGTCCTGGAGCATCCAAAGAGGCCAGCGGATTTTGGTTTTTCGTTAAAATAGGAATGTTCCAAAGTTTAAGATGAGCATTGGAGATGGTGTGCGTAAGAATATGAATTCTAGGATTAGAAATCAATCTCTTATCTAAGCCTTCTAAAATTTGACTGGTGGGAATCACAAGAATGTCATAATTTTTATCTTTGGCATATTTGAGCATGGTGGCCAGTTGGCTTTCCACAACAGGTATCCCCGCATTGACGGAAGTCACTAGAAACCCATCACGAGCTTCTAAGGCGGTCATGATTTCGGCCAGTTTTCTTTCGTTATAAATCTCTTCAGGGATAAAGCTTTTAAAGGCATTGGGGTTACGTTCGCGCGCTTTCTCTTCTACACCTTTAATGCCGCCTTTAAAAAGACTAAATGGACCAGCAGTTTCAGCTTCACCAATAAGCTCGCGTAAGGTTTCTACAGTAAAAGCTTTGCTTTCAATATCCATAGCCAGAGCCTTGTCTTTAGAAATGGCCACAAGAGCTTGCAACAATTTTTCTGGACTAGGTGATTGAGGACGGGTTTTTGTATGTTCGGCTTCGTCGGTATTTCTAATGACTCTGAGGTAAGCGGCAATCAATTTATTTTGTGCCTTTTGTAAGGCTTCAGGATTGGAACTTGCGACATCTTTAAAGAACTTATTTGAATCAGGTATAATAATCCTTAAAACTTCTTCGGTGACTTCCATTTTTTGTGCGATGGCTTCGTATGTGGGAAATCTTAATCTTTGCACAAGATGATCCGCAGAAAATGACTGAATCTTTTTGACTAATTCAGCCACTAAGCTGGGATTGGATTCGACGGAGGCCTTTAAAATATTAGCAACAGAACTAGGAGACTTTTCATGACTGAAGTACTCTTCAAGTTTACCTGTTTGCTCCATGGATTTAGTAAAGCGTGACGCAGTTCCAGAGGAATCTAAAAACCCAATAATGCTTCTGATTAGAATATTTTCAGGAGGAAGTTGATGGTTTTTTGAAAAGAACCTTGAAACTTCATGGACTAAAACACCATTAAAATTTTTGTGTTTATTGAAATCAAAAGATTTGGCAGGCTCATTCCAAAACGCCGTGAAATTAAAGGATTTAAATTCTGTAACTACTGGGGAGGGGATAACCTTAGGGGAGTTGCTACTTAAATACTTGACGCACATATTTGCCGAGGCGTTTTGAGCCATAAAAAGAATAACGATAGCCGTAAGAATAGTTTGTAATGCCGTCATTAGTTACCACCCTTGTTACTACTTAAAAATTTTGTACACAGTCTCTGTGAACGTTGGGATCGCACATGAGATAACAGATCTTGTGTAGAGACTGTTTGATCTTTTGAAATTTTAGTCCAAGCTCGAATCTCTTCTGGTGAGGCCTCTCTGGCAAACCCACCTTCAAACACGGTCCATCTATTGGCCCATCTTGCGCCGACTAAATCTGACTCAACGCCTGCATTTAAAAGTACAAATCTTATGGCGTCTTTGAATCTATATTCTCTAGAAAGTTCTGCGAGTTTTTGTCCAATTTTAGCAACATAACCAGGATGGTCTTCTGCCACAATCAAGGTGTGTTTGGCCTCTAGAGCATAGGATAGGTTTTGAGTGGTGCCTTCCACATGGGGCTTCAGCGGAGAAATTAAAAGCTGCTGGGCTGTCTCCACCACAGATTGCACTTTTCTTTCAGATAGACTGCGTCCCAGCTCAAGACCTTCGGTTAAGGACTCTAAGTTACGCACGATCACTTTGTTGCTCTCAGGACTTAGAGGTTCGGCAAACTTCAGATGCCCATCCTTTTCCATTTGTGAAAACAGATGCAAAAACTCAGTGAGCTTCTGATCTCGCGCTGTAGAGATGATCACACGCGACTGGTCCGAACTTTCAGACAAGGCCTTTTGTAACAACGTGAATGCGGGTCCTTGCCATGCGTCTCTGCGCCCTAAACCCTTATCAGCTCGGACCAGAGCTTGTTCGTAACTGGACAGAAGGTGACTTGGACCTTTGGGGTTAGAATTGGTTTTGTAATATTCAAATGTGATGTCAGGATTCACTTTATAAAATCCAGGACGAATGGTTAAAGGACGTCTTAAAAAAGGATCGGGCGTAAGTTTAACATCCGTCAAATCACCAAGAAGCCCGTCACCTTTCGCAAGACGAGAAAGAAGCCCGCGATACTCAGCGTATGAAAGTTCAATACGCTCGGGTTGGTTTTCTAAAAAAGCAGTTTGGGCCACAGAGTGAAGTTGATTGACTCTAACAAGAACCCAAGGCGTTTTCCATGTCGCTCTTGGCCCAGCATCATTCACTATAGTCCCATCAAAATCTAAAACATAAACCGTAGCGGCATAAAGAGGGTGAGTGATAAAAAGAGGACCGAATGCCATGAAAATAAAGAGACAGGCTCTCATTTTGAATTTTAAAAAGGTACAAAACATAATCTTCCCCATCACTAAAAATGTTCCCCAAGAAAAACAGCCTAGATACGCCGTAGCAGTATCAATATACGGTTTTTTTCAAAGATCATGTCAGGATGAAGTTTCAAAAAAAATTATACTGTAATCATGTAAATAATTTACTTTTTGCCAAACTCACATACATTATATGGACTTAGAACATATACACCGAAAATAGAAGTAGTATTTCGCGCCCGCCGTATGTGAGCTTCTCAGAGATAAGAGAAATCTAAACCCGTGCCTTGAGAGTGTCTTAAAATGAAGTAGGATAGAAAAAAGATGAGCAAAAAAAAAGCCCCCGAAACGGAGGCTTTGTTGAAGAACAGTCTGAAACGTTGGATTAACGTTTTGAGAACTGAACTGCACGACGGGCTTTGTGTAGACCGTATTTTTTTCTTTCCACCATACGAGGGTCACGAGTAAGAAGACCCGCAGCCTTAAGCTTAGGACGATTGGTTTCGTCAGTGTTGCAAAGAGCACGAGAAATACCGTGTCTGATGGCACCAGCTTGACCAGATAAACCGCCGCCAGCAACAGTGATGTAAGCATCGAATTGACCTTTGCTGCCAGTCACTTCAAAAGCTTGCCATACTAATTGTCTACGAGTGGGGTCAACGATGTACTCTTCAAGAGATTTTCCGTTGACAGTAATTTTGCCGCTTCCTTGTTTTAGGAACACACGAGCAGCGCTTGTTTTTCTTCTTCCAGTTGCGTAGTAAACGTTATCATTTGCCATTTATTGACCCCTTAAGCCTTGATCTCTAGAACTTCTGGTTGTTGAGCATCGTGAGGGTGCTCGGAACCTTTGTAAACTTTTAACTTCTTAATGATTTTGCGAGAAAGTTTGTTTTTGGGAAGCATACCTTCAACCGCATTGATGATGATCTGTTCAGGATTTTTATCAAGCATCTCTTGAACAGAAGTTTCTTTTAAACCACCAAAAAAACCAGTGTGTCTGTAGTACACTTTTTGATCCAGTTTACGACCTTTTAGAACGATCTTTTCTGGATTCACTACAACTACGAAATCACCAGTATCCACATGAGGAGTAAATGTAGGTTTGTTCTTTCCTCTTAAAACGTTAGCGATTTCTGTGGCCATACGACCTAATGTTTTTCCTTCAGCATCAACGATCCACCATTTTTCTTTAATGTCAGATGCTTTAGCACTCCAAGTTTTCATTTCAACCTCTGTTTTCTAGTGGCGTTTGGTGTATCCATTTCAACGCACATCAATCTATAAAAATGCACTTTATTAAGTATCTAATTCTACATACAAATGCTTTGTCTACTTATTACTTATGCCATTAGTAGATGCAAGCAAGATCGTCAGATTAGACCTAACAAGAGTGAAATTTTTAGAGTTTTAGGCACTTATTGTCAAGGTTTTCAGGATAATTCACCTTAAAAAGGGTCAATCCTTGGGCAGGGGCTGTAGAACCTGCAATTTGCCTATCTTTTGAGCTTAAAATGGACCGAATGGACTCTGGGCTGTGGCGCCTTTCCCAATGGCCATCTAAAAGGGTGCCTACGATGTTCCTCACCATTTGTTTTAAAAAGCCATTGCCTCGGATAAGGAACAGAACCTCCTCATCGTCTTGGGGGGATGGGCTCCACTGGGCCTCAAAAATATGTCTGACCGTGGTTTTTAGCTCAGTGCCAGAGGTTTGGAAGGCTTTAAAGTCGTGCTCGCCTAAAAGTGGCTGAGTGATCTGATTTAAATAATCTAGGTCCACCTTAGAACGAACCCAATATCCATATCTGGTTTTAAGTGGGTTAGGGGTGGGAGTGTTGAGCACTCGATACAAGTAGGTTTTGCTTTCAGCATCTCTGAGGCAGTGAAAGTCATCGGGGCAGCGATAAGCCTCTCGCACTACAACAGCGGAGGGTAAAAATCTATTTAGTCCCCTGACCATATCAAAACGGGCAAGGTCTCCATCATAATCAAAATGGGCCACTTGGTCTAAAGCGTGAACTCCAGCATCCGTGCGGCCAGAGCCTTGAGTGGAAATATCATTTTTCAAAAGAAGTTTGAGGGCGTTTTCAATGGCCCCTTGAACGGTGCGTCCCTCAGGTTGTTTTTGCCAACCCAAATAATCGGTGCCGTCATAACTGATGTGAATACGATATCTCATAAAGTGCTTTTGTGATTTTAACGAGACAAACTATATTCGATGTTTGCACTGGCATCAATCACTACACGACATTTCCTCAATAAAATTAAAACTCTAACCAGAGCCCGCCTACGATAGATGCGGAAGTGAATTTAAACTCTTGTTGAATGGCGATGTTTTGGCGGAATTCTACAGTTAAATAAGCTTGGTTGATTCCAAATTCAGCGTCTAAATCAAACTTTGCCGACTCTTCTAACCAACCTAAACCCAGCGCTACACCACCAGAAAAGTGTGCCCCAGCTTGGCCCAGGTATTTCATATTTTTAAAACTGCCATCCTGAATTTCTGTAGCCACCATGTAACTTAAGGCGGCTGTTCCGTAGGGGATAAAGATCTGTTCGTCATAAAACTCAAGGGCATACTGAAGACCTACTTCAATGGGTATGCCTATAAAGGTGTATTTTTCAGGGGCGGGAATGCCACTATAGTCACCAGAACCAAATATCCCGTTACCATTGGCAAAGATAAGTCCCGCACCTAATTTTAAGCGAGCAGCTTTTAAAATTTGAGGTACATTTTTATTGCGGAAGAAGGGCCATAGGTATTCAACAAACGCAGAGGGTTTAGCCGAGTTACCATAAACGTCTGTAAATTTATTTTGCGTGCGCTGATTCATAAGGTCTTTGAATAAAAATGCGCCACCTTTAACGGCAATCCCATACTTTTTGGGCGATTCTTTCACCCGATAGTAGTATTTGCCATCAGAGGTGATTTTATAAAGCCCCTTTTTTTGGTTGGGATGTTTGATGTAGTAGTGGCGGTTGGTCTCTTTGGGTTGTACGCGTTCCACAGGCGGAGCATTGAGACCCTTGATCTCATCCTCAACAATCTGTTGCGCTTCGCCTTCTTCCCAAACACTGTCTGTGGCAAAGCTAGAATCATCTTCAAAAGCAGGGGACTCAGCGTTTAAGTCCTCTTCTGGAAATCCTGTGTCGGCAGTTTCTTCATCGCCTCCGTCAAAAAGTGAGCTTTCATCAAAGGGATCGTTTTCAATATCTTCATCAGAGGCTTCGGATTCAGAGTTGTCTGAAGAGTTTGAATCTTGAAAGTCAAAGTTTTCAGTTTCTAAATCGAAGTCCTCTTCGGTATCTGCCTGAGCCAGGAGTGACTCGCTTGTTAATGTAAAAAGGCTGCTATCAAACTTTTCTTTGGTATGAGATAGAGTCGGGGGCGTAGTCGCAGCTTGTACGAAAGGAAAACTTCCCCATGCTAAACTGAAAAATAAAATAAGAAAAACTCTACGCATTATTAAATCGTAACTTGAAAATATCATTTAAACAAAGAGTTTAAGCGTCTCATCATGTGTCCCAGCTGATAAAACAGAATCCCAGCCAAGCTGATTGTAGAGAATAAGAAAACTAGACCTCCCCATGCTCCCCATGTGTTAAACATGCGAGCGGTAAAATAGAAAGGCCATAAACCTACTTGTAATACAGGTTTAAACTGGGGATGTTGATCAATCCACTGTGCGGCTTTGGGGCCATGTGTGTAATAAAATTTGATGAACTCTTTGCCCAAGGATGTCGTGTTTAAAAAACGTCTTCTAAATTCGCGCAAGGCCACCACTTGATAATCTGAAGATGTCCCACGTAAAGCCGTAGCAATAAAACATTGCAAGTCTTTATCCAAAATTCCGTAGACGGCACTAGGTACCGTGGCATAGGGGCAGGAGCTGGCTCCGACATAATATGTGAGATTGGTAGTAGGGTCAGGTGGGCTTGTTGCAGGAGAACATTCGGTTTTTGTAAGTATCGTATTATCACCTGTAAGGTGGGTGACGTTTCCTGCCATATCTACAGAAGCGACTCTTGCAAAAACTGCCTGATCGTTTCTTGTAAATTCTGTTTTGACTGTGTTGGATATAAAGGTGGTCTCATCTCCTGGAATTCTCAGGGAAATCTCCTTGGCCTTTCCCAAACGAGGTAAAGCGGTAGCAAAGCTATTTGAAGTATAAATAATAATACTTTTAAGCGGCACACTGACTCCGCCAGAACCGCCAGTTGCCACGGAATTGTCAATGAGACGTAGAGTGTTGATGATACCTTGGTCGGATTCTATGCGAACTTTACGATCACCAGGCCAAATTGCAAAGTCGCAAGTGAAATAGTGACCTACATCTGTGGCACCAGTAGGAACCGAGTTTCCGCTGGCATCAGTGATACTTCCTGGGCAAGGGGATTGAGAGCTGTGCCCATCAGTACCTGCGATAGAGGTTGCTCCTGGACTCACATTAAACAAACCCACCGCAGGATCAGGAGTAAAGATGATAGTCTTTAAGTTCACAGGATAGGGCACATCAGTCCCCGCAGAATTTCCAACTCCAACGGCCAACTGAATCGCTCCGTTATGGATGACGCCACTATCGACACAAACATCCATAGGCCCGGCGGGTGAGGTGATGGTGCCCATTCCCCCTCCAGCGCGTAAACAGATTTCGCTCCATTTGATTCTTACAGTATAGTTTCCTAATGAACCTTGTATGTTAGTGGGGCCTTGTACTGCGACGGGAATGTTATTTGTTCCTCCGCCTACAGTGTTGCTGACACGAACAAAAGCTAGAAGCTGTCGACTGTCTGTAAACTCTTGGGTGTCACTAAAAGAAATGGTCAACTCAGTGTCTTTGCCCACTTTTTTTCTATTACACCCAGGGAAAGTGACGCTTGGTAGTGTGGCGGGGTTGGCGCCTGAGTATGTGAGAGAAGGGTCATTGCAACTATCAAAGGTCTTTGCTGGGTCGGTACTATGGTTCACACCCAAAAAACTTCCATACACATCAAAGTTGTTGTCCCCGTTTTGCACTACAGCCGAAGCCCCATCAATTTTAACGGAGCCTGCAACGATCTGCGCTTGAGAAAGAGTGGGTGCAAATAATAAAAGTAAGGCGATCCATAGGGTCTTCATCCCTACTATTGTCTCGGAGACCGAATTGAAAATCAAGAAAAAGCCCTAGAGAGGGGCTTTGTTATGAATATAAGTGTTTTTAAGCTCTTTCGCTTTGGAAAGTTTAGTGGTCGTATAAAGTTTCTGCAATTTGAAGGGCATTCCACGCTGCGCCCTTTAAAAGATTATCAGCCACAACCCAAAATAACCATGTTTTGGGATCATAACGATCTTGGTGAATACGACCCACATAAGTGTCGGTCTGACCCGAAACTTGGCGCACGACAGGATACCCTTCTTCCATCACCACAAGGTTATCGACTTTTTTTAAAGCCTTGATGAACTGCTCTTTAGAGATGTCTTCTTTGAGGCGCACCCACACCGCTTCAGCATGACCGTTTAAGGAAGGAACACGCACTGTAAATGCACTGATGTTTAAATCAGGCAGATTTAAAATCTTGCGACTTTCACGCATGATCTTATCTTCTTCAGAGCAGAACCCATCATCCAAAAAAGATCCGATCTGCGGGATGGTATTAAAAGCAATAGGATGAGGGAAGGCCTTGGGTGTGTGCTCCTCAAGGGGTTTTACACTTTGGGCAAGTAGCTCTTCTTGGGCCTCTTTGCCCGCACCACTGACAGACTGGTAACTGGCCACACGTACACTTTCAATGGTGAAGTCTTGAGAGATGCCATAAAGAGGTAACATCAATTGGATAGTAGAGCAGTTCGGGTTGGCAAAAATAGTGGGCTTGTCTCTTTGAATCAGATGTTTATTCACCTCAGGAACGACCAAGGGAAAACGTTCGTCCATTCTAAACGCCGAAGAATTGTCCACAACAAATGTCCCTTGTTCTATAGCTACAGGAGCCCACTTTTCGCTGATGTCAGCTTCAGAAGAGACAAAAACTAAATCTAAACCTTTAAGGCTGTCTTTACTCGGAACTTCAATGGTGTAGGGTTTGCCGCGAAATTGAATCTGTTGTCCTGCACTTCGCTCGGAAGCAAAGGGGACTAAGTTTGTAATATCCAGAGGACTTTTTTCTAACAGATTTAAAAATGTGGTTCCAACAAGGCCCGTAGCCCCTAAAATTCCAATTTTAATAGGTCTTTTTGATTCCGTTGCGTTCATAAAATATTTCCTTTTAAGTGTTTTACACGCTTAAGTAGAAAAGTAAACTGAGTAAAATTCCACTGATCACGGGCATGGAAAAATTATCATCCACTTTGGGGATTTGGATCAGTTCTGCTACCCCCCCAATCAAACCCGCAAAGAGAGCCACATACAGCAAACGATCAGATGAAAAGTTGGTGTAATATAAAAATCCCACAGAAATTAAAAAACAAATGGCAAAACAAGCCATAAAGCCCTGAAGGGACTTATCGCCGATCTTGTCTCGACCATACTTGGACCCAAACCAAGAGGCGATGGGGTCACCCAGCATCACAAAAAGAAGACTGAGGGTAACTACTTCTTCGGAACAGAAAAGAAAGAGAATCCAAAACCCTGCGAGCATATAACTTAAACCCGTGAAGTGTTTCTTTTCTTCTTCACGCATAAAGGGGCGCATAAAAAATAGAACGATCTTTTGAAAAAAAGCAAAGCGCATACGCAAGTAATCGCAAGTGATCACAAAGGCAGCGGCGGCACTGCATAGACCTAAAGACACCTTTAGGGGCAATGTAGAATAAAGCCATAGGATAAAGGCTACGCCTAAAACGTGCCAAATCTTACGGGCAATGTGAAGGTCCTTTCTTGAGGCCAATTTTACATTCGTATTTTCTGACATAAGAACATTCTCCATCTCAAACTCCTTTTTTTCAAATTAAGACCAAATATTTTGAGGCCAGACGGCTCTTTTTTTAGCCTCAGGGATAAAGCTGGCTAGAGCGGCAATCTTATTGCACTCCACAAAGTCAGACTCTTTCCATCCTAAATGCTTTTCTAAAATATCGTATTCTACTAGCAAGCTAGACTCAAAAATCCCAGGGTCATCGCTGTTCACAGTGACCTTTACGCCTTTGTCTCTTAAAACGTTAATAGGATGGTCTTCATAAGTCGGCACGGCAGATGTGAGCCAATTACTTTTGGGGCAGACTTCTAGCACAGTTCCTGTTTTAACAACGTAATCTAAGACCTCAGGGTTTCTGTGAATCTGAATGCCGTGACCAATACGAGTAGCACCAAGTTCATCAATAGAAACAACTACATTTTGTTCAGAACCTTCGGCCAAGGCCTCTCCAGCGTGCACAGTAATAGACAGTCCATGTTTTTTAGCCTTTTGAAAAACGGGAGCATAAGGGCGAGCTTCAAAACCCACTTCATTGTCGGCAAGGTCTAAAGCAACAAAACTATCTTTGTTTTCAATGGCAAAGTCGGTGACTTTTTCTGCCACCTCTACCCCAAGGATTCTTTGAATAATACAAATCATGCCGACAGCCATGTTAAAATCTTTTTCAGCACGAGCCACGCCTTTAGAAAAAGCCTGATGAATCTGTTCAAAGCTAAAAGTATGTCCTAATTGTACAAAGGTGGGGGCATAACGAAGTTCAAGAATTTTGATTCCCTCTTTGTGGGCATCTTCACACGCCTCGTAAGCAATGCGCTCTAAAATTTCCAAAGAGCTAAGAAGTTTCTGTGTATCTAAAAACTTATGCAATACGGCACCCAAATCAGGCATCTGCTCTGGAATGACAAAGTGATGCTCGTAGGCCCCAGGAGACTTGAGGTCAAAACCGTGGGAAGGAGCTAGTTCTTGGATGGTGGAAGGGCGTAACGACAACTCTAAGTGTCGGTGCAATTCAACTTTGGGCATGTCAGTCCATTTTGAGTTCATGGAGTTCTCCTTTATTTTTTAATTTGGAGATATTAACGCAGCAGACATAGGTTTAAAAGCCTTAATCTTTGTGGCATTTATTTAAGTAATAAGGAGCCATTATGATTCAGCCATTAAATCGCCCTAACCCATTAGCCAAAGGCCCTCTTTCTGCGCCTAAATATTCAAAAACAGTTCAGACACAGTTTGGAGAGTTTCAAGTTGCAAGTCCAGAAGTGGTCAGAGGACTGATCGCACTGATGGACATGCAGGCGGTGTTGGGCGGAGCGGCAAGTCATTTTGGTGGCCCCTCGGCTTTAGCAGAAATCAACTCTGCGCTTTATGCTTATGTTTTTGATCGTGGAGGTTCGAACTGGATGGATCGTTTCCACTTAGTGAATGATGCGGGACACTGTGAAAATGGTCTGTATGCTTTGAAGGCCCTATATGGTTTTGCAGATTTAAGCATCGAAAGTTTAAAAGGGTTTCGCTCCATCAAGAGCCCTCTGACGGGTCACGGGGAGCATCATATTTTCCCAGAAGGTGTGTTCATCTCTAACGGTCCATTAGGGTCGGCTGTGGCACAAGCGCAAGGCTTAGCTGTGGCCGATAAATTTGCAGGAAACTCTCGGGTGACACTTCTGACTTTGTCTGATGGTGCGTGTATGGAAGGCGAAGTCAAAGAGGCTTTGACATCTATTCCTGGTCTTGCCCGTCAAGGTAAAATGAATCCATTTGTGGTCTTGATCAGTGATAACAACACTAAACTTTCTGGCCGTATTGATACGGATGCCTTTTCTATGCAGCCGACTTTTGAGAGTTTGACAACTTTGGGTTGGAACGTGGTCCACATCGAAGACGGACATGATTTAAAATCCTGCCTAGAGGCGATTGCTAACGCCATAGAAAACTGTAAACCCGATCAGCCTTGGGCCTTGCATTTTAAAACCATCAAAGGTTATGGGCATGGAGCTTCAGAAAAGTCCTCTTCGGGAGGACATGGTTTTCCTCTCAAAAAAGCAGAAGAGTTAGAGGGTTTTTTACAAGAGGTTCTTAAAGGCGAATCTATGCCGCCAGAATTTTCTCCATGGCTTGAGGAGTTGAAAAACTACAAGCCCGATAGTTCTAATTATACGTATAAAAGTAAAAGCTGGTCATGGCTTAACGATCACAAAGATGAAAAGATTCAAACAGGAATCTCTAAAGCATTGATAGATTATAAAAATAAAAACTATCCGATCATTTCAGTCACCTCTGATCTGCCAGGTTCAACAGGGGTGGCGGAATTTAGAAAAGCCTTTCCTGAATCTTGCATTGATGTCGGCGTGGCAGAAAGCAATATGGTCAGTTTAGGTGCGGGATTATCCAAAGTGGGATACATCCCAGTGGTGGACACCTTTGCACAGTTTGGTGTGACTAAAGGAGCCTTACCATTAACGATGGCCAATCTGTCTTGTGCACCTGTGATTGCGGTCTTCTCTCATACAGGTTTTCAAGATGCGGCCGATGGAGCTTCTCACCAAGCTTTAAGTTACTTTTCTATGGTAGCGTCTATCCCTTACACTAAGGTGTTTGCATTGTCGTCTTCAGAAGAAGCTTATGAACTTATGGGACAGGCTTTAGAAGAGTATAAGTCGTCTTTAGAAAGTGGGAAGACTCCTTACTCTTACATCTTCTTTTTAGGACGTGAAAACTTTAAGCCTTCGTGGAAGCAAGGTCTAAAGTATAAATTGGGTAAAGCCCAAGTGATTGCAGAATCTTCAGAATCTTTAGCTACAGTGGTGGCAGCAGGGTCTTTATTAACACAAGCCATGCGCGCTTTAGACCAGTTAGAACAAACGGGACAAACTATGGATGTGATTCACCCTTCATCTTTGAATCATATAGATTTAACTCCCATTGTACGGTCCTTACAAAATACAGGAGGCAAACTGATTGTGATGGAAGACCATCAACAGATTGCAGGTTTTGGGCAGCACTTGGTGGGTGAGATCACCAAGAGTCATCCAGGTTTAATCACTGAGTATCAATCTTTAGGTGTTGAGGGCCACTTTGGACAAAGTGCCTATCAAGCCGATGAGCTTTACCGCAAACATAAAATGGATGCACAGGCATTGCTTGATTGCCTATAGTTGATCATAATAAAGGAACAAAAGGGGTGCCTAGAATGAAAGCGATGAAAGCATTAGCCGTATCTACAGTTTTATTTTTGTCTTCACTGGCTGTGGCGGGTGAGTATCAGCATTTGATAGATGGAAGCGTGAACCTTTCTAACACCAGAACCACTTCTGACTCTGCGGGAGAAAGTAAGGTCAACCAGTTTGAACTTTTTGTGAAGTACCGCAATCAAATCCAACCCAGTTTGTATTTGGTTTCAGGTTTTAGTTTTTTAGACTCTGCGACCATCAATGCCTTTGGACTTGAACTGGGAATTGAAAAGGACATTTTTGGCCGAAGTGAAAATGTCGAGATTGGACCTGGTGTTGTGGCAGGGTTTACAGATGGGGAATACGGCACTCAAGACTACCGCAGTTTTGGTTTTATGCCTTATGCGTTTTTAAGAAGTTTTATTGGCGGCAGCCGCGCTTATGTCATGTGGATGCTGGGGTATCAATTCACATTTGCTGATCGTGATGGTGTTGACGAAAAGTCTCGTGGGATCACGATGTCCTTTGGATTTGGACTCGGCTTTTAATTAAGCCTTGTCCTTTTCTGAAGACTTAGATTTGGAAGATTGAGCTTCGTCAGAATTAGATTCAATTCTTTCGGCTTTAGCAGAGTCTGTCACATCTAAAGTGTCATCTTCGTTTAAAGCTTTTTTGAAATCGCGGATTGATTTTCCTAGTGACTTGCCAATGTCTGGAAGTTTTTTAGGGCCTACAAAAAATATCAATACAATCACTACAAGTATGATAAGTTGCCAATATCCGACAGCCATACACCCTCCGAATTTAGAGTTAAGGTACTTCTAACTATTGTCACTGATCGGAGTTTTTGTCCAATCCTTTTCGTATTTTAGGTACTGCTCACTCCAGAATGCGATCTGATAATCTGAAAGCATTGAGGTCCACTGTCCCAGCGTAAGAGCCATAGGAAAGCTCTTCTGTGACAACAGTCCCATCTTACGGCGATCTCCTTTGCGTTCAAAGTCATCAATTTCAATCTGTGTAAGTTCAGTAAGTTGTCGGAAGGCTTGGGCAATGGCCGTACTTTCGATATTAAACAGTCCCAACTCCATTTTTAGAACCTGTTGCTGTTCTTCCTCTTTTAACCAGTCACAGGCTTGGTCAAAAGTGGTGTGGCCTAAAACATAGCCCGTTAATAGAATCATAAACAGATAGTGAGTGGGGGCATTTTTACGAAACTCAAGTGTGGCTTTGATCAGCAATTCATAAAACCAAGAGCGAGCCGTTGGATTTTCAAATAGAAAATTCAAATGCGGACTGAGTTGTTCTAAAACTCCTAAATCATAAAGTTGAATGAAAGCGGCATAGGGATTTTTAAGTCGTAAAAATTTTAAAATCTCCTCGCGACGTCTGGGTAATGCTGTGTCTTTCAGACTATGAGCGTGTTTGGTGATGTTTTCCTTAAGCTCAGGATCAATACGACACCCTGTTTTATGGGCTAAACGAATAGCGCGCAGAATGCGAATGGGGTCTTCTAATAATCGTACATTAGGGTCGCCAATCATCCGAAGTTTACGCGCCTTAAGGTCTATCAATCCGTCAGCATGATCTACAATTTGGCCTCTGACAGGATCGTAAAATAGGGCATTCAGAGTGAAGTCTCTACGGTGGGCATCCTCTTCGGGAGAGCCAAATAAATTATCCCCCTCTAAGTCATCATTTTCTAAATCTTCAGCGGTAGGGGCTCGTCTGAAAGTAGAGATTTCAAATTGCTCTTCATCTCTTTTGGCTAAAACCAAACGGAAGCGGCGGCCGATGATAAACGAGTTGCCGATGAGTTTTTTAACCTGTCGGGGACGAGCCGTAGTGCTGATATCAAAATCTTTGGGTTCTATGCCTACCAGAAGGTCTCTGACGCATCCTCCCACAAGATAGGTTTCAAAGCCGTTTTCTTGTAGGGCTTTCACGATCCCCAGCGCGTGGCTGTTAATCCATTTGTGGTTCAATCTCAGTTTCGACTTCAAGTGGTTCTGGCTCCCAAGTTGTAAATCATCTCGCAGATGTGTCTCATAAGCATTATGATGCTGATCAAATCTAATTTGTAGCCTTTAATTTTTAAAGGATGGATTATCGTTAATTCTTGAGCCGCTATTTGACAAGATCAAATATAGCTCTATTACTTTAAACATGTCGATATTGGAAAACTTATTCATCAGAGAGTACGGGCGAGCCCAGAATGAGGCTCCCACTTTGGTCTTTATTCATGGCCTACTGGGGTGGGGTTTGAATTGGAGCCCAATTATTAAGCACTTTGAGCAAGATTATCATATCATCACTTACGACCAACGCGGGCATGGTCGATCTTTCCATCCCCCATCTTACAAAACCGAAGACTACGCCATGGATCTGTTAGAGCTTTTGGATGCAAAAGACATCCAGACGGCTCACTTGGTGGGACACTCTATGGGAGGGCGAACGGCCCTTGATTTTGTGGTGAAGCACCCTGGTCGCACTTTATCTTTGGTGTTGGAAGACATTGGCCCCAGTCCAGAACCTGAAGAGACATTGTCCACGCAACAGATGATTCTGCGTGTGCCTGTGCCTTTTAAGTCTAAAGAAGAGATGGATCGTTTTTTTGAAGAGGAGTTCTTTTTGAAAAAAGCCAGTGGTGATAAGCAAAAGCAGGTGATGGCGCAGTTTTTAAAAGCCAACTTGCAAAGGCAGCCTAATGGTGAAATCAACTGGCGCTTCTCTTTGGATGGGGTTTTAAAAACCATCGAAGAGGGCTTTACACCGCGTTGGGCTGAATTTAAGTGTTTAGAGGTTCCTACTTTTGTGGTGCGCGGAGAAAAATCTAGACATTTACGCCAAGAGACTTATGAAATGATGCTCAAAAGTGCTCCAGATATTAGGGGTGTGGTGATTGCCGATGCTGGGCATTGGGTGCATTACCAAAAACCCGAAGAATTTTCAGCACATGTGTTGCAGTTTCTACAGAATTTAGGTTAAAGCTAAAGTGCATTTATTGATTTTGGAGCTAGGGAGCTGTTTTGGATTTTAAAAGCTTAGGGTTACATGAGGCCCTATTACAGAACTTGGAAAAATTAGGGTTAAAAGAACCCACCCCCATTCAACAAGAGTCCATTCCCACCATTTTACAGAAAAAAGACGTGGCAGGATTAGCGCAGACGGGAACGGGAAAAACCGCCGCCTTTTTATTACCGACCATTCACCGCATTTTAGATTCGATCATAGAACCCCAAGGGCCTATGGCTTTTGAAGAGTGGGGAGCTCAAAGCTTCTGTTTGATTCTTGTGCCCACTCGTGAGTTGGCCGAGCAGGTCAATCAAAATATCGAATCCTTAAGTTGCGAAGGCAAAATCAAATCCGCGGTGATCATTGGTGGTAAAGAGTACGAAGAGCAGATTCGCAAAATCTCTGAAGGCGTGGACTTCATTGTGGCTACTCCAGGTCGACTGATTGATCTTTATAAAGAAAAGAAAGTGGACTTAAATTTAGTACGTTCTGTGATTTTTGACGAGGCCGACAGAATGTTTGACATGGGCTTTAAGGATGACATGGTTTATCTCTTACAAAGAGTCCCTGCGGATCGTCAGCTTTTAATGTTTAGTGCGACGATGAATTTTGATGTGCTCAATGTGGCTTATGAATTTGGCTCTGAGCCTGTTGAAGTCAACATTGATAAAGATCAAGCCCGTGCAGAAAACGTGGATGATGCCATATTTCATGTGGGTCAGGATGAAAAGCCCCAGTTCTTATTGTCGTTGCTTAAAAAGATCAACCCCTCACAAGGAATCATCTTTAGTAACTTTAAAAGAAACATTCCTAAACTGGAAAAGTTTTTGATTGATAATGGGTATAAAACCCAAGGGATATCCAGTTCTTTAAACCAAAACCAACGCCACCGTGTGATGGAAAAATTTAAAGAAGGCCAGGTGCAAGTTCTTGTCGCTACGGATGTCGCAGCCAGAGGACTAGACATCAAAGGTGTGGATTTGGTGATTAACTTTGAACTCCCCGACGACCCTGAAAACTA
This sequence comes from Pseudobdellovibrionaceae bacterium, assembly GCA_023954155.1. Lineage (NCBI taxonomy): Bacteria > Pseudomonadati > Bdellovibrionota > Bdellovibrionia > Bdellovibrionales > Pseudobdellovibrionaceae > Pseudobdellovibrionaceae bacterium. Next base: position 90,728 of record JAMLIO010000006.1, on the reverse strand, counting down.
CGTGCATCGAATCGGTCGTACGGGTCGTGCAGGTGAAAAAGGGATTGCTTACAGTTTGGTGTCTGACCGTGATGTGTTGGCGTTAAACCGTATCGAAGATTATGTGGGTAATAAAGTGCAAGTGGGATGGATGGAAGACACAGAGTTGGTTAAAGACTTTAAGTCCTTCCCGTATCACTATGATGCCGAGTCAGGTTTAGATCGTGTGCAAAAGAAATCGCGTATAGATCGTTTGCAAGAAGATCGCCCGAGAGGAAAGAGACGAGATAAAAAACGTCCTTTTAAAGAAGGGCGAGGTGGTAAGCCGACGGATAACCGTAGTAGTGGTAGACCTGCGGATCATCGTGGGAGCAAACCTAACGACAACTATGAGGCACAACGAGCTGAAGGCACGGGGGCTTCTTTTAAAGATAAGAAGTATAAAAAAGATTTTAAACGTCCTGCAAAATCAGGCGACAACGCGAATTTTAAAAAGAAAAAACCAAGTGATAAAAGCAAAGGTTTCAAAGCCCAAGGCCAACGTTACGATAACTTTAAGACCCGCAAACGCACAGTGACTTCCACTCAAACGGGTGCCACTTCTTCTGGCGGATTATTTTCTAAAGTCAAAAAACTTTTTGGTCTATAAGGCGACGGCCGCAGAAGATTCGCGGCAAGCGGCCGCAAAAATATTTACGGTAAACGGCTGTAAGCTTTTGAAGTGCAAAAATTTAATTTTAAATCCAAAGTTTAAAGGCAGGCTTACGCTTTAAGTTAAGAGCCTAAAGCCATTTAAAATTTCTGTAGATTTGATTGCAAGCTTTAAGCTCTTGTTTGAAGCTCTCTTGGTGGGAACTGCATGTGAGGATCACCACGGTTTTATCTTTTTTAAATAAAACTTGTCGCAATTGTATAGGCGAACCGTTTTGCTTGAGGTCTACAAGGTAGGCCGACTGGTTGTTAATTTTAAGTGGACGTTGCGATAAAATCTCAAAACCAAAGCGATTATAATCACGCACAGATCGACCAATGTATTTCAGCAAAGACAGGTCCTGCTCTAGAGTTTCAGATCGGACTGTCATTTTGGCTTGTGAACTACTTTTAGGATTGATGAATTGGGTCTGCACCGATGAATTCTCAGGTGTGGGCACCATAAGCCAATCTGTATGGGCAGGACTGATTTGGAAGTCGTCTTTACCAAAATAAATGTCCTGCTCTTGTGTGCCTAAGAGTTCAGAAATATTCAGAGCCGTAGGTGTGGCTAGTGCATACCCAAGAGGAATGAAAGTTAAAAAAAGAAGAGTAATAAGCTTCTGCAAGCAGTTCATCATTTAATGATATGCTGAATTGCTTTCTGAACCAATGAAAAAGGAGAAATTTCTTTCACTTTGTTTAAAACCACCATTTGTTGCTCTTGGTTAGGACTTACGTGGGGGTGCTGCTCAGTCTTTTGAATGTCCACATAGATTTCATGGTGGGTGATATTATGTTTATAGTCGAACTTTTGCGGTTTGGTTTTAAGTTTCTGCGCGTCTCCAGGAGGCACCCACTTGTTATTTAAAAACAGAGGAGCGACGGGAGCGGGGCTGCTGTTTTTAGCCTTAGTGGGCAAAGAGGTTTTCGTATAGTGGGCTTTGTTTTCGGAAACTTGAGGGGAGACCATCTCTGGTTTTGCATTTGAAGTCGATACTGTTTTGTTGTGCACGAGAAGAATTTGATCCTTGTGGATGTACATCTGGGGCTGCCATAACCAAATTTCTTTTTGCTTTTTAGATTTTTTAATGGGCAGTACGTTTTGAGTTTGTTGCTGTAAAGCTAAACAGTCTTTAGACCATGGGCATAGCATACAGGTGGGCGACTTAGGAGTGCAGACAGTGGCTCCGAGTTCCATCAAAGCTTGATTGGCATCAGAAGGGTTAGTGGCCTTTTGTGCCAGAGCATCAGACCAATTTTGAATTTCGACCTGGGTTTTACGATTCCACCAAGGCTCAGAAAAATTAAAAAGCCGCGTGTAAACACGAATCACATTTCCATCTACCACGCCCACGCGTTCACCAAAGGCTTGGCTTGAAATGGCTCTTGAGGCGTAGGGGCCAATACCTGGAACCTTTAACAGGTCTTCATAACTGGAGCTAAAACCCTCGGTGGCAAAGATCTGTGCAGCCTTATGGATGTTTCTGGCTCTAGAGTAGTATCCTAAACCTGTCCATAACTCATAGACCTTTTCTAGTGGGGCTTTGGCCAAGCTTTGCACATCAGGAAAGGCGTGCATAAAACGTTCAAAGTAGGGGATGACGGCTGCCGTTGTGGTTTGTTGCAGCATGATCTCGGAAATCCAAATTTTGTAGGGATCGCGATCTGTACGCCATGGAAGAGGCCTTTGGCGCTCTCTAAACCAGTTTTCAAGAGTATGAATATCATGTGTTTTCGGAGCTTTGAGTGCCATTATTTATGTGTTATAACACGGTGTTTTTTTAACAAGGAAGGGTTTTTTGATCCACCATGAATTTTGGCCCACCTCATTACTGCACTTGCCAGTTTATATCTACGCGCTTGGACAAGCTTTGCGCTTTAGATCACTGAACTATTTTGTGTGGGCCAATCCCAAAATTGCAACGGGCGGACTTAAGGGATACTCAAGATATAAAATCTTGCAGCACGTTCCTGAGTCGCATTTGCCTGCTACAGTTTTGGTTTTTGCCTCGGCAACACCAGAGGATGTAGAAAAACTTTGGTCTGAAAAAGGCGGAGCATTTCCTATAGTGGTTAAGCCCGACTTGGGTGGCAGCCAAGGTTTTGGTGTCAAACTCATCAACGATCAGGAAGAGCTGTTAAAATATCATAAAAAAGTAAAGTACAACTATTTAATTCAAACTTATGTGGATGAACCCGAAGAGTTTGGAGTTTTTGTTCTTCGCACCTCAGAAGGGTTTCAAATCAGTTCTTTAGTGCAAAAAGATTTTTTGATTTTGCATGGCGATGGCCGATCTTCTATTAAGGAATTATTTTATAAACACGGTCGAGCCAGTCAGTTCATCAGCGTTCACGAGTTGCCTCATTACAGCGAAAGAATTTTAGAGGTCGGTCAGAATGTGTGGCTGCAACCGCTAGGGAGTCGCCGTAAGGGCACAAGGTTCGTAAATGCGAACAGCATTATTGATGAGTCGTTGACGGATCACTTTCAAATTTTAACTAAACATATCCCACAATTTTTCTATGGCCGTTTGGAAGTGCGTGCAGAGTCCGTAAGGGCCTTGTCAGAGGGACGATTTAAAGTGATGGATATCAGCGGTGTGGGCTCGGTCCCTGGGCACATTTATGATTCAGGGTACAAATGGACTCAAGCGATCAAAGATATATTGTGGCATTGGAAAAGACTCAGCGACATCGTCAATGTGAATCGCAAAAGACTCTCTAAAGAGTCCGCGAGCACGACCTATAAGACCATTTTTTTTTCTAAAGGCAGTGATGTATGAAGTCGGGACATGAAGATTTAAGCCTTACGCAATCACAGTCCACTTCTAAAACCAACAAGAGTGTGGCGTTTGCAAGTCCAAAAGATTTTGCTGAGATTTGGCAGACGCTTTTGCAAGAAGGACATTTAGAACAAATTTTAAAATCCGTAGCGTCTTTGCTGCAAGAGTCTAGAGTAGCTCATTACAAGTCGGCCCTTGAGAGATCACAAACCGAAGACTACCAACTGGTTGAAGAGGGAGCCTCGATTCCAGATGTGATCACGTCGTTACAGCAGTACATGCAAAAAGCCGTCAATACTCAAAGCCCCTATTTTTTGAATCAACTTTATGGTGGGGCTCATCCTTTGGCTGTACTTGCGGAATTTGTGACGGCCTTTATGAACACCTCTATGGCCACTTATGAAATTGCTCCTGTGGCCACGATGATGGAAAATGAGATTTTAAAGGCTTTAGCGTCACTGACAGACTGGCCAGAGATTGATGGACTTTTTGTTCCTGGAGGCAGTTACGCCAACATGATGGCCTTTCATGTGGCCCGCTACCATAAGTGCCCGCAAGTGAAGTCGCAGGGACAAGATTCCAAATTGTGTGTGTATGTCAGTGATCAGGCTCATTATAGTATCCAAAAGGCAGCTCATCTTTTGGGTTTTGGCGAAAATGCGGTTCGTATTATTGCCAGTGACAGTAAATATAAAATGTCACCTGTGTATTTGGAAAAACAAATCTTGCAAGACTTATCCCAAGGTCTTCGTCCGTGTGCGGTGGTGTCCACGTTAGGCACTACGGTTTTTGGAGCCTTAGATCCCATCAAAGACATTCAAGCTGTCTGCAAAAAATATGGAGTCTGGCACCATGTGGATGCCGCATGGGGTGGACCCTTGATCTTTACTTCCAAAGACCTGCAAAATGATCTGCGCGATGTGGATTCCATCACCTATGACTTTCATAAACTTTTTGGGGCAGGTGTGACCAAAGCTTTGTTTGTCACCTCTCATGCAGAGATTTTGGAACAGACTAACTCTTGTATGGGGACCGAGTACATCTTTCACGAAGAGCCTGATTCGGAGTGGGATACGGGTGTTAAGGCTTTACAATGTGGTCGTAAGGTAGAGGCTTTAACGCTTTGGACGCTGTGGAAGTATTTAGGCCAGCAGGGCTTTAAAGATTATATAGATCGTTTTTTAACACTTCAAAACTTCGCAATCACAGAATTGCGCCAAAGGGGATTCGAGCTTCTGCACGAACCTGAGTATTTGAACTTGTGTTTTAAGGTTCCTGTCGCCAAAAACTCTTCGCAGATGTTAAGCGACTCTCAGCACACAAGGTTGCGGCAAAGTCTGATTCATGGAGGAGAGCTGTTTGTCAATTATTCCAGTGATTCTAAAAATGGCGTTTTTATTCGTTTAGTTTTAAGTCATCTTCAAATCAACGAGCTGACATTGCAAAGAACTTTTGATCTAATTGAAGAGGCGAGGATGAAATGTTGAAAAAAGGAAAAGAGATTATGATCAAGTCGACATTAAGTGCGGTATTTTTATTTGCTATGGGTTGCTACAATAAAGTGACACAAAAAACACCAGAGGTGGGGACGATGACAGAACGCCAAGCGGCTTCGGCTGAGCTTTTAAAAATGGAGTTGACCACCTTAGATGGCAAAAAGACCTCTTTAAAAGATATGCCCGCTAAGGCGTATTTGGTTGTGAACACGGCTTCAAAGTGTGGCTTCACCTACCAGTATGAAGGTTTAGAAAAATTAAACAAAGAGTTTGGTCCCAAGGGCTTACAAGTTTTAGGTTTTCCTAGCAACGACTTTGGCTCTCAAGAGCCTGGATCAGCTGAAGAGATCAAAACGTTTTGCAAGATCAACTTTGGTGTCACATTTCCTTTATTTGCTAAAGCTCCAGTCAAAGGCGAAGACAAACAAGAGTTCTACAAATATCTTTTACAAGCTTCAGAAAAAAACTCTGAAATCCTTTGGAACTTCGAAAAGTTCCTTTTAAGTTCTAAGGGCGAAGTTTTAAAAAGATACAACTCCAAAGTAAACCCCGAAGACATCGCCCCTGATTTGAAAGAGATTTTGTAATTAAAAGGTTTTAACTTTCTTTTAGGAGAAGCACTACGATGTGTGTCAAATATAACCTATGCTGTAAATGAAAACTAAATTGTAAAATTTTTTTGACCTAGGTCTAGATTTCGTTTTCTTCTTTGATCCAAATAAAAAAACTTAATTTTATATTTATCTATTCAATCCAAAGGTTTACATATACAAAAATAATTACGTGCCAAAGATTTGTGCTATTTGAGATTGTGGGTAACGGATTAAAAACTTTTCTTTTTTAATCTTGATGAATACCCTTTATGCAAAAAGGAGATTGTATGAAGGGGAGTTTTTTGTTTTTAATTATTTTATTTAGTTTTATATACACAGAAAGCGTCTGCGCCAAAGAGCAAGAAAAATCTAAAACAACCCCAGATATCAATATACAAGTTTCGGGCATAGACCTGGTTCAAAGCGTGGGCTTGAGTGGTGATTATAGTATAAATCGTGAGAGCACAGTTTTGATGTATTCAGCTGCTCCAACAAGATCAGGTAAGCCAATAAAAAAAATAGAGTGGACCTACAATGGAGTAACATGGGAAGGATGGAGTTTTTTTCCTTATATCTCAGAAGATAAAGGTTCTACGATTACGGTCAAAGTTACAGACGATGACGATGATTACGAGACAAAAGATATTGATTTGGAGTTTGCTGACTTTTGTGAAGAAGAAACACAAGACAGTAATTTTGGATTTTGTTTAAAAAGTAATAACTTTTCAGGTGATGGTGAATTTATTGCCTTAAATCAGCCTTTTCTTAGTTTCTATTTGGCTCATGGTGAAACTTTAAATGGAAATTTGTCTGATAGACAAGTACTTTTGGTTTCAGAAAGCACGGGTGAGAGCGTAGATATTACGGCCGCTACAAGTTTATCGGGTTCAAATTTGGTTATTAACATGTTAGCCTTAGGCTCATCTTTAACGATTGATCTAAATGATAAATTTTATCTTAGTTTGTATGGAAATTACGATACAATTTCAGCGACCTTTGATTATGAGAACACAAATGCAAGATCAAAAAGTTTTAAGTTAGGTAGCTCTGCGCTTAGTCTTAATTTTGGCGAAACGGCTAACCAATTAAGTATTTACAGTTCTGATACACCCTTTGGAAAAGTGTTAGTAAGTGGTATCGGAACTAGTACATATAGTTTATCCTACCTTCCTGCAGGTCATTATGTGATTCATGTAGAAAACGCGACCAAAGAAGGCTATGCGCAGGTGTATGTCAATCCAGAAGAACTGGTAAGCATAAGTTTTAGTATGCAATCTAAGAATCCAATAAGTTCTGGCAGAACGGCACTTGCCGACAGCTATACAGTGACGTCAACTTCATTATTTAATAAGAGCAGTAGTTTATTAAAACAAGCTCCAATTTCTAAGAAAGAAAAACTTAAAAATAAGTTATTAGAATTACAAAAAAATATGCTGATTTAAGTGGAAAAATGAAAAAAAATGAAAAACCAGTCGACCCACTGGCTGATATTGTTTATTGGAACGGATATACAGAAAGCAGTATAACTTACCCTACACAATATACTGAAGACATGTTTATTCAAAACTATGAAACATTAAAAAGTCAGTTTTTGGATCCTTTACCTGTACCACTTAAAGCTTCTTCGATAGAAGTGAAAGGTAAAAATGGTGTACAAAAAACTTTTGTATCAGAATATCCAGAATTTCCAGAACCCATAGCCTCTGTTTATAATATGAAAGTAAATGGAACTGTGCCTAACGGATACACTACTCTTCCCAATAAAAATGTTGATATTGGTGCACTTTCTAACGGTGTAGATGTAATTCCAGATACAAACTACGCTCCGTTTATATTTGGTGATTTGCCAATTTTACACGTGGCAAAAAGTAAAGAGACAATAGAGATCATTTTTGAGCGATGTCTTATCGGTGCAGGAATTGATCCCCCTTCAATTGAGATGTGTAAATTTCAGTATCTTATTGCTTTAGAGGCTTGGAATGTACTTTTTAACTATTTTTATGAAATAGGTAGTATTCATATAAGATATACTTTAAAGGGCACTTATTCTTCACAAGAACATCAAGTTGTTCACGATTTTGTATACAATAATAAAACGTTCGTAGATGTTAATGGTAATTTAGATGTGGCATCATCAAAGTATATGTATAGTCCAGAAGGTACAGATATCAATGATGGATGGCTTTTTGGAAAAACACCGTATATTTATGTCCCAGATTATTTTACTAGTCCTACAGTCACATTAGAAATGTTCACGCAAATCCCAGATGATATTTTTGATGACTTAGACACTCTTAATTTAAAGGCATACATCGCAGCAGGTTTGGTAGAAGACGAAAGAGAGTTGCCAAAGGTCATCAATGTAGAACCTTTTAATGAATCTATAGCAGGGAAGGTAAAAGATGCTAGTATGGTGAGAAATAGTAAGGCCCATGGCCGCCTTATGATGATGAATAGATTTGTGCCTGTATCTTTAGAATCACAAGAGGCGGGTTTTTATTATGGTAAGAGCCATGCGTTTGAGGTTCAATTACATACGAGTGACTTGAAAGATTATGAGGTCACGGGTGTTATGGTTAGCATTAAAAGAGGCGATGAGCATTACCCAAACGTAATTACTTATCCAAAAGGAGGTAAAATATATACAGGTAGTAGTGTAACTATGAATGTTGATGGGAATCCTAATATTATTTCTATTGTAGTGAATCCTTATGATATATTTGAAGATAGCCTTATATTAGAGATGGAAGAAGATAATGCTTTAGATTTAAGATTTCAATTAGTTTTAGATGATACAACTACACCAGGAGTAGAGGAGCTTATCAGTCCAGTATTTACTATTGTAACGCTTGAGCCTATTTATGATTTAATGAACGAAGATATTATGGATTATGCTCCAATAGTTCCTCCTTGGTCATTTAATGAACCCTCAATATACAGCACACCAAGAGGATCGTACGCGAAAAATAGTTTGGCAAAGGCGATTAGAAAACTTACAGAAACTCTAGTGTTTAACCCTTTAACAGATCAATTATTAAGAATTAATGATGGTACTTTGCCCTATGGAGGAGGGTTTGATGTGCATGGTGGTCATCAAAGAGGTGTTGAGTTGGACATACGTTATCCTCATCCTCAAAGTCAGGATTGGGATCAGAGTAAAAACAGATCAGAGGCTAGCACCTCATTTTGTTCTTCTACACGGGGGCGAATAAAGTTTGGTGATGGGGTAAGGATTCATGGATATAAAAAATATTTATCAATTAAAAATTATCTTTGGATTAAAAGATTGACCAAAGATATCCATGAAAACTATAAATATATGTATGGAGATGCCAATATGAAATTGCTTGATACAGCAACTGAAGATCACAGAGGAGATTTGGTTGATTATATAGCAAATACATTTTGCCCTTCAGAGGCCCCTATTCCTAAACCTCCAACCCCCACATCTTTGCAAGGATTGTGTTATGATTTATTTGATGTCTATACGTCTGGCAATTTAGTAGATATTGATAATTTAGTAACGTATATTAGAGAAACTAGGTCTAATATTGAACTTATGGATGAAGAGACAGACTATAAGTTGACTCTGATATTATCTTCTGACGGCAGAGATTTAACGGATTGTTTCCCCACGGAACAAAGTACAATTGGTTTTGAGTATTCGACGGATTGGCATAAACTTCTAATGCAGGAAGGAGTATTTCCTGATGGCGTTCAAGCAACAGAATCATCTGTTCCTCTGGGTGAGTGGCTTGATGCTCCAAAGACTTTTGAATATAATGAAAACGATCAATCTCATTTAAGCCATCTACATATTGAGGCCAGTGTATTATGAAAATACTTAAACGAAAGCTTTTGATATATGCGGCTATATGTCTTTTCAGTTCTTCTTTTTCTCTAGCCAAGGAATATAGGACATTGACTAAAATAGCCTTTGTTCCCATGTCGCTTGAGAAAGAAAATCAAATAGAGGTTCTTAGTCATAATTTAAAAGATAATAAGATTAAGGTGGCAATGCGTAAGAGTTCTCCGCACATCGATAATATTGTTAATTATGCTGTATATATCACCCCTGCTCATGAGGGAGAGAAAATAGAAATGCTGGTTAACGGAGTTCAGATTGTTGCCAAGAAAGATGAGCCAGTAAAATTTTTTTTAGTAGGCGATCGGAAATTATATCCCATTGAATTTATATCTCCTATAGATCAAGAATATATGGGTGTCCAAATTAAGAAAGGACAATATATTTCGACGTCTCTTTACAGATCGGGATCACCATGGGGAACGATTGGCGAAGATGGATATTTTGGGCGTTGGAAAGAGTTTGAAGAAGAAGCAAAAAAGTCACCAGTAAAAGATATTCACGGATGTGTAGGGGTATATGAAAGTAAGGCTTCTCAAAAAAGGCTTTATTACATTTATAAAGGTAAAAAAATTCCTTTAGATAAAGCAGAGCCAAATTTTTGGAAGGCGAATTCTAAATATGCTGGAAATCGGATCTGTTCAGATCAGCCAGAGGCTATTATTGATTGTATAGCATCGGGTATCATAGACTGGGAGTATCCTATAATCTTTGGTGTATCTACTCTGGGACGATCGGGTTTAAATCCTGATGAGTACGATCAGCTCATATCTGACAGTGTTAAATATGGTAAAAGATGTGATCAAGCTGTTGCGGCCTATGAAAAAAAGACAGGAAAGAAAATCCGCATTTCAGGTTATTATAAATCTTTTGAACAAGAGATCAAAGAAAAGCAGAGCGGAAAGTAACTACTTGGTCTGTATATGGAAAATACCATTACCCAAACGACAGGTGATGGTGTTCAATTGAGGTAGGGCCAGACCTGATTTTAGGTTTTGGCCAATACCGAGAGTGAAATATGGGTACACAAGCAAAGTCGTGGATCGTCAGTCCTGTTTATGATCTTGGATTTTTTATTTTACCCTGTCTTTTGTCGTTAGCTATTTTTTCTTTTTATGAGGTCTTAGTTCATTTGGGCGTTCCCAACTTGATGTGGTGGGTGTTTGGGATCTATGTGGTCTTTGATAGTTTTTTTGATACACCCCATATCTTTCAATCTTTTAGCCGAACTCACAAAGACATGAGCCAATATCGCAAATACAGATTGGCTTTCACTTGGGGATTTTTAGCTCTTATCATTTTTGACACTTATATCTTTTATCTGGGATACAAAGAAATCTGGATGGTGTTCTTTGCGTGCATTGGTTACTACCATATCGGCAAACAGAATATGGGTTTTTTGATGGCCTATCGGGCAAAGTCAGGTCAGTTTTTTAAAGCCGATATATTTTTTGATCGTTACTTGTATTTGATCATCTTTTTTACTACAGGATGCCACTACTTCTTTAATAGCCCAGAATCTTTTTTATACCCTTTACAAAAGTATGTTCCAAATTATTTCTTCGTTGGCTTAAGTATTATGGGTTTAATGATTTATCTTGGTCGCCAGTTATATCTTAAGTTTTATCTTCAAAGTGATATCAGTGTGGCGAAGGTGTCCTTATACTTTGTAACCCTATTGACCAATCTCATTATACATATAGACCCTACTGTTCCCTTGTCTTTAATTGTGGTGATGGAGACCATCTATCATGATGTGCAATATCAAGGATGGATCATGCACTATCAGAAAAAGTTCTTTGAAGCAGTAGAAAAGAGAGTCAGACTAAAATGGTTGGGGTACTCGTTTATATATGGGATCGTCATGGGTTGGATTTTATATTCTGGCCAATCAGGAATCTGGGCCATTGCTATTGAACCTACATTTTTATCTATAATTTTATTTCATTATCTTTCAGATGGCTTTATTTGGAGATTCAGTAAAGACCCTCTGTTAAGAACTTTGTTGCATTCGATTCATCTAGTTGCGCTTATGAAGCAAATCCCACTGTTATTTGCTGTGATTCCTATTATTGGCATACCTTTTCGGTAGTGAGTTTACCCTGAGGTTGACAAAATTCATTTTGGGAATTGCACTTCATGCGAATATGGTAGTGATTACCGTGTCCAGCAATATGTCTGAGGTTGTTGTTGATAAAGTTTTTATACTCGTTAGTTAAACGACCTTTGTTTTTCATATACTGGCAAAAACGCTTTTTGATTTTTGTATCGGTAAAAATAATATGGATTCGATCTGTAGAATAAAGAATCTTAGCATAATCCAGAGCCACTTCGGTTCGTTCATCTGTCATATTATTAACAAATTTGTCAAAGCCTTTGGTTTTGTTTCCTATATGAGGATAGGACAAGTCCACATCCAAACCATTTTGATGAGAACCGTGGCCCCCAATCTTGCCGCCATTTTGTAAAGAAAAATCGTGAATATCAATTTTAATATTTTTATACTTTTGCTCTAAAACACAAGCGGCGTATTCCACCGTAAGAAGCGTTAAATCCGAACTGAATTGTCGACTTTTTTTAGATGTATTAGGGCGATTGCTTTCAAAACTTTTAGAATATGGTTTACCATTTCTTAAGCTTCCACTGTAATAGATACCACGAGATTGGTTGAATACACCTGTTTGCAGGCGATTCAACTGGGTTGTGCATTTGGTCAGATCAAATATAAATTTCCCATCTACACTTAAAAGTTGATTCTTTCCTGCTACAGCAGGACCAGCGTTACCTTGTCCCAAATGCTCAGGACGAGGCATGGGGCGTGGAATTTGATCAATAGGAATTTCGGCTAAAATCTCTGCGGGAGTGGGATTCTTGGGAGTCTCTTCAGATGCAGTATCTTTGGGTGTCTCTGTATTGTTGTCTGCTGAAGGGGGAGTGTGGTCTGGGCGTGGTGTTGGAATGGGAATATTTTCCGTGGGAAGTTTCACTTCATTGTCATTGGTATTTTCTGCTGGCGTAGTTGCAGACGTAGCAGGAGGTGTTGTTGTAGAGACTGAACCGGTGTCATTATCAGGGCCAGTGATCACAAAGCCTCCACTACTATTTTGATCATCAGGACCAGTGATGACAAAACCACCACTTCCTTCATGGCGATCTGGGGTTGTAACGATAGCTTTTTGATCTTCCGCAGAATTTGCTTGTCCCGTTGGCGGAACAGCAGGCTGAGTGGGGTTGTTATCGGCAGTATCTTTGTCTGTTTCTGGTTGCTCTGGAGTTTGAGGTTGTCCCAAAATATCTTGATCCATATTAAACACGTCAACTACAGCGTCGTCTTCATCTTCAGATTCTTCTTCATGAAGAGGATTTTTTTGAGTGGAGTCGTAAATATAATCAGGACATTGTGTAGGATCAGAAACCATCCCTGCACATAAGGTACCCGTAGGATCTTTAGGAAGTACGGGGGCTTTTACATTGGCAAAGACTTCATGGTTTTCAGGATCAGCAATGTCATCTACACCGAACTCATCTGGAAATTCCACTTCAGTGATTTTAATATCTAAGGTCCTTTGTTCGGCTTTCCCAGGCTGAGTGTCTGTTAGAGCTTTTTCACTTTCACGTCCATCAATAGTAAAAGTTTTAGAATCTACAAGTTCTTTACCGTCAGGGCTTGGATTTAAAAATGAAAAGACTAAAGCCACTTCATCACAACTGGGTTGAGTCGCACAGTACACAACACCATTTAGTTTTTCTGTAGGGCCTGATTTTTTCTCAAGAGGAATATAGCGCAAACTTTTATCGGTTTTATACTTTTCGCGAAATCCCTTGAGGTCGCCTTCAAAAGTGTATTTAAATTCTGTGAAGTCTCTATCAGAACTCTCATTGATTCTCAGTGTGGCTGATACATAAATCTTTCCATTTTTCTCATCATATTGAACCGTAGGTGAAACCACAGTTTTAAATTTTTCTTTTAAGCTAGGAGTCAACTCACGTATAAGTACAACTTCTTTATCAGAATTAGGACTCTTCTCGGTCACAATCTGTTGCTTGTGATCGCAATTACTTGAAATGTGCTGGTAAACGGTATCAATACAATCGGCACTACGAAAACGAAACTCCCTTAAACCTGTATCCTCATTGATCAGCTCAGGAAGTTTTTCATAAGCCTGCTGCTGAGCACACTGAGTCAGTGTGAAAATAGCAATCATAAAAAGCAGCGACTTAAGCACCCATTTCATCAAGAGTTTAAGAGGCAAAGACCATGCCCCATTTCTTGAGCGTATACGCTACTTTAAGGGCGAAAAGCGGCTATTTTAGAGCGAGGGTGACAATTTATGTCTTTTGCGTTTAACTCCGACCACAGATTTTAACGGGGAACCCAAACCTTGTTTTTTTAAATGTGGGGTGAATTCCGTGAACTAAAGGAAGACATCAGTGTTGATGTCTTCTCCATAAATTCTTGTAGTAATAGATACAAGTTGTACAAAACTAGTCACACCCCTCCATCCGTTGTCTGTTTATAAGGTCTTTTAATTAAGGTCTATCTTTCGAAGGAGGCCTCCAGCAAACGTGACGTGTTTTGCCCAAAGGGCAAATGCTGGCAGAGCCCAGGAGGGGCGTGCCTCCTTCGAAAGATAGACCTTAATTAAAAGACCTTATAAACAGACAACGGGGCCGCCATCCGCGCTAGGGATTTAGGTGTCGTAAGTGTTTTGTACTTTTCTGATGATAAATAAGGCCAGCAAGCTAAATAAAATAGCGATGTAGCCCACATAGTTAAAGTGTTCTAGGCTTCCAGTAGGGGATTCAATAATGATCATGCCCGCAAGCCACGATGCGGTAGCCGCAGACAGTTGTTGCACGCAACTCACTATGGCCAAAAAACCTGCGCGCATTTCAGTGGGTGCTGTAGCTGTAATCAGTGCCATTGAAGGTACAAGCCGTCCTGACATCACAATAAAAAAGAAACAACTTATTGCTAAAATTACTAATACGGGCTGAGGGCCAAGATGTGTGATAAGATAAATAGAAACTAATGACATAAGAACAGCCACACGAAATACGGCATGTTTGCCATATTTATCTGCTAGGCGCCCCATAAGCGGAGAGGCAAACATCGAACAGAATCCGCCTAGAAGATAAATCAAAGGAAGTTGGTCTTCTTTTAAACCTGCATTGAGCACAAAACTAGGACTGATAAAGGGAATGATGGTGAATTGCCCCAAGACTAATGAAAACACCAGTATTAAGGCTAAGACTTGATTATGATCAGAAAGGATCATTTTAAACACTTGGAAGTTGTCTCTGGTAGGAGCTTTATGTTGTAAGTGCGCATTTTGTTTTGGAATCAGAGCAAAAGCTAAGGCAAAAATAAAAATGGCAAGTACTCCTAAAACTAAAAACGGAGTCTGCCAATTTCTGTGATTCGCAAGATAAATTCCTAAAGGAAGTCCAAATATAGAGGCGGCAGCAAATGCTGACATGACAATGCCCATCGCCGATCCACGTCTAGAGTATTCAAAAGAATCTGAAACGATAGACATCACAATGGAAGTCAGTACCCCACCAAAGACACCTGTAAAACATCTGGCAAAAAGCAAAAGATGATAATGAGATGAGAAGGCACAGCCTAAAGTCCCGAGAATAAAACCCACAAAAAATAACAGCAGAATGTTTTTGCGATCAAAACGGTCTACAAAAAAAGAAGCCACTAGACCACTTAGACCTGCGGCTAGAGTATAACTAGAAACTAGAAGACTAAACTGTCCTGGGTTAATCTGTAGACTGCGCATGAGTTGCGGCCCAAGAGGCATCATGATCACAAAATCAATGATATGGGCAAACTGGATAGAGGAAAGCACCAGAATTAAAGAAAGCTCTGATTTAGTAAATTTCACGAAAAACCTTTGTGTAAAAGAAATGAGAGCATCTGTGCAAAAGGTATCTGTCGAGTTCTTGTTTCATAGAGGGTGTCTCTCCAAGAGCAGCAAGTGCGTTTAGAGCTTTAATTATAAACCGTTTTGACCGAGAAAGTAAGTGTGAGCAAGGTTTTCCCAGAAAATTATTATGTAGAAAAACTTATCAAAAAGCTATCTAAGTTTGGTTCGCTTTTTAACTACGAAGTGTTGGGTGAGGTTTCTGTTAAAGATAGAACGATTCCCATTTACGGCTTGCAATTAGGACAGACTGATCCATCTGTGCCTGTGCTTGGAATTTTTGCTGGTGTTCATGGTTTAGAAAAGATCGGCACACATATCATTGTGAATTATTTAAATACTCTCGCTAGCAATCTCAATTGGGACACATCTTTAACTTCCAGTCTTGAAAAGATTAAAATTGTAACGATTCCCATTGTAAATCCTGGCGGGATGTATTTACGCAAAAGATCTAATCCCAACGGTGTAGACTTAATGAGAAACGCCCCCGTAGATGCAGAAAGTGGGGGAGTTTTTTTGGGATCGGGTCATCGTATCAGTAAAAGGCTCCCATGGTATCGAGGTGAGCAAGGTGTTTTGGAATATGAAAACCAAGTGCTCAGGGATTTTGTTATTAAAAATATGATGCCCTCTCCGTTTGCGATGTCAGTTGATATTCACTCAGGTTTTGGATGGCATGATCGCTTATGGTATCCGTATGCAAAATCATATCTGCCATTTGATCAAACACGTATTACCAGTGTCTTTGCAAGGTACTTAAAGCTGTCCCATCCTTACCACCGTTATATTGTTGAAAAACAATCCGACAGTTATTTGATCCATGGTGATATGTGGGATCATATTTACGATATTCATAAATCACTTTATGGATCATCACAAGACAGTCAAAGTTTAGCTTTGCATTCACAAATGAATTTAGAGCACAAGCAACTTATGTCTAATGTGTTTGACTCAAGATTTTCTGCACCAGAGGATCATAAAAAGATTTTTATCCCATGGACATTAGAGGTGGGAAGCTGGTCATGGCTTTTAAGAAAACCTCATCGCATTTTTAGCACGTCGGGGCTCTTCCATACCGAAAAGACCACAAACAAGTACGCCTTTACAATGCGCAAGCACTGGGGACTTTTAGATTTTTTCCAAAGGATGACGATCCACTACAGGACTTGGGTGCGAGAGCAAGAGCCTAAAAAAGGTTTGGATAGCGCTGTAGGTTTTTAAAACTTCTTTGGGATCACTTACTTTTTCAGGGTTAAACTCCACACAATCTACAGAGATCAAACGAAATGTATTTTTGATGTTCTTGATCAGCTCTTCAAGCTCGGCAAAGGTTAAGCCTTTAGGTACGGGTGTGCCTGTGGCGGGAACTAATTCTGAACTTAAAGCATCAATATCAAAACTTAAGTGAAGACCTTCAGTAAATCCATGCTTTACAAAGTGGGCTTTGGATTCGGCAATGATCTGTGCAAGGCTTCCGTTATGAACTTGTTCTGAAGTGTAATAAAGCACGTTATGATCTTTAAGAATTTTATACTCGCCTTCATCCACGTCCCTCAGGCCAATATAAACGATCTGTTTTAAATCTAAGTTCGTTCGCATCCATTCGCCTTTAAACATCTCTTCGCGAGAAATGATTCCCGCTAAAGCAGCCACAGGCATTCCGTGTAAATTACCAGAAGGTGAGCTTTCAAAAGTGTTGATATCTGCATGAGCATCCACCCAAAGAATACCTGTCCTAGGATAGTGTTTTAAAACCGCAGATACGGAAGCCATAGCAAGACTGTGGTCGCCGCCGAGTGTGATGGGCAGTAGGGACTCCCAAAAGGCATGGTCCACAAGTTGAAAGATCTCTTTGTATTTTTGTTCTAACTGATCTGGTTGGCCATAGACAAATTCGGTGCTTTCGGGTTTTTTAAAAACTTTAAAATTTGCACCTAAATCAAATAAAAACTGATTGATTCCAAATTCTTCCATCGTAGAAGGGCCGAATGCCACACCTGGTTTTTTCTGCCCTTCCCAAATGGGGGCATGTACAATTCCAAGGGTATAATTCATAAAAACTCCAAAGTAGGCTCTCCTAAACTACCCAATTCATTGAGATCAGGCAAGGATAGACGCGATGACCTCGTTTACGGTTTGCGTGATGTTGTCAACGTCACTCACAGCCCCTTGAGCAAAGTCAGGGCGCCCACCCCCGCGACCACCGTGCTTTTCGGCAATGGACTTTAAAATTTGTCCTGCAGGAGCTTTTTTGTTTAATGAGGCGTCTACAGATACAATCAAAGGCGTCTTGTCAGAAACCGCACCTGTCACCACAACAATACCAGAGCCTAATTTATTTTTAAGTTGATCCACTAAAGTTCTTAGAGTTTCTGTGTCGTCAATATCACTGCTATAAAAGATGTAACTAAGTCCAGAATCTAAAGTGACTTTGTTTTTAACAATATCATCCACAGAGACTGAGCCTTGCGCGGCAGATTTCAATTTCTTTTTTAAATCTGAAATTTCTGCTTTGAACTTTTCGATGGTTTGAATCACGGCCTCAGCGTGGGTGTCTTCAGAAAGTTTCAATTCACTACAGATTTTTTTATAGTCAGAAAACTTCTGATCTAACATTTCAATGGCCTTCGTACCTGCTAGGGCTTCAATGCGACGTACGCCTGAACTTACACCTGTCTCAGAAACAATTTTAAAGTACTTAATGTCAGCAAGATTATGAACATGTGTACCTCCGCAGAGTTCTACTGAGTCCGCCATCTGGATCACACGCACAGTGTCCCCATACTTTTCCCCAAAAAGCGCAAGGGCACCTGCTTCTAAAGCCTCATTGTAAGAACTGACCGTACTTGAAACCTGTTCTGCATCTTTAATTGCTGAGTTTACAATCTGT
The DNA here is from genome assembly GCA_023954155.1 of Pseudobdellovibrionaceae bacterium. NCBI lineage: Bacteria > Pseudomonadati > Bdellovibrionota > Bdellovibrionia > Bdellovibrionales > Pseudobdellovibrionaceae > Pseudobdellovibrionaceae bacterium. Next base: position 72,496 of record JAMLIO010000006.1, on the reverse strand, counting down.
TCGATCAGTTGTTTTTGTTCAGAGGTCAGAGGACCTTTGTTGGTGAAGTCAAAACGGAGTTTGTCTTCGGCCACTAAAGACCCTGCTTGCTTTACATGAGTTCCTAAAACCTGTCTTAAAGCAAAATGCAAAAGATGGGTGGCGGAATGGTGGGCCGCGATCTGTGCTCGTCGCGCTCCATCCACATGCAAACTGAAAGTCTCTGTGGAGTTGATGCTGCCTCTAGCCACTTCTACTCGATGAAAAAAGACGTCTTTATACTTTTGCACATCTAAAACATTAAACGCCCCAGAAGAACTTGAACCCGTACCGAGATCAGCGACTTGCCCCCCGCCTTCGGCATAAAAGGGAGTTTGATCAAAAAGAACATAAGCCTCTTCGCCTGAGTTTAAAGTGGAAGCGGATGATAAGCCTGTCTCTTCAATTTTAAAGAACGCAATGGCTTGGGCTTCGGCAGTTTCTAAAGTTTCGTATCCTAAAAACTGGGTGGGTGAATATTGTGTGGCCAGTTGGTTCACTTCCACATTAGAAACTTTAAAGCTTTGTCCTTTACGACTGGATTTAGAGCGTTCTTTAGCCATTTGCAGATGATCTTCAAAAGACTTTTCATCAATGGCAATGCCATCTTCTTTGGCCATTAGCTGGGTGAGGTCAGCGGGAAATCCAAAAGTGTCGTAAAGTTTAAATACAAACTCACCAGATAGGGCTTTGGCGTTTCTGGATTTTACTTTTTGAATTTCATCTTTCAGAAGTTCTGTTCCTTTATCTAAAGTTTCTAAAAAGCGTTCCTGTTCATCGGTCACACTTTTTAAGATGAACTCCTTAGACTGTTGCAGTTCAGGGTAAACATCGTTCATGGTGATGATCACCTTATTGCACACCTCAGGTAGAACAGATTGATCGGTTAAGGTGCGAGCATAACGAATGGCACGACGTAAAATACGTCGAAGCACATAGCCTCGTCCTTCATTAGAGGGGATGACTCCATCTGCTAATAAAAAACTTACAGCACGAGCGTGATCCGCAATCACTCGAAGAGCTGCGGCCTCTTTGTTATCTGTAGACGCCGCTAAGCTATAAGTGGTTTTACTGATCTTTGAGGCTACATCAATCAAAGGCAAGAACAGATCACTGTTATAGTTATTGATCTGCCCTTGCATGATGGCACTGATTCTTTCCAGTCCCATTCCCGTATCAATGGAAGGGCGAGGCAGTGGTGTCAGTTTACCCGACTCATCTTCAAAGTACTGCATAAACACTAAGTTCCAAATCTCAATAAAGCGATCGCCTTCGCCACCCATAACGTTGTCTTTGGGGTTACCTCCAACGCGATCTCCTTGATCATAAAAGATTTCAGAACATGGACCACATGGACCTGTATCTCCCATGCGCCAGAAATTATCTTTTTGACCAAAGCGATAAATTTTATCTTTGGACACCCCAATGACTTTATGCCAAAGCTCTGCGGCCTCATCGTCATCGTCATATACGGTGACATAAAGTCGACGTTCATCAAGGCCCCATTTTTTTGTTAAAAGTTCCCAAGCAAAGATCAGAGCTTCTTCTTTAAAATAATCACCAAAAGAAAAGTTACCTAACATTTCAAAAAACGTATGGTGTCTAGCTGTAAAGCCGACATTTTCAAGATCATTGTGTTTACCACCTGCGCGCACGCATTTTTGTGAGGTGGTCGCGCGTCGAGAAGCAGGAGGTGCTTCTTGCCCCAAAAAGACGCCTTTAAATTGATTCATACCTGCATTGTTAAAAAGCAAGGTGGGGTCATTGTGGGGAACAAGTGAAGAGCTTTTTATCAACTCATGGTTGTGGCTCTCAAAATGATCTAAAAAACTTTTTCGTATTTCAAAACTCTTCATTCATAGACTCCATATTTGCTTCAAGGCGAAGGGCTTCATAGCAGCAACTCAGATCAAAGCCTTTTTGCGCTAAAGACCGCAAAACTTTTTGTTTATCATCATACTCTAGATTGGAATAAGTTTGAAACTTCTTCTCTAGGTGACGCCGAATGGTCTGGACCTCTTCACTGCGATCAAAGGCTGTGGAGGGCAAACCCTTTGTTTTTAAATACTGCTCGATGTACTTGTGGCTTTTGCCTTTGCGTACAAGATAGGCATGGACTTTTAAGGCCAGCTCGTCATCAGGTAAAAACCATCCTGCGTCTTGTGCTTTTTTTATGCCTGCAAGAATCTCTTCGGTGGTAAAGACCTTTTTGCGTTCCAGTTTGTCCAAAATTTCTTTGGGGCTGTGGTCTCTACGCGCTAAGTAATCTGCGATTTTATGAAGAATAGATTCCTTTGAAGACATGTCTTAAGGTATAATCAACAAATTGTGAAAGTGAAATAAAATAAACCCAAAAACGCAAAAAAATCAGCACTTTCCATCATTGGGGTTTATGGGTCAGCAAGAGTAAACAGGCGAGACGAAATGCAACACAATCAAAAATCATCTTCAGACGTAGATTATATCAAGATCTTTGTCACCTTTGGAGGACTGGGTTGTATCCCTAAAGCTCCTGGGACTTGGGGCAGCTTAGGCACGATTCCGTTTGTGATTCTTTTGGCGGCTCTTGGTGCTGAGATTTATATGGTTCTTACTTTGCTGTTTTTGGCTCTGTCATTGTGGATCACAGCCATGTACTTGCATAAAAATCCTGACAACCAAGACCCCAAAGAGGTGGTTGTGGATGAAGTGGTGGGGATTTTGGTCACTTTTTTTCTGGTCCCTGTGACTCCTCTTGCGCTTTTGGTGGGTTTTTTAATGTTTCGTGTTTTAGACATTTTAAAACCACCACCTATTTCTATTTTTGATAAAAAAGTACCAGGGGCCGCGGGAGTGATGAGTGATGACATTGTCGCGGGCTTTATTGCCAATATGCTATTTCATTTCCTGATTTTGCCCAATGGGTGGTTAAATGGGTGGCCTATAGGTTAAGAGCGGGCAGAAGAGTTTGCCAAACGCATCAAAAGCTTTAAGGGCTTCAGGTTTAAAACTATAGGGTCTGCGGGTTTAAGAATATCTCAAAAGAAAAAAACGGAGGAGTCTTGTCACAGTCTTTACAACATCAAGTCATTGCCGCTTTTAAGAAAAGACAATGGACTTTGGGTTTTGCTGAAAGCTGCACGGGGGGACTTGTGTCCTATCAGGCGGCTCAAATCCCTGGAGTTTCTGAAATTTATAAGGGTGCGGTGGTGTCCTATAGCAGCTTGGTCAAAGAAGAAGTTTTGGCCGTGCCTTATGCTCTGCTCAAAACCCACAGTGCAGAGAGCGCGCCAGTGGCTAAAATGATGGCAGAAGGGGCAAGGCAAGTGCTGAATGTGCATGTGGCACTCAGTGTTACAGGCCTTGCGGGTCCGAGTGGCGGTACAGCGTCAAAGCCTGTGGGCTTAGTTTTCATTGCTGTGGTTGGTCCAGGCTTTGAAAAGGTTGAAAGACATATCTTTACAGGCTCTAATGGTAAGACCCTTTCTCGCGAAGAGATACAACAAGAAGCCGCAAAGCGAGCATGGGCCTTATTAGACGAAGTTTTACAAAATTAAAATCTTAACAACACATAAAGGGGTTGCATAATGAAAGACGCTCAAAAAAATGTCTCAGAAAAAGCGAAGGCTTTAGATCTTGCAGTAGCTGCAATTGAAAAGCAATTTGGCAAAGGCTCAATCATGAAGCTTGGCGGAGACGCTAAAATTCATGACGGGATCTCTTTTATCAGTACAGGTTCTTTGGCCTTAGATGTGGGTCTTGGAACTGGCGGCCTACCTAAAGGACGTATCGTTGAAATTTATGGACCAGAAAGTTCGGGTAAAACCACTTTGGCGTTATCTACTATTGCTCAATGCCAAAAGAACGGGGGCACTGTGGCTTTCGTGGATGCCGAGCACGCTTTGGACATCAACTACGCTAAGAAATTAGGTGTGAACATCGAAGAAATGTTGGTCTCTCAACCTGACACAGGTGAACAAGCTCTAGAGATCACTGAAACTTTAGTTCGTTCAGGTGCAGTAGACATCTTAGTTGTGGACTCGGTTGCGGCTTTGACTCCGAAAGCAGAGATCGAAGGCGACATGGGTGACAGTCACATGGGTCTACAAGCGCGTTTAATGTCTCAGGCTTTAAGAAAATTAACTGCTGTGATCAATAGAAGTAACACCATGGTGATTTTCATTAACCAAATCCGTATGAAAATTGGTGTGATGTTTGGTAACCCTGAAACCACAACTGGTGGTAACGCTTTAAAGTTTTACTCTTCAGTGCGTTTAGATGTGCGCCGTGTGGGTGCCATTAAAAACGGTGAGGACGTAGTGGGCAACCGTACAGCTGTAAAAGTGGTAAAAAACAAACTGGCACCCCCATTTGCTAAAGTGGAATTTGATTTGATGTATAACGAAGGTATTTCTTTAGAAGGTGACATCATTGATCTTGCTGTTCAAAAAAATATCATTGATAAAGCGGGCGCATGGTTCAGCTATGAGGGTGAGCGTTTAGGTCAAGGCCGTGAAAACGTAAAACAATTCCTTAAAGACAACCCTGCTATCAGAGAAGAAGTAAAATCAAAAGTTTTATCTTCTTACGGAATTGGTGCCAACCTAGAAGTCAGCGAAGCTACGGCGACAGATGACGCCGTGGTGGCTGAGCCTAATTTAGATGACATGAAAGACGCACTGGCAAAAGAATCCAGCAAGCGCGCAAAGAAAAACTAAGCACGATTGCCATAGGTGCTTCGTCTGCAAAGGGGGGGGCCTAATCGGAATTGCACCTAGCCGTTTTTATGTGTTGATGAGGAAAAAATCCAAGATCAAGTATTAAAGAGATCCACTTCGGGTCTCTTTTTTTTTGACGAAGATGTGGGGCGGTGTTGCTGTTTGGAAGGTCTTTAGAAGAGATATCTCCCTAACAAGAGGCACGCCCATCCATGGGCTCTTCCAGTATTTGCCCTGCGGGCAAAACGCGTCACGCTTACTGGAGGCCTCTTGTTAGGGAGATATCTCTTCTAAAGACCTTCCAAACAACAACTGCCTGTGTGATTGTGTTTAAGTCGGGATATAGCTGTCTCTGCGCCGTTGTCCTATTTGGTTATTTATATCATCAACAAAATTAAAAAACTAAGCACGTTCAATATAAGGCTTGCGAAAACTTACAGACTTCCTATTTTTCATTTCAAATTCAGAGGGCCCACTGTCTTTTGTTGTTTTCATTTAATTTTCCTTTACAATCTATATTGCTGACTTTCTAAGCAAAAAATATTGACACCCTTTATTGACCTTCCCCCAATCTTCATCCAGTCAGAAGGAATAAAATTTCCTACTCAGGATTTTTTAAATAAAGATTCATTATCCCGCTTTAAACACAATCACACTGGCGTTGCTATTTGGAAGGTCTTTAGAAGAGATCTCTCTAAGAATAGGCCTCCAGTAAGCGTGACGCGTTTTGCCCGCAGGGCAAATACTGGAAGAGCCCATGGATGGGCGTGCCTATTGTTAGAGAGATATCTCTTCTAAAGACCTTCCAAATGGCAGCTGCCTATTCAGAGAGTTAGCTGTAAGGTGAGATGTGTAATCAAATTGTAAATTTAGATTTAAGTTGCACTTTCCGCACCAACCCCCTAGCATTAAATTGAAGAGTTCCTAATGGCGTTCTTTGAATCAGCAAGGAGGCGTTCGATGTTCCTTAACTTAAAAAAACTCATTTATACGATGTTTATCTTTTTTGCTTTAAGTCTGACTTTGGGTTGTGATCCTGTAAAAGAAGAAGAAGAAAGAGAGTTCACCACTAATGAAGCAGTGGTGATGTCCAAACAGTGGTGTGCCAGTGCTCAGATTGCTTTTGGAGCGCCTGTGGGAGTGGTTCCCTCGCTTGTGAAATTAGACCTTACTCAACCTGGTTATATATATGTGACAGCCCTCACCAGATCCGCGTTTGTGAACCCTCCCCAACGACAGCAAAATGTTTTGAATTGTAGTCTGACCTCACAAGAAAATGTGATGGAGTGTTACGGTCTGGGTGTGGTGAAGTTCACCCTAGATGACACTAAACAAACTTTAAAAACGGACTTGCTTGAAGAAGTTAAAACCTTCAAGGAGTGTGAGCGAGATCAGTTAGCTTTGTTCTAACTCAAATACTTTTGAGTTAGAAGTTGCCCGTAGGCTTTAGAATTTCTAAGGCCTTTTCTTTTTCTGAATGGGGGAAAGAAAATAAAATTCCTTGTGGGTCTTTAAGAATCTTATCAATTTGCACTTGGGCTTCTTGTAGCTTTTGAATCAGGCTGACTAAGGCTGTTCCGTTTTCTAACCCCATGCCTTGAATCATGATGCCGACATGATCAGAGACGACCTTTTCAATATCAGCTTCGCTTTGAAGTTGGGTGAATAGATCTCCAATCCAGTCTTTGTGTCCAGTGACCATCAGTCTTGAGCCTTCTCCTGCCGCAGTAGAGGCTACAAGTATCGGGAAAGGAATGTCCAAGGTTCGAGACACATCCATCAGTTTACAGATCGCTTGATCTAAAGGCAGACGATAAGAAACGGTTAAAATGGGTTCAAAGATGCTGATGGCATTTATATTTACGGATTCCATAGTTTTATTTTTTCCTATGTCGTTGTTAATAAGGGTTCCAATGCGATGGTCTTTCCACGAGCCAATCTTAAGAGGAACAGAAAAACGTTTAGCCAATTCAACCGCTCTGTGTTGAACCACCTTCGATCCCCAATAACACAAAGAGAGCAACTCATCATAGTGCATGTGAGGAATCAATTGAGTTTGTGGAACAAGTTGAGGAGGAGCAGTCAAAATACCTGCCACATCCTTATACAGTTCACACGACCTAGCCTTGTAGTGGGCGGCAAGAGCCACGGCAGTGGTGTCTGTTCCACCGCGCCCTAAGGTGGTCACCTCTTTAGTTAAGGGATCAACACCTTGAAATCCCGCGATCACCACAATTTTATTTTTCTTAAGCTCTTCGTCCACGCGGATGGGTTTGATCTCATGGATATAAGCATACCCGTGTTTGGAAGACGTCATGATGCCTGCTTGGCTTCCTGTAAAGCTAATAGATGGACATCCGTGCTTTTGCAATGCAATGCTCATCAAGGCCATACTGATGCGCTCTCCAGCAGAGATCAACATATCTAGCTCTCGGGCAGGAGCGCGATGGGACAGTTCATGTCCCAGTTTTAAAAGTTCATTGGTGGTTTCACCCATAGCGCTGACCACGATCAAAGTGGGTTCAGGATTTTTTTTATATTCTGAAGCAATATGTTGGGCGATGTTTTCGATGTGTTGAGGTGAGGCCAAAGCACTTCCACCATATTTTTTAACAATCATAGCTTCCTACCCATATAAAATGAAAATCCATTTTAGACTGCGGCCCACTAGAGGTCACAACGAAGTGTAGCACTGAGTTTGGCGTTTATAAATGACCTTGGCGCACGTTGATATATGCTGCAACCTGTTTGGCGGAACCCAAGGGAATGCGGATGCGGTGGGAAGGAATCTCTTTAGGCACAATACCGTGTAAAAGTTCGGGGTTGAGTTTTAACAAAGCTCGTCGTTCAATTTTTAAATGTTCAGCTAAACGAAAGAGGTCTGTGCCACCTGGAACATAGAAGTAGTTGTACTCTAAAGCTTTCCCATCTGGAGCTTTAAAACCGTAAAGGTGAGGGGCTTTAGCAATCATGGTGGCTGCAATCAGTTTAGGCACATAGTCGCGAGTCTCTTTAGGGAAGTCGCGTTGTTTGGACAGAACCCAAAAGTCGGTGGACTTGTATTTTTTCACTAAACGACGCAGACGGGTTTCCCCCATATTATAGGCCGAAGCAGCAAGGTACCAAGAGTTGAACTCTTTGTTTAAATCATTGAGGTACTGAGAGGCGGCCCAAGTGCTCTTGATGATGTCTCGGCGCTCATCAATCCACCAGCTATGTTTTAAGCCATACCGCTTAGCTGTCGGTAACATGAACTGCCAGTATCCCACAGCAGAGGCACTGCTGATGGCTTGTGAAGAGTAACCGCTTTCAATCATGGCCAGATACGCCAAGTCTCGAGGTAAATTTCTTTTATCCAGCAGGCGATGAATGTGAGGGATATAGCTGGCAGAGCGATCCAACCACACTTGAAACCACTTTCGCCCGCTGTTCTGAAAGTACTTCACCCATTTAGAAACATGACTGTTATAAGTGATGGGAATGTCAAAACGAATGGTTTCGTTCTGAGAGCGACGACCTAAATCTCCAAAACCTTTAGACGAAGGCACACTGGCTTCAGCAGTCCAAGCCAAGCTAAAGATCAAAAAGAAAGAGATGCAGAGCCGTTTCACAAAAATCATTCTATGAAAAAATTGCAAAGAAGGCCACGCTTTTACCGTATTCATTTGAAAAACTCGATGTTAAACTGACAGCAATGGACTTAGAAAAAGAGAACCAGCCTAAGGTCGTGGATTTGGATGAAAAAAGACAGCGTGAAGAGCGTCTTATGCGTTTACAAAAAATGATTGATGCTGGTGAGTACAAAGTTTCCGCTCAAGAGATTGCCGACTCGTGGCTATCCAAAGAAAATTTTGATGAGATACAAGAAGAGTCTGAGTCAGAAGAGAGACCATCCTCACCACATCTGGTGATTGAAAAAAATTCGAAAACTACAGAGGAGCCATGACTGTTGTTGACTTCTTAAACGCCTAGGAATAATTCATTTCCTTAGTTCTGGAGGAGTCATGTTAGTTCTGACAAGGAAAGTTGGAGAATCTATAGCCATTGATGACCACATCAAAATTCGTGTGGTTCAGCTTAAAGGCAAACAGGTGCGTTTAGGCATCGAAGCTCCCCGCGAAACTAAAATCCACAGAGAAGAGATCTACCAATCCATTCAAGACGAAAACGAAAGTGCTGCCAAAACAGACATCGAAGCTCTTAGAAGCGCCTCGCGTCAAATTAAAAACACCTAAAGGTCCTGATTTTACCCTGAGACCCCCATATTTTGCATTTGAGCATGTCGCAAGACCGTCGGGATGCGATCAAAAACTTGTTGTTTGAAAAGACCTGTGCTCTCATAACCACATATTATTGAGGCGATTGCTACGGGAGTGCTAACTCACAAAGAGGGGGATGAGTGCATGATTGAGATTCAAAGCCTAGTGGGTACATTAAAAATATCAGAAGACGATGTTGTGACTTTTCCAGAAGGTCTTTTGGGTTTTTCTGATTTTAAAAAATTTGTATTTATCACTGATCCACAAGATGACGTTTTTATGTGGCTGCAAAGCTGCGATCAAAAAGACATTGCCTTTCCTGTGATTGAAGCGGGGTTTGTGGCAGACATGTCTCAAATGCAGTTGACACAATATGAGTGTGAGAAGCTCAACATTACAAACGCGCAAGAGGCCAATTTTTACTGTATGGTTCGAGTGGCTTCAGAAGCCACGGGCATGACAGCAAATTTAAAGGCTCCCATTGTAATAAATAAAAGGGAACACATGGGCTACCAGTTTGTTCTTGCCAATCAAAATCTGCAAGTGCAGTATCCAGTTTTTGATTTGCTAAGGAACAAAGTGCGTGAGGATGCAGACTTACTTTGAAGTTCTCCTAAACGGAGTAAAAGCCACAGATGAAGAGTACATCAGCTCAGTTCTTTTTGAATTGGGTGCTGAGGGTATCACTCAAAATTTAAAGTTCATTCAAATTGCCGAAGATTTTAATCCTGAAATCATTGATGAAGAAGAGGTCAATCTCGTGGCCTACTTTTCAAAAGCGATCAGCACAGAAGACCTTTCTTCTTTAAAAGATCACTGTAAACAGATTGATCTGAAGGAAGAGGAACAAAAGGACTGGTTAGAAGAGTGGAAAAAACATTATAAAGCCTTTGCAATTGTGGAGGGCTATTGGGTGGTGCCTTCATGGTTAGAATCACCTGTGGCAGACACTCATACGATTCGTATCAACCCAGGTTTGGCATTTGGAACGGGAACCCATCCCACGACTCAGCTGGTTGCGCAATTGATCTATGATGAGATGGCTATAAATGGAAAAACTTTTACTCACTCCTTAGACTTGGGTGCGGGCACGGGGATTTTAAGCATACTTATGGCCCGCCTTGGGGTGCAGAGAGGCGTGGCCACAGAAATTGATCCTATGGCCAGAGAGAAGTGTGTAGAAAACCTAGAACTCAACCAGTTGGCAGAACGCTTTGTCGTGGATGATGAAAATTATATTTTTAAAGTGACAGAACCTTATCCTATTGTTGTGGCCAATATTATTGATGGAGTCCTATTAAAACTTCGTGATGCCATCCTTCCTTCATTCAGTGATACGTTGATTGTTTCAGGAATTTTGGATGAAAGAAATCCTCGATTTGTAAAAGAGTTTATCGAAGGTGGATCTTTGACAGTGGTGAAGAGTTTGCGCTCGCAGGAGTGGTGGGCCTACGTATTAAAAAAATCATGAGACGTTATTTGACAGACCAAACATTGCAGCTGGGTAAAGACATCACTCTAAGTGGTGAGAGCTTCCATCATATTCATATCGTCTGTCGTTTGGGAATGGGCAGTTTTTTTGAACTTCTTAACGAAGATCAAGATCAGGCCTTTTTGGTGAAAGTGAAACAAGTAGATAAAGTGCAAATGACTGTAGAGGTGCTTGAAGCCAGAGACTTACCCACACTGAAACCGCCTTACGTTCACCTTGTTTTAAATTACCCAAAGCCCAAGGTGTTTGACGCTGTTTTGGAAAAGGCTGTGGAGTTAGGCGTGGCTCAGATATGGCCCATGCTTTCGGATTATAGTTTTTTTAGAACAGGAGATAAGCTTAAGGGCAAAGAAGAGCGTTGGGAGAAGATCGTGAGATCAGCCATGCAGCAAACGGGCAGATATGAGCCCCTTAAAATTCAGCCTATACAGCCTCTAGAGCGGTTCTTAGAGCAACAGAAGTCAAAACTTTTGGACAAGAACTCTTTGGCCCTGGCCTTTTATGAGGGGAGTGCACCGTTACTCAGTGCCTTTTTTCAGTCTCAACCTTTGGATAAGTCTATTGAAAACATTTGGGTTTTTGTAGGTTCTGAAGGGGGCTTTTCTGAACAAGAGGTGGCCCGCTTTAAAAGCTATGGGATTCCCTCTTTATCCCTAGGAGATCAGGTCTTAAGGGTCGAAACTGCTTGCGTGTCGATTGTCTCCGTTCTAAGGTATATGGGTGGAGCCTTTTAACACTCTGGAGCTTTAAAGTATGTCTGATCTTAATGAAAATATAGATTTTCGACCACTTTCAGAGGGTTTGGGCTTTCATCAAAAAAAGTCTAATGCTTATGCAGATCAAGAGGCGGCAGATGAAGATTTCGTGGTGCCTTCTGTGGATTTAGACACGATGTTCACTGCTACTCCGCAAGCCAAGGTGTCTTCGCCAGAGGCAAAACCAAAAAACGTACAAGCTTCTCCTCCTCAAACTCTTTCTTTGGGTGAGACAAAGAAGACGCAAAACTTTAAAGCTGAGACGGCCGATGAAGTGGATATGACCTCGCTGACTCCTGTGTGGATGCGTCCTGTAGAAGAGAAGTACAATCCCTGGGCTGGAGACGTAGACATTGGCAGAGAGCCTTCCGTTGATGGGGTGGTAGAAAAGGACATAAATCCTTCCACAGTTATTGATAATCCTTTTTTTATTCCGCAAAGAATGGGTTCTCCAGTAGAGGTCGTTACACTTAGATTTTCTGGTTACGATGGGCTGAGAAAGAAAAAGAGCAAACCCGTTCTGCCTTCATTCACAGCGATCATGATGGATGTTCTGACTTTAGTGTCGATCTGTATGATCTTTTTTGCCATTGTGCTTACAGCTATGGGCGAGAGTTTATCGGCAGTGCTGAGCAATTTGCCTTACGATGCCGCAGGAAGGTCCTACTTTTTGGGAATCGTTCTGACCGTCAGTTTTATGTATATGATCTTAGCGCGATGTTTTTTTGGACGCACCATTGGCGAGTGGATGGTTTACGCCCAATTAGGTTCCAATGAAGATCAAAGTAAAGCCGCTTATCCTGTTAAAGTTTTCGTACGAACCGCAGTGGTGTTTTTATCAGGATTTATCGTCTTCCCATTATTGTCCTACTTCGTGAATAAAGATGTATTGGTTTATTTTTCTGGCGTTGAGATGCACGGTGAAAAGACAGAGGCGCAGTACAGAACGATGGATCAAGATTATTCTAAAGCAGCTAAAAATAACTAAATCGCTGTATACGCTAAGAGACCTTAAGGATATTTAGGCAGATCGCGTACACCGAAGACATACAGAAAAGCAGGATCATAAATGAACATTCAAGACTTAGAACAGCTTCGTCAATCTAAAAAAATTGTATTTACTAATGGGTGTTTTGATATTTTGCACGTAGGACACGTTCGTTATTTAGAACAGGCAAAAGCCTTGGGTGACATTTTGGTTGTGGGTTTAAACTCTGATGAAAGTGTAAAACGCCTAAAGGGACCTACGCGTCCGATTCAAACAGAAGAGGATAGAAAAGAACTGCTTTTGGCCTTAAAGGCCGTAGATATGGTGGTGATCTTTTCTGAAGACACCCCCTTAGAGCTGATCAAAAAGATTAAACCGCACTTTTTAGTTAAAGGTGGCGATTGGTCTGAGGACCAAATTGTAGGTTCGGAGTTTGTGAAATCTATAGGTGGGAAGGTGATGTCTTTGCCTTTTTCACAAGGCAAATCAACTACAAATATTGTGGATAAGATAGAAATGCAAAAGCCTTAATCAGGCAGATGGAACCAAAGCGTAAAAGCATGGATCAGATCGAAGTGCATTTAAATGAATCTTTAATTTCTAGGAACATTTCAATCAAGACATTAAAGTCATCTTGGCTTGGGGCACACAGGTCCATCTGTTTGCACTGGTCGTCTCGACGTCCCAGCGCAATCTGTTCTCCGCCCTGAGTGATCAAAACTGCTTTGGGAGGTGTGTATTCTGTACTGCACACCACGTCTTCGCTGGCAGCGGTTATGCATAGACGTGCCTGATCTAAAATGTGTCTTAAGGAGTAAAAGAAATCGTAACCAGGGCAATAATGCACGCCCTGAGAGTTTTTGATAACACTATTGTAAAGGTCGATCACCATCAACTCTTCTTGTGGGGCCGCCTGTTTTCGGGTACTTGTCGGTGTTCGTGGTGCGTTTAAAACCTTTGCGGGGATATGCAGAGTGTGCACCCCAAGGCTTTCAAGAGTGGTCTCTGAGGCTTGAAGAGGAGTCTCTTCGTGATGGTCACAGTTTTGGAATAAAAAAACGAAAGGGATAAAGAAAGTGATAAATCCCAAACGCGTGTTTTTTTTCAAGTGATTTCCCCTGAACTAAGGTCTAATAAAGTCTTCGGCTAGTTCTAAGAGAAGTTTAGAGGGAGAAATAAAAATATTTAGTGGTGTTAGAGAGAATAGCTCAAATTGAGACGGCTCGACCAGCTGGCATTGAAATTGTAGCTTTGAATGACGTTAATGTGGAAGGAGTCAAAGTGGTACTGAAGGCTTAAGAAGGGACTAAAATTTGCGTGGTCTACTTCTTCGCGTCGACCACTGCTGGTAATAGGACGGGCATCAGATATGGCACTAAAGCTTGAAAAGGCAAAGGCAAAGTCACCCCCTAAATACACGGAAAAGTCCCTGCGGTTATAGCCAAGCCCCATGTGAAATCCGAGATCTTGATTATAAAAGGCATCACGAAAATTGGTATACTGAGTGTAAAGTTGCAAAACGGCTTGGAATTTTCTGTTGGCAAAAATATCAGGATACCATCTTAAATGCCCCCCAAATCCAGACACCGTGTCTGAGGTGAAAGAGCTTAAGAGCATAGAAAGCCCTAACTCTAAGCCATAGATCAGACTCTTATTGATATACAGGCTGGAAAGAAAAAGAGAGGAGTTAATATCGTCAGCGGTAAAGCGTTCTTTCACTTGATCCAAAGGGCGATACTGAAAGCTTGTGCCAAATTCTATTCCTAGGTCGTTTCCAGTGTAAAAGGGGCGGGACATATACTGTGCAGAATAGGTTTGGCTTAAAAAGCCAGCTACAAACTTTTGCTCAGACGAAGTGAGATTTGAGGGGATAAAGTAAGCCCAACTCATCACAGGAAGCAATAAAATGCAAAAAAAACTAAGTGCCTTTGTCATAGTGTGAAGTTTGATCCTACACTATGACGGCAGCCTTAGCATCTAAGAATTTACAATCTCAGGAATTAGAGCAGTGAGTTGACGACTGCGGCTATAGCTGGGATGGCCTGGTGACAGCTGATTGAGGCTGTGAAGGACATCATTGACGAGCACGTCAAACAGGTTAGACGGAACATCTGATTCAAGGATGAGACCCACAGTGTGTACGGCAAGCTGTGAAGAGATGATAGACTCAGTATTTACAATCTGTTGGCTTAAAAACTTAAGACCACCAGCGTTTTTAAGGCGCTTAGTCAGTTCAGAATCCAGAAATTGGTTCATCCCATCTGAGGCCGAAGACGAGTATTGCGCTAAAGTGGCAAAGGCGTCGGTGTGAAGTTTGTTGCTCAGATTGGTAATGGCAAGACGTTGCATGCTTTCGCTCTGAGAGGCAAACCCCATAGACATATAGTCCACGTACTCTTGAATGCTGATGGAGTTTTTAGAAAATAAAGAGTTAGCTGTATTGACTCCTGCGACCGTAAAAATTTTAGGAAGTACATCAGAGCCATTCACATCACCATCGTTCCCCCCGTTGTTAAAACTTCCGCCATAGGTAACAGTGTTCCCAGAGGTTTCATCTTTCTCTTCTGGTGGAAAGGGTTGATAAAGACCAAATGAAGAGAAGGAAGCGGTGTCAGGTTTTGTCGATCCACTATTTTTTAATTCTTTAAGTTCATCCATCTTCGCTTGCAGTTCTTCTTCTAACTTTTGAGCTCGATCGTCAGATAAGCGTTCAGTAGGAACAAGTTTGGCTTCTTCTTCCTCTGGGTTTTCTTCGTTTTCAGAGATGGTAGGAACATTTGTGGCTGTTTTATATGAAGTGGGTGGCGCAGTAGGAGTTTGGTCCCTGAGTGTGTCCGCATCAGCATAAATGCCATTAGGATTATAGTACTGAGGTTTAGACTGCGTGTGCGGTTTGTTTTTGGCTTCATGCAAAGCAGGTGCAAAGGCTTTTTGATTTTCTGACTTTTGAGCGTGATGAGTCAGTCTGGCACTTTTAGAAAGTTCTTTATCAAGATGATTTTCTAGTTTGCTAGTCATGTGTTGATTTGAAGTTTTGCTTTTCCCAGAAAAGACAGCAAGGCCAAGAGCAAGGCCCATACAAAAAATAAAAAACCCCTTAACAAAGCTCACTGAATCCCCCTAGCTTTTATGTTCCAGCCATTCAGCTTGTCTTTATATTTATTGCAGAGGTCATGCCAAAAAAAAGAGGTCTAAATCCTCTAAAACCCCTATAGAGACAAGGGTTTACGATGTTTTCACAACAAGTGTCCTAAACTTAGACACCCACAAGGGCCTTACTCAAAAAAAAGTTCAGTTCAAATTTATTGAGTAAGAACCCACCCACAAGAGTTAGGTTAGGTTGGAATATTTTTGAATATGCGTGGTCGAAATGCGAGTTCGGCTTGGCATAGCTTTGCGCATGCAAAGCTATGCCAAACGTCACTGTCTGAGCATTTTGAGTACGCATATTCAAAAATATTCCAACCTAACCTAACTCTTGTGGGTGGCCCATAAGTCCAGATGGGCTTGGCAGAGGCGTCTTGATATGAAACACCACCAAGAATAAATCAGTTCATTTTGGCCCAAGGTCGCTGATAAAGAGTCCAAAAATGGTCCAAGCCAGATTATTGACAGCATGAAATTTCCAATATGGTGGCATAATGATCGTAAAGGAGAAGCGAATCTATGGTCTTGAGAGAGGTGTTGGACTTATTGGACATGAAGAACAGTGCGCTAGAAGAGTTTATTTTAGAAAATGAACGCTTCATGCAAAGAGCACAAGACAACACCACTTCGCTTTTCGATTTTCAAAACTTTTACACAGCACGTGAACACATCCTAGCAAAGATCAACAAGATTGATGCTATGATAGAAAAAATATGCGGTATCCATGGCTATGAATTTGTGGACATCGAAGAAACAAGAGAGCACGTCATTCACCGCCAAAAGAAAAAGAGGCAACTGGTCACTAGGATCATTGATCAGGACCTAGTGATTATGAGCATGTATGCAGAAAGAAAGACTCGTGTAGCGAAGTAAGATCATATATAATTTGATTCATGAACATAATATGGAAATCTAAAACTAAACCGTGCCCCGAGCGTCTGCATGATGCCATTGCGGGTGCACTGGTTAAATTCAGTTTTGATGCCGAGATTTTCATTATTGATTCCGATGATTTAAGTTTTGAAGACAAAGATTCTTTTTTTGTATGGAGCAAAGACTTAAATGCTCAGCAGTACAATGACCTTAGAAAAAAAACTAACTTTTTAGGAGTGCTAGGACCAGACCTCAGCGAAAAAGAACTTGAAGACATCTTAAAAAGCACACAGACACGATTCATCCGTAACCTCAAACAGACGGAAGTGATTCAGAAGGCAAAGTCACAAAATTTAAAATACGAGACACTGGCTTTGCGCTTAACCGAGCAGATCGAAGAGCAGACAAAAAAACTCAAAGAATCTCAAGACGAACTCGAAGACAAGGTGCATTTTTTAAAGTCAGCCTTGCAAGTGGTGAAGTCTTTTGTTGAAGCATCCACTTTAATTGATTTTATTGAGAACTTTAAAAAGAAATTTGAAGATGAAGGTGTGCATGAGGTCTTTCTCTTTGTAAAGCGTGCGGGATATTATCAAATCTATTCTTCCGACGTAAAATTAAAGTATCAGATCAATGAAGATGAAATAAAACGCCTTGATAAAAAAAGATGGGCAGACATTGTAAGCCATCCCGTGATCCATTTTAAAAATTTTGAACTTAATGCGGATCACAGGTTTTATTTGGGGTTTGAATTTAAAAATTCAACAGCAGATCAGTCCCCAGTTTTTTTGGACAAACTTAACTTTTTAAAAAACATCTTTGTGATGATTGCAGAAGCTTTGATTGATGAAGAGGAGATCAAACGAGATTCTTTATTATGGTCGGATTCATTTAAAAGTTTCAAAGAACCCATCTTTATTATTGATGAATTCTATAAAATTATGCGCTCCAATTTCGGAAGCGTGAATGATCAAAAACACTGCTATAAAGTGTTGTTTGATCGGGATAGTCCATGTGAGAAGTGTCCTATTACAGACTTTCATAAAGGCAAAAAAGCCTTTGCCGAAGGTGCTATAAATCTTAATTCCAAATATGATTTGAACTCGTTTTCTTTTGAACTGATGACAGAAATCAAGCAGCGTTTATGGGTGCACCATTACGAAGACAAAGAATCTATCAATCTCTTAAAGGGTCAATTCATTAAGTCAGAAAAATTTGCGTATTTGGGGAATCTTGTGGACATTGTCATTCATCGTATTTCTAATCCCTTAACGGGAATGAAAATGAGCACGCAGACTTTATTAAATGATCCCAAGGCGGATGACTTTAGAGACGACCTTGAGGAGATCTATTCTGGTCTAAATCGCTGCTTTTCCATCATCAGAAATCTTAAAGAGTTCTCGGAATCTAAGATTGAGGTGAACGAAGTCTCTGTAACGTCTCTTGTAGAAAGCACTTTGATTTTGATGAAGTCAGTCACCCGTAATATTCGATTTGTTTTAGATGAGGGCATGGAACGCATGGTGTTCTGCTCTAAGGGCTTAACGCAACAGGTGCTCTTTAATCTGATTCATAATTCGTGTCAGGCGATGGATTATAAGGGGGGGATTCTTCTTCGTTCAGGAGAAGAAGAGGGGGTCACCTATCTTGAGGTGATCGACACAGGCCATGGGATTGCTGTGGGTTTAGAAGCTCAAATCTTTAGCCCTTTTTTCTCTACAAAAACCACAAATATGGGAACAGGAATTGGTTTGTTCCTTTCTAAATTGATCATGGAACAGTCTGGTGGAGATTTACAACTTTTGCCTTCTGTAGATGTAGAGGTTGAAGGGCAGAAGTTCACTGGGGCCAGATTTAGAATGTCTTTTTCTAGAAAAAAGTTTTAAAGTAAAAAGAGTTATAAATTTCAAAGGAAGACCAAGTTTTGAAGATTTTAATTGCTGACGATGAACTTTTGATCCGTAAAACTTTGCATAAAGTTTTTGAACGCCAAGGACATGAAGTGCAGTCGGTGGCCGATGGAGATGAGGCTTTGCAACTGTGGCCAGATTTCCAACCACAACTCGTGATATTAGACGTACTTATGCCTAATGTCGGAGGCGTTGAGGTTTTGGAAAAGATCAAGGAGTTGGGCTTTTTAGATTCTAAAAATTTGGCTGTAGTTATGATTTCAGCGTATTCTGCTGGGGGCACTAAAGAAGACTTTATCCTTAAGGGGGCCACAGACTTTGTGCGCAAACCCTTTGACGATGTGTATGATTTTGCTAAGCATTGCCTAGACTTGGTGAAGGAGCCATCGTGAGGATCATTTCTGGAAAATATAGAGGGCACAAGCTAGTTGCTTTTGATGCTGCAAATATTCGTCCCACAACAGATAGGGTGAAAGAGGACATTTTTAACCTTATGGCGATGTATGTGGATGGCGCTAAGGTGTTGGATCTTTTTTCGGGGACAGGTTCTTTGGGGCTGGAGGCTCTCTCAAGGGGCTGTGAGCATGTGGACTTTGTAGATTCACATATCAAGTCCATCCAGATTCTTAAGGAAAATATCCATAAGCTTAAAGTGCCTGCTGAGAGCTATAAAATTATAAAGTCTGATGCTTTAAAATTTATTCAAAAAAATCCTATAGATTACGATCTTATTTTGATAGATCCTCCTTTTACTAAAACCATGGCAGATGAGGTGATGACGGCGTTAGGGCAAGCGGACCTTGGCCCGTTTAAGTTTATATGTATCGAGTCTACTAAGCATGAAAAGATTGAAGATCAATATGGTGATGTTATAAGGCTCTATAAAAGAAAGTCATACGGAGACAAACATCTCTCTGTATACAAACATAAAGAGGACTTATGAAGGCCGTATATCCAGGAAGTTTTGATCCCATGACTTTAGGGCATTTGGACATCATCGAAAGAGCTGCGCGCACCTTTTCGCGTCTGACAGTGTTGGTGTCTACCTCTTATGAAAAAGAGGCTTTTTTTACTCCCAAAGAGCGGGTGGAGATGATCCGTGCTTCGATTCAACATCTGGACAATGTGGATGTGGACATTTGGACGGGCTTAACTATTCATTATCTGGAACAGAAGGATTTGAAACTTATGGTTCGTGGAGTCAGGTCTTCTTCAGATTTCATTCAAGAACAGACTTTGTCTAATATAAATCGCCAAGTTAATGATAATATAGATACTGTGCTTTTTTGCTGTCGACCTGAATATCGAGATGTCTCTTCGCGATCCATCAAAGAGCTTGCGCATTTTAAAGGTCCATATCAAAAATTTGTAACACCTGTTGTGAGTGCGTTCTTTGATAAAAAACTTAACAGTGTAAAGGAATAAGCAAATGTCTATTCAGCTTTCTAAAAGAGCCCAACAATTAAAAGAGTCTGCAACATTAGCCCTAGCGGCCAAAGCCAAAGAGCTTCAATCTCAGGGGATAGACATCTTATCTTTAACTGTGGGGGAGCCTGATTGGCCCACAGTTAGTGCAGCCGCACAGGAGGCCGTACTTGCCATTGAGGAAGGGAAGACACGTTATACACCCGCAGCAGGAAATGTGAGTTTAAGAACAGTCATTGCCGAACAGTTCAATCAACAGTTTAAAACAGATTATAATGCAAACAACGTGAGTGTCGCTACAGGAGCTAAATATAGTCTATTTTCTGCCTTCCAATCTTTATTGGATGAGGGTGATGAAGTGATTCTCCCGAATCCTTTTTGGGTGAGTTATCCAGATATGATCGAGCTGTGTGGTGGAAAGGCCGTGACCGCAGATGTGCAAGACATTTCTATGAGCCCAGAAAAGCAAGAGGCTTTTAAGAAGAGCTTTAGCAAAAAGACAAAAATTTTATTACTTAACAGTCCCAATAATCCTTCAGGCTTGGTTTTAAGTGTTGAAGATTTAAAGTTTATGGCGTCAGTGGTGCAAGAGCATCCGTCTGTATTTATTATTTGCGATGATATTTATAACTTGCTTATGTTGGATGGCTCTGAGCGCGCACCACATTTGCTAGATATAGCTCCTGAGCTTAAGGATCGTATTTTAAGTATCAACGGGGCTTCTAAATCTTATGCGATGACAGGATGGAGAATGGGATGGGGAGTGGGCCCTTTATTTATCATTAAAGCTATGTCGAGCTTTCAAAGCCAGTCCACAGGTTGTCCCAACTCTATTGCCCAATCCGCAGTCGAGGCGGCCCTTAAAAAATCTGCTCCCGATGTAGAGACGGCCAAATCTTTATTAAAAGCAAGAAGTGAACTGTTCATCCGCGAACTTGAAAAGGTCCCACATATCTCTTTTGTGAAGCCCCAAGGAGCTTTTTATCTTTGGTTAGACGTGTCTTATTATTTACAAAAGAAATCTTGGAACAGCGATCAGTTTTGCAAGGCTTTATTAGAGGACCAGCAACTGGTCATTGTGCCAGGTGGGTCCTTTGGGCAGGACGATTATGTGCGATTGAGCTTCGCTGTGGATGAAAAAACCATCCTTAGGTCTGTAGAGAGGTTACATAAGTTTCTGCAATCGTTATAAAATTAGGGTGTGGAACTATTATTAGAAGCATTCGTTTTATTTTCGTGTTTAATGTTTTGGGTGGTGTTCTTTCATAAAAAAGGAACTCTAGCAAAACTTAAAAAAATTGAAGCCTCCATCCAATCTAAAATTTCGATCTTAGAAGATTTAGCAAGTAAGTACCCACAAACGGTACAACCACCTCAATTTTCTACTCCACTGACAGAGTCACAAGTTCAACCCACAGTTTCTCCTCTCATAGAGACAGATGCTGGTTCCGCTTCGGTATCGCAACCGCCCCTTCCACAAGCTGGTGAGTTGCCATCTCGTTGGACCCAAGGGTTTCAAATTCCAAAACCATCAAAAATAGAAAAAAAAGACGAAGAGCCTACCAAACCTTTTTTGACCAAAGAAAAAGTTTTGTCCAAAGTGAAGGACTCGGCAAATATATTTGAACAAAAAATCGAAAATATGCTCAGACACTACGGTGCCCTTAAAACCGAAGACATTTCCGAATCTGAAGCGGAATCTAGGCCCGAGCCACAACCTCAGAAGCAAGCCTCTCCATCCCCATCGCTGTCACCAAAACCTGCGGTGGCAACACCACCTCTTCATGTTGAACCTTTGCGCGCCGAACATCAGCAAGCTCAAGAAAGTCTGTACGAAGGCGACGAACAACTTGAACAAGCTTTAAAAGAAGACAAAATCTTCCAAAAACAAACCCAAGTCATAGTCCCAAGAACAAAACCCATCGAGTCCTTCCAAGACGTCATCAACCTCTCCAAAGCTCTAGAACAAGAACAAACCAAAAACCGCGGCTAATTCCTCATTGGGGTGGGATTGGGTTTTATATTTAAGTTTTTGGATATGTATACTCAAAATGCTCAGACAGTGAGTTTGGCATGATTTTGCGTTCGCAAATAATGCCGTCGAACTCGCATTTCGACCATACATATCCAAAAAACCTAAAATAAAACCAATCCCACCAATTGAATTGCGCTAGAGCGAAGTGCCAATCTTGTTTGAGACTGTTATTCTTTACTTTGTGCTGTTGTGGACGAAGTGTTTTAGGTAGTAGCGCACTAGGTATTGGAGAATTTATGGGTTTGGATTTGTTGGTCCAGATCAATTACCGCCGAAGGCTCCCCATTGGGCTTCGATCACGCTGTGTGTCATTGGTCCGCCCTCTTTGACTGTTCGCCATAAAAGTGGGTAGCAAGGTGATGGAATTGAATGACGATTTTACCTGCCTGCTCATAGAAAAATAAGTTTATATCCATTTCTAAAGAGCATGAAATCAAGAGTGAGTTTTTGAAATTCCATAAATCTTGATTTGTCCAAGATTGGTGTTCTTAAGTTGATTAAAAATCGTGGCATTGCGAATGAATTGGGCCTTTAGGCTTTGTAAGAACTCAACCGTTCCTTTAAGCAGAATGTTTGCAGGGTCAAATGCAGGTGAAAAATCAATCACACCCGCTTCTTCCATTTGCTGTTCGCCACGAACTAGATCTTTGATCAATCAATATTGCTTTGATCCAAGGCTCCCTCCTGCACACTCTCCTTAATTTTTGGTCTGTTACACTAAGTCAAGAAGAGAGCGTAAATTAGCTGATTTGTGAGTCTCCATCTATCCATGACCAAACAAATAACGCAATACAGCGCCTCTGGCGCAACTCTCTTTGGCTTGAGGTTAGATTTGAATTTTTGAATAGATCCTAGTTTTTTTTTTAATATATATGGTCGAAATGCGAGTTCGGCTTGGCATGATTTTGTCGGGCAAAATCATGCCAAACGTCACTGTCTGAGCATTTTGAGTATATATATTAAAAAACTAGATCTATTCAAAAATCTAAAATCTAACCTCAAGTCAAAGAGGAGTCAGCCCCAAGGGTGGTGGTAGGGCTCAGTTCGGGATGCTGGGTGTAGCAAAGTTCAAAAAGATTTGGCTCCCAGTGGCCACCCCAGGAATTTTATGGATGGGGTTAAAGATCCCCAAGCTGAGTTTCAGTGGCACATGGTGAAGAAGAGTCCACTCTGTGTGAATCTCAATTCCATAACCCGCAAAGGCTTTGTCAAAGTCAGTGCCGATCCAAGCACTACTTGCACCATCATAGTAGTCCCCTTTGACTTGGCCATAGTCCACAAACGCCGTTCCATAGATGCGTTTAAAAAGTAAAGGCAAAGCTTCAAAAGGAAACGATCGGAAAGAATTGAGAATGGGGAAATTAAATTCTAAACCTAAGTTGAAGGCCCCCTCATACGCTCGGAATACCCCTGAAGGATAACCACGAATGACAAAATCACGCTGATAACGTGACGACGCAAAATAACCACTGTAGTTGATCGGAGCTAAGAGTGGGGGCAGGAACTGATCAGACATGATGCCTTTTCCAAATAACTTCCAAGATGTTTTGGGAGGAGCCACATATTTTGAGAAGAACTTTTCAAAATACAGTTCACTATAGTTGTAGCCAAACATATCTGAGCTTTCAAAAAAATAAGAGTGAGCTAAAGAGACAAATTGCCCAGAGATCGGAGCTACATCTGCGGGAAAACCTGCAATGTCGTCATAACTTAAACGTGCGGTGACGCCAAAAGTTTTAAGGTCATCCACTACTCCTCGCAGTTGGGCATTGTTGTAGTCGGCACTCAGGCGTAAAGACAGCCCCCCCAGATTAGAATCCAGTTCCACAAGTTCTAAATCTGTGAACACTCCCGCTCTTTGATAGGTTCTAGAAAGTGTGTCGGTTAAGGGGGATTCCATCTGACTGACATAAAGACCCCAAGGGTGTTGGTAGGAGTAGTTGGTGTAAACCATACTCCCGCCTAGTCGCTTTGAGATCGTATCATGGGCCAGAGTGATATTATAAGAATGTCTTCGTAGAGGATCAGTAGACCCTGTTGAAAAGGTCATAATAAAGTGATCAGAAAATCCGCCATAGTTAGGATAAATAAAAGGGATCCAATAGTGTGGTAGCATATAAGGCCACAGAGAGTCGTCTTTCACTTGGACTTCAGGTTTAGTGATACTCTCACTTGAAGCTAAAAAGTTCGAGTTTAAGGTGTAAGGCGGTGAGGGGCTTTCTTCTTGAACACTTGGGGAAGGAGTGCTGGGTGCAGTGCCTGTGGTTTCGATATTTTGTAGAACTTTGACTTTGTATCCAGTGGGAGTCACGCGCGAAAGACTTAAGTGACCATGGTCAAAGTCAAAACCCGCAATTCCCACAGGGTCATGACTGAGTGGAGTCCAACGCGCTCCATTTTGAATGTACACTTGTCGAGTGTCTGAATCTTGTGCCAAAGCCTGAAGTGTAAGTTGTTTTCCACGAGGCTTAGCCCAGTAGATATCTTGAAACTCTTGAGTGTTTATGGTGGACATGTGGCGTGTGTTTAAATTTAAAATCTTTAAAAGACTCTTTTCATTATTCGGCTTTTCAATAAAAACCACTTCGTCCGCACTCAGGTATTCGGGAAAACTCAGTCGAGTACCTAGGGGAGGAGTATACAGAACTTCACAGGTGGGTTTTTCCGCCTTTAGAAGGATGCGACACAACTCACTTTGCGCAAGGTTTAACTTGATAGCTATCGCAGTAGAGTTATCGGCAGCAAGAGTGGCCTCACGCACTCTAAGCCCCGTGGTGAGGCGTTTTTTAGTTTTATTTTTGATGTCATATAAAAAAAGATCACTGGTTTGATATCGTCGTTGGTAAGGGGCGATGGCATCAAAAAGAATGAGACTCTTGTCTTGGGAAATTTCAAACCGCCCGAGGCTCTGATGCTGAACCCAAACTTCAGGAGTCGGCTTTTTTTGGGACAAGTCGTATTTGATCAAATTATTAAAAAGGTTTTTATCCAAATAGTTGGTGATCAGAGTTTGAGGGTCTAGTAGGCGGGGTTGTTCTCCTAAAAATGTAAACCCTTCGTCTGTGGGGTATGTGTATCTTTCTACACTTTTGCGTGCGGCTCGAAAGTGGGTCTTAAGGTGTTTTTTTGTAGAAGAGTAAAGGTTGTAAGGGGGAAGCATACGTGAATAGGACTGTACGAGTCGATCTATATCTTGAGGCTCGGCCTCTTTTAAGGCCTGATTAAAAACAAGGCTACCATAGAAGTAAGGTCTTTGACCGTAAGGAAAGGACGGAATGTATCTTTCATTGATACGGTTGAGGTCCTCATCTCCTGAAGCTAATGAACTTGAAAGGGCCTTGGCCATTTCACTATAATGGGCGGAGCGCATACGCCCACCATGGGTGAGGTGGGTCTCAAGGTGAACAGCAAGCCCTTCATGCCACCAGGCGGGTAACATAATAAAGTTAGGGGAGATATAGTTCCCAAAAAGCCAATTTAGGGGTTTATAGACGCCGTGCACAGGAAAAAAACTTAAAAAATGCACAAGCTCGTGGAGGACCAACTCGTAAACCCATTCTTTGTACTCCCCAATAGAGGAATAGGTGTTGGGGAGCGTGGGATAGAGCACAATATGTGGATAAGGGAAATTAGAGGCAGAACCATTGGCTAGATCAGTACGGTGCTCAACAACAATAAGTATTTTGGACGTTGGGAACTCGGAATAGATTTTTTTAAGCTGATGGTAGGCACGTTCAGACTCTTCAGCAATATATTTACCCGTTTCAATGTGTTCCGCATGCACTAATAAACGGAAGTGTTCTGTTTCAAGTCGGTTCCACGATGCAAATGCAATCTGACTTATATTTATGCAAAATAAAAAAAATAAAAATTTTGTAGAAAAAAACATGTTCCACCTTGGTCCACTATTTATTATGGGCATTGACATCTCTGAAAGCCACCTTAAAATGATATTGAATCATTATACTTAATGGGGGTATTTCAATGAAAACTATCATCATGGCTTTTGCAGTATTGACTCTAGCCTTTTCCGTAACAAATTGTGCAAGTAAGAAGAAATCAGGCGACACTTCTGTTCTTGAGCCAGATGGTGGTGATCCACTATCTCAAGGTGGAGTTCTTGATGCGTCAGGAATGAACGATCAAGCTCTTAACCCAAGTGCAGCAGGTAGTGATGCGGGTGCGATTCCTGGTCTCTATACTGTGAACTTTCCTTATGACGGTTCCAACCTGACTGACGATGCTAAGCAAAAATTAGCTTCTAATGCAGAGTGGATGAACGCGAACCCTAACGTTAAAGTGCAAGTAGAAGGTCACTGTGACGAAAGAGGTTCTATTGAGTACAACTTGGCTTTAGGTGAAAGACGTGCAAAGGCCGTTAAGAATTACCTTGTCAGCTTAGGTGTAAGCTCAAAACAGCTTGTCACAATCAGCTATGGTGAAGAGCGTCTATTGTCTTATGGCGACACAGAAGGTGATCACTCTAAAAATAGACGTGCGAACTTCTTGCCACTTCAGTAAAAATTGTTGAGAATTGGGTCAATGCGATTAACATTGGCCCTATTTTTTTATCTTTTTCTTGGACTAGGACTTTCAGCCTGTGTGGGTAAACCCCCTCTCCAAGAGTACATGCTTTCCTATGTGGCCATTGAATCTGCGCAAGAAGCGCGAGCCAAAGAGTACGCCAAGAAGCAGCTTCATATTTCACAAACTTTATATGAGCAGGCACTTCGTCATTACAATGAACGAGATTATAAAAAAGCCAAAGAATTTTTCAATCAAAGTCGCCGTTATGCTGAACAAGCAGAACTCAGAGCGCGTGTGATTCAACGTCGAAAAGGAGAGGCCTTATTATGAAACACTTAACTCAAACTGCATCTTTATACGCACTTCTTTTGGGAAGTTTATTTTTTATGTCAGGATGTTTGGTTTTACGTTCAGAAATGTCTCCCAATGCTCCTGTGAATCCACAAAAGCATCGACAATCTCCTCAAGAGTCCAAGTTGCAAAAAGAAAAGGCAGAACTGGAACTGAAACTTAAAAATTATGATGAACAGTTTCGTGAACTCTTGGGACGTATCGAAGAGATGGAAGCCAAAGCAAGCACCCAAGGGGACGCAGCCTCTCAAGATAAAGTGAAAGACCTCGAAGCCGCCTTAAGTGAAATGGTGGGGCAGCAAGAGGCGTTGAAAAAAGAGATTGCAGAATTGAGAGCTTCTGGGGCTAAAGCTTCTACAGCAGAGTCCAAGAAGGCTGCAGCAACAGGGGATCTTGCGGTGGCAGATAAGCACTTTTCTACAGGGAATTGGTCTGCGGCCATTGAAGAGTTCCAGAAATACAGAGAATTAAACCCTAAATCTACGGAAATTCCGCTGGTCACTTATAAAATTGGCGTGTGTTTTCAAGAATTAGGGATGAAGAGCGAGGCGAAGACCTTTTATAACTCGGTCATCAAAAGATTTCCTAACGATCGCGCCGCTAAGTTTGCCAAATTCCGCCTAGATAGTTTATAGGATAGGGATGGCATTACCATCCCCCATACTATGTTTAGCAGTCGAAACGAGTTGTGATGACAGCTCTGTGGCTGTTGTGGACTCGACAGGCTTTGTGTATCGGCAGCTCGGTGCAGATCAAAATGCCGTTCATGAGCCCTTTGGTGGTGTGGTTCCTGAAGTGGCCTCTAGAAATCATACCAAAAATGTTTTACCCCTGATTGACCAAGTGTTGGGAGACCTGAACTTAAAACCTCAGGACCTTGCGGGCCTAGCCGTGACAAATCGCCCAGGTTTAGTGGGGTCGCTTTTGGTGGGACTTGTGACTATAAAGACTTTGTCTTTATCTTGGAAACTTCCCTTTGTCGGGGTGAACCATTTAGAAGGACACATCTTAGCCCCTTGGCTCAGGGATGAAAAACACTCCGCGCCTAGTTTGCAGGACAGTGTGCCCGCCTTGGTTTTAGCAGTGAGCGGTGGTCACACTCAACTGTACTATTTTGAAGAATACGGAAAGTACAAAGTGTTAGGTCATAGTATTGATGATGCTGCAGGAGAGGCTCTAGATAAATTCGCCAAAGAGTTAGGTTTAGGGTTTCCAGGTGGAGCTCAGTTAGACAAATGGGCCAGACAAGGAGATCCCCTAAAGTATCAATTTTCACAGGGGCTTTTGCATAAAGGATTGGATTTTAGTTTTTCAGGAACCAAGGCTTCAGCTATGCGACTGTTGCACAGTTTAGGCCCCGAGCAGGTCGAAGCTTCGATCAAAGATCTTTGTGCTAGTTATGAAAAATCAGTCGTTGATGTTTTGATCACTAAATTAAAAAGAGCTTTAGAGTCTTATCCACAAGTAAAAAC
Organism: Pseudobdellovibrionaceae bacterium; assembly: GCA_023954155.1. Taxonomy (NCBI): domain Bacteria; kingdom Pseudomonadati; phylum Bdellovibrionota; class Bdellovibrionia; order Bdellovibrionales; family Pseudobdellovibrionaceae; species Pseudobdellovibrionaceae bacterium. Next base: position 44,547 of record JAMLIO010000006.1, on the reverse strand, counting down.
CATCGCGATCACGGGTGGAGTGAGTGCGAACACCTATTTACGTCAAAGAGCCACAGAATTAGGTTTGAGTTTAGGAAAAAAGATTTTGATTCCGCCATTAAGATACTGCACTGACAATGCGGCTATGATTGGATACACAGGGGCAAAAAAACTTGCAGATCAAAAATCAGACACCCAAGACTTAGCCCCTATGGCTCAATCTATGCCTGAGGACTTTATATGGTAAAGGGGCCCACACAAAAAGAAAAAATATGGGCTCGCTTAGAAGAACTAGGAGCTACAGCGAAACGGTCTTTGGGACAAAATTTTTTGATTGAATCCCAGATCATCGAGAAGATTGTAGAAAAGGCCCATAGTTTTAATGCTTCATCTTTAGTGGAGATTGGACCTGGCTTGGGATCTTTGACAGAGTATTTAAACAAAGACCAACTTTTGCTCATCGAATTAGACACCAAGTTTGCACAGTACTGGAGCGCACAGGGTTATAAAGTGATCGAAGCCGATGCTTTAAAATTGGATTGGAAGCAGTTAGGGCTTAAGGACTATGTCTTGGTTTCTAATCTTCCTTATCAAATTTCTGCTCGACTTGTGGTTGAAATGTCAGTCTCAGGTGGTCCCAGTGCCATGGTTTTGATGTTTCAAAAAGAAGTCACAGACCGCATTCTCAGTGCGCCGAGTAGTAAGGACTACGGGTATCTGACTGTGATGGCTCAAAGTTTTTGGGAGATCAAAAGACTGTGCCTAGTTTCGGCGTCTTGCTTTCATCCACGGCCTAACGTGGAAAGTGCGGTGCTGACCTTTGTGGATAAGGCGAAGGATCGCACGCATGCGGCTTTATTTTCTGAATTTGTAAAACTTGCTTTTATGGAACGACGAAAAAAGCTCATCAATAAATTAAAAAGATATAAGCACGCAGTGAATTGGTCACAGCTTTTAGAGGCACTAGGGCATAATGAAAATGTGCGGGCAGAAGAACTTTCCGTGCAGGACTTTCAAAGTTTATTTGAAAGTTCTCTGAAATAGCTTAAGGTAGCAGGATGAGTATAAAGATTATTTCTGATAATAAAAAAGCCAGATTTGATTATCAAATCATTGAGACCTATGAGGCGGGTTTGGTGCTCACGGGGAGTGAAGTCAAATCGATCAGAGCGGGACAGGTGTCTTTAAAAGAATCTTTTATCTCCTTTAAGGGTCATGAGGCCTTTTTGCAAAAGGCCCATATTCAGGTGTATCAAGCCAGCAGTTATAATAACCATGAGCCTGAAAGACTTAGAAAACTACTTTTACATCGAGAAGAGCTAGATAAGATCAGAGGACGAGTTGTAGAAAAAGGTTTAACGGCAGTCCCTACAAAAATGTATTTTAAAAATGGTCGCATCAAATTAGAAATTGGATTAGGCCGTGGTAAAAAGACACATGATAAACGCCAAAGCATTAAAGAGCGCGACATTAAAAAACAACTACGGAAATATTAACCGTAAAAAACTCACAACCCATGGTTGTTAAAATAATTCTTGGTAATTTGAATTTTCCAAAGGGACACAAGTATATTGCCTGTTTTTTTAACATCACACTGTTATATTTACGTGCGATTTTTGTTAAGTATTGAACACATTTTGATAAAGACACTGTCTGATGGTCTAGAATTTGCCTGAAGCATAGGGTCTAAACTTTAGGCGTCCAGAAAATTGCTTTAGCCTCTTCGTAAACATAAAAAAATTTTGTTACGTAAAGGTGATAAAGATTGAAGAGGGGGCCAGCGTGCATCAAAAATTATTTAGACTACTCTTATGGGTTTCATTAACGATTCCAGTTTTGGCATCGGCAAATGAAAAGACGTCAAAGCCCAAGACCACACCAGATATCAACATTGATATTATGGGCCATGATCTTGTGCAAAGAAGTGATGTGAAGGGTGATGAATATTTTTTTGGGACGTGACAATACAATTATGATGTATTCAGCGGCACAAACCACTTCGGATCTACCTATTAAAAAAGTAGAATGGACTTATGATGGAGTGACATGGGAAGGGTGGACCTTCTTTCCTTATTTGTCTGAAAGCAAAGGCGATACCATTACTGTAAAAGTCACTAACGATGATGATGAGTTTGTGACCCAAGATTTAGAAATTGTGTACAGTGATTTTTGTGAAACTCAAACCCGTGATAATGAATTTGGTTTTTGCTTAAAGAGCAATAATTTCTCTAGTAATGGGGATTATATTCCACTCAATCTCCCATTTTTAAATTTTTACCTTTCCCACACTGAAACACTAAATGGCAATTTATCTAACCGTAAAGTATATCTGGTGGCTGAAAGCACAGGGGAAGCCATTGATATCACTTCCGCTACAAGTTTGTCTGGTGCAAATCTGGTGATCAATATGATCACTCTGGGTTCCACACTCAGTTTGGATGATCCTGCGGACAAATTCTATATTGCGCTTTATGGCGACTACGGAACTGTGTCGGCTACCTTTGATTATGAAAACACTAATGCCAGATCAAAAAGCTTTAAGTTAGGAATGTCAGGTTTAAATTTAGCTTTTGGCGAAGCAGCAAATCAGTTAAGTGTGTACAGCACAAGCACCCCCTATGGACAAGTCTTAACAAGTGGAGTGGGCACAAGCACTGTGAATTTATCTTACTTACCTGCGGGCGAGTATATCATCCATGTCGAAAACGCCACTAAGGAAGGTTATGCTCAAGTGTATGTGAACCCCGAAGAGTTAGTCACAGTGTCTTTTAGTATGCAGCCTAAAGATTTATCAGCCACAGGCAGGCAGCCTCTTTCAGACAGTTATGCAGTGACTCGTGGTTCATTTTTAAAATCTAAAATTAAAATGAACTCACTGACTAAAAAAGAAAGATTAAAAAAACGTTTAGCCGACTTGAAGCAAAAATACACAGACGAATATAAAAAACTAAATAAGAATCAAAAGGACGACCCTATTTCACCTCTGGCAGATATGGTGTACTGGAATAGCTATACCCATAGCAGTGTTGATTATTTTACTCAGTACACTGAAAGCATGTTTATCAATAACTATGAAATGCTTAAAAGCCAGTTCTTAGACCCTCTACCTCCATCGCCTTTGATGTCAAAGCCTATAAAAGTGGCGACAAAGGGTGGTCAAAGTAAAACTTTTGTCTCTGAGTACCCAGCCTTTCCTGATCCCTTGGTTTCAGTTTACAACATGAAAGTTCAAGGCACTGTGCCTAATGGCTATGTGACACTCACAAATAAAAATGAGGACTTTGGAACTTCATCAGGTGGGGTAGCGGTACAAGCGGGAAAAAACTATGCTCCGTTTATGTTTGGGGATTTGCCTATTTTACATATCTCTAAGAGTAAAGAAGTTCTAGCGATCATGTATGAAAGATGTATCATTGATGCCGCATCAGACCCAGTCGGAATAAGTTTATGTAAATTTGAAAAAAACATGGCCGAAGAAGCTTGGAAAGTTTTGCTGGATTATCTTTCATTAGAAGCTACAGTAAGAGTCAGATACACCATCACTGGTATGTATGCCTCCCAAGAGCATAAAATTGTTCACGATCACACTTATGATTATGGGACTTTTGTTAAAGAAAACGGCGATCTTTATATGGCCGCTTCCAAGTACATTTATTCTCCAGAGGGGACAGACATTAACGATGGATGGTTATTGGGTAAGCAATCTTACATTTATGTCCCAGACTACTTAACAAGCCCTAAAGTCCGATTAGAAATGTTCACCACAATCCCAGACGACATTTTTGATGATTTAGATATTTTCAATCTAAAAGCTTATATTGCAGGCGGTTTGGTTGAAGATGAGAGGGAGTTGCCGTCGGTAACAAACATAACGGCTGATGCTTCTGCCATTGATGTATTTCCAAATGAACCTCCAATAATTATTCCATTTACTCAAAATAAAATAAAGTATTCTTCAAACGCAAATGGAAAGTTATTTTTACAAAACTCATTGTTGCCAATATCATTAGATGGTTCGGGTGGCAGTCCCGTTTTTTATAAACTACATGGTGACTATGAAATGGAATTGATTCTTCATGCAACTAAATTCACTAACTTTTCAATTGTTGGGGTAGCTGTGAATGCAATGCATGGGGACGTTCATTTCCCTAACGACGGTTTGGGTAATCCAATTGCAGATATCCAGTATACTGGTAGTAATATTGTTTGGCCATATAATGGAGATAGTCGGAAGTTAAAGTTAAAATTTAATCCTCTGGATATATTTAGTGATAATTTACTTTTTGACGTAAATAAGGATGAGCTTATTGCTTTACAGTTTAAGTTTATTGTAGATTACTTGCCTACCCCAGAAACTGAAAATTTGAAAGGCCCAGTTAATAGAGTTATTTTTTCTGCTCCATCATATAGCTTTGCGGATTCTCTAACTATGAACTATCCAATACATAAAATACCAGTTCCATTTTATAGCCAGCCCAATGCTACTTTTGGTAGAAAAGAGATGGCTAACTTTGTGAATTATTTAGTTAATTCTGATTTTAATACAACAACCTCTAGCTCATTGTTTAAATATAATGATGGGAGTCTGCCATACGGTGGAAGGATGAGCGCGCATAGCAAGTCACATATGGACGGAAGACATATTGATATTAGATATCCACACGCATTGAATAATACGTGGGATCAAGCTGTTAACCCTATGATATTGCAGCCTGTACCAGCTCCGAATTCGAGTTTTGACAGAAAACTTTGCTCTTCAGGATATGGAGTTTACTCTGAGCAATCTAAAAGGCTTCATCATGGGTATAAAAAATATTTAGCTATAAAGAATTACTTATGGATCAAAAGGTTGGTGGCACAGATACATGAAGACTATAAGGACACCTACCCAGACGTTGAGATGCGAAGCCATACTCCTCAAAATGAGACACATAATGGTGATTTGATTGCCTATGTTGCATTAACAATTTGTGATGCTGAATCATTTATGAGTGACCCTATACTAACTGGCTTGTGTAATGATTTGAGCCAAGTGTATAACAGTACAAATTTAGAAGAAATCGACGATTTTATATCTTACGTAAGTGAAACACGTGATAACATTGAAGAGATTGTGAGTATTTCTGATGGGGAGAAGAGTGATATAAGTCAAATCCTAATATCAGATGGTGCAGGAATTAGCAGTTGTTTTCCTAAGGAAAGCTCATTGTATAGTTTTTCTTATTCAAACGATTGGCATAAAAAAATTTATAATGATGGGTTGCTTCCTGATGGAGCTAGTGCAGGGATTGGAGCTTGGGGTATTAGTAAGCCAGACTCGGTTATATTCCAAAAAAATGATTTTGAACACTTAAGTCATTTACATATTAGGGTGGAGTAAAGTATGAGTTTTAAATTTTTATTACTAGTTTTAATGATACCTCTGCAAACATTTGCGGAGCAAGGCAAAGGGCAATTTCACGAATTGAAGTTTGTTCCAGAAACTTTAAAGAAGAATAATACGGTTGAGCTTATTGATCCAGATCAACTTCAAAAAGATTATATCTTCGTTTATGAAATAAAAAAATGCTTTCCTCTAAAACTGACAGAGAAAGAGGGTTATGAGTTTTATTATCCAGATACAAACGGTGGAGTAAACTATATTGCGTCAATATCACCAATTTATAGAAAAAAGATGAACATAGCTTTAAATGTTAATGGTCTTCACATAAGTGGACAATCACTGCACTTTACAATGAGAAATGACTGTAAAGAACTTGTGCCAACTCATTTTACTTCTATGAAATCTCAAAACTATTTGGGGTTTCCGTTAAAGCAAGGAAGTGTTGTGAGGTCCAATGTAACTCAAAATAATACGGAAAGAGTATTGTGGGGTCGTATTAATGAAGATGGATATGTTAACCCTATTAAGTTCAGTGGCTATAAAGACTTTCACGACAGATTTAAAGATTATCAGAACGCAGTAAAGGTCTTCGATTACAATATTGGTTGTCTTGAAGTTAAAGATTCGCAAAAAAGTAAAGATGGATTTTATATTTATAATGGAGAAAAAATAGAATTTAATATGGGTCGTCCAAATTTTTGGCTAGCCAACTCTAAATATGTTGGACATAGGGTGTGCTCAGATCAGCCGAACGCTATATTTGATTGTGAAGGAACAATTATAGGTGGATATGACTATGAAAGAGAAGTTTTTGGCATAGGTGGTGCTGACCTTACTCATGGCGTCTCTTTGGGTGAAAAAGCTGCTCTTCAAGCAGAGTATGAACGAGATTGGAATAAAGCAAAAATTCTAGGAAAAAAATGTGACGAAGCTATCGCAAAATATGAAAAGAAAACGGGCAAAAAAGTCAAAATTTCACCGTATTATCCAGAAGAGCTTCTTAAAAAGTAAGCTTTAATTAAAGCGGCCTTAATTAGAGAAAAAACTATTGAATCTTGGACAAATCAGATCTCATCTGCAAAAATGATATAAAGAGAACAGATGGATTTTTTGTTTTCCACTAATTTGGAATTTTAAACGGATATGATAATTTCAAGATATTCTATAATTTTATTACTACTAGTTTATTCAGTCTGTTCATTCGCACAGACTGAAAAGCTAAAGGAATCTAAAGATTTAGTTCCAGAAAGCATTAAGAAGTTAAATAAAATTGAGTATCTCAGTGATGAGTCAAAATATAAACGTGTGGTTTATACTCAAGGCTCTTGTGAACCCAACGAGTTAGTTACAGAGAATGGTAAAAAAGTTTACCGAGATATCGTAGGTTCTAATAAAAGCTTAAAGTATATTAGCGAGATGGAGGTGGGTGAGGGAACATCTATTCCAGTCGAGTTTAAAATTAACGATATACATATAGTGATCGAACCAGGCTCAAAGGCACGGTTTGTATTAACTGATAACTGTACAAAGTTATTTCCAGTGCACTTTATCTCAGGTTCTGATCAGGATTATTTAGGCGTAAATCTTAAAAAAGGAAATGAATTTAGTCGATTTAAAAATAATATGGGTCGTTTAATGTGGGGAAATATAGATAATGACGGTTATTTGCGGCCAAATAACTCGGTAGGTCTTCATCCCGAAAGCACAGACTCAGAGGCTGTATATGAGGATGGCTATTATAAAAAATTGTTGCAATGTGCACAGATTAAAATGACCAAGAACAGTATTAAGGGTTTTTATTTGTTAGATGGTAAGCGGTATGATTTTAGCGAATCACGGCCTAACTTTTGGAAAGCCCACTCAAAGTATTTAGGACACAAAATTTGTTCGGATCAATCTCAAGCTAAAATTGACTGCGAAGGAACACCGAGTTGGAGCAGTTTTGCTGATGACAGTATATTTGGTATCACTGATGACTATCTTGATTATGCTACTAGCAAAGAAGAAGAAGAGAGTATGAGACAAGAAGCGGCCGAGGAAGTCAAACAGGCCAAAATTATAGGAAAAAAGTGCGACGAAGCCATTGCAAAGTACGAAAAAGAAACAGGAAAGAAAGTCAAAATCTCTCCATACTATCCTGAGAGACATATGAAGAATATAAATAAAGAGTAATTAATATGATACTTAAAACAATAGTACTGCTTGTTTTATTAACTCCACTCTATTCTTATGCCCAGTATAAGGCGAATTCCCTTAAAGATATAGAATTGTTTCCTGCAAATCTTCAGAAAGTTAATCAAGTTAAATTTTTGACTGATCCAGATACAGTGAAGGATGTTCAATATCAAAAAACATACTGTTTGCCCCTTGAACCAAAAAATATTGGCCCCCGTAAAAAAGAAAGAATAATCTATGCTCCTACTCAAAAGCTTAATAAAGCCGTTGATTATATAAAATCTTTATACGTTAGAGGTGAAGGGCAACAAATAGAGATGCAGGTGAATGGTTACCATATTGTGGCTAACTCGAAAGTTCCCATATATTTTGAATTGATAGATGACTGCACAAAGTTACGACCCATCGGGTTTTATTCACCAATAGAGCAAGATTTTTTAGGAGTGAAGTTAAAGAAAGGGAGTATTGTGAACCCTGTCTTCTTAAATGAAAATATAGAATGGGGTGAATTTGGTGCAGGGGATTATGGCGGGCCATGGAAAGGTGAGTCTTACGAAGAGAAAGAAAAAATGCTTGAAGACTTTGAAGTTGCAAAGAAACGTCAAGAAGCTCACATGAAGACTTGTATAGAGATAAGAGATCCTTTGGATCTAGAAAAAAGCGTATATTTATATAAGAATAAGGTTTTAACTCCAGATATTGTTTCTCCTGGATTTTGGAGGGCACAATCAAAGTATATAGGCCATAGATTGTGCTCAGATCAACCTAATGCGGTGATTGATTGTGTAGGGTCAATGATTCAAGAATTTGAATTTGATCAAATTTTTGGTAAAGCTACGATTGATGATATGGAATCTGAGCTGTCCAAGAAAAATTATAAGGTCTTTATGGAAAGAGCCAAAGAGCTAGGAAAAAAGTGCGATGATGTGATTGCCCAACACGAAAAGAAAACAGGCAAGAAGGTCAAAATTTCACCATATTACCCTGAAGAGCTTCTTAAAAAAGAAAAATTTAAATAATTTCAGAAGCTTGAGTTCAGTTTGCTACTTTATATTCAGGTTTACTGACTTTCTTTTTCTGAGTCAGAGGCTTGATCTCTGAACGTTCAGTCAACTGTCCTAATTTTTCGTTGATAAGAACACGTGCCAGTTCTGGGGCATGGACTTTTTCTAGCTCTTCTAAAAAGATCACGTCGCGCTTCAGGTTCGATTGAATGGAGCTATAAAGATAGTTATAGGTTTTGATCAACTCAGCAGCGTGGTTTTCGTGGGTGGACACCAAGCTAGGTTGTCCAAAGTGCCCTTGAATGGTTTTAGACATGTGACTTTGCAGATGGTTGATGGGCTTTGTGAATTTACGAATAAATTCTTTTTGCCAAGCTAAAATGATAAAGGCACCAATAGCATAAGACCCTAAAGCAAAAAGCAGAATGAACAGCCGATCTTGATTGTTGATGTCTAATAACGAAGGGAAGAACTTATACCCAATGTCATCAAGCATCTTGTAGTTTTTAAATAAGAAATACAATGGGGGGGCAATGGTGACCAGATAGCATACAGTAAAGACCAAGAGCGCAGCTCTTTGAGCAGGTCTATAGGACACTGGAGTCGAAAATAAATCTCGGCGATCTGATGGCTTCATCAATAAAGTTATCGGAAAAATAGGAAGATTTAGACACAGATCAAAGTCCAGAAACGACACCTATATAGATAAGGTTTGAATCCTTGAATTTACTAAACTGAGTCCGTATTGGCTATCGGTAATGGAAAGGCAGAATCCTTAAGCTACAAAAATAGGAGTATTTATGGTCTTGTTAAATGCAAAAAGCTACGAGAGGGCATGAATGTTTAAGCGTAGTCTTTGAGTCTGATCAGAAGATTTAGTTTTACAAAAACGTCTTCGCCCTCTTTATAGAGAGACCCAAACTTATGTCGACTGGTAGAAGCTGTATCTAAAAAGCTATGCTCGTAAAGATAGTTTTTAAAATTATTGATATCAAATCTGTGCAGACAGATGAGATCCTGGTTTTGATTGTAGATCAAAGTGCCAATGATCTGTTCTTCCCCATTCCAATCCACAGACGGGAACATGCCTACACACATGTAATATAAAAAGTCCTTGATTCTTTTTTGTACGGCTTTGTAGTTATCTTTTTTGGCAAACGTCAGATCAACCAAATCAGAAACTCGTGTTGTGGTTCCTTTAAAATATGAAACCAGAAGTTCTGCAAGAAAAGTCTCTAAGCAGGTATCAATCATGCTTAAGTTTTTTGAAAAGGTGTGACTCTCACAATTTACAAAAAGTAAGTTTTGGTCTTCAATTTTTTGTAAAAGCTTTTTAGCCTTAAAACTAAAAAGCTCGGGTAAAGGGTTATGCACTTTAAATTTAAAGTTAGTAGCTCTAGAAGCATTCAACAAAGACGGTCTTAAAGTTAAGGATTTGATTCCAAAACCATCAATATGATCTTGGGACTCAAACATATACTTGAGCCAGATATCTTGCTTCTGTTTAGAGGATCCTTTTTTAAATTTATACCGTTCTAATATTTCGGGATGCACTGTAAAAGTGGCTCTATGACTGTGAATCAGTGTGGATAATTTTTGAACATCAGTTAAAAGATGCGGACCTTGAGTAGTAAAATCGTCTTCTCCATAAGAAATCCCAGTGATGGATAATTTTTTTTGTGAATTATAAAGAGGAACATCGTTTTCTTTTAAGCAGAGCAGGCCTACTAAAAGTTCGTTCCATTCCCCTTTATTAAGCTTCATTTACAGTTCCAGATCGGGCCGAGTTGTACGTGTTGCTTTAGCTGTGGCCTTAGGTTTTAAGGAGTGTTGTGAGATGTGAAGAGCTTTTAAAATCTCTTTGCCAATATCATAGACCACGTTGACCGCAATGCTGTTGCCCAGTTGTTTCATAGCCTGTGTGTTGCTGACAGGAAAATCAAAGTCTTCAGGAAACCCCAGCATCTTTAAACCATGTTGAGTTTGAAGCTTTACGATTTGGCCATCAACCAAATACGTGTCCCAGTTTCGTCTGTCATGTAGACCAGAGGATTTTCCTCCCACTCTCAGTGTAAATCCGATCTTCTTATTGCATTGGCCCTGAAATATATCGCTCATGGTTAGCTCAAGAGGTCTTGAGCTGGGAAATACAAAGCTTTGAATATTTAAATCGTTTCTAAAGCAAACCATATAGACACGTGGGCGATGTTGAGGAAGACCATGATCGCTGGCCTTGATCAATTTCCAATGGAAGGAGTATCCATGTTTTTGGATTTGCTCTTGAATGACTTTAAAAGTTTTTCCATTGTCGTGATTAACAAGATTTCTTACATTTTCCAGAAAGAGCACTTTAGGTTTTTTTTCTTTGACGATTCTCATGATTTCAAAAAACATGTTGCCTCTGCCAATGTCCTCAAAGCCTTTTTTTTGGCCCGCTTGAGAAAAAGGCTGACATGGAAAACCCGCGCACAAAATATCAAAGTCTGGAATGTCAGAAGGGTTTACGTCTTGGATGTCTTCGGCAAAAGCTTTTTTGGTAAAAAGCTTAGGGGAAATGGTTTTATAATTTTGTTCATAAGTGAGGCGTGCATATTTATCAACTTCACAGGCAAAAACACATTGGGCTCCCGCTTGGTGTAACCCAAGATGGAAGCCGCCAATTCCTGCAAACAAATCAATAAAAGTAAAGTTTGAACTCTTCATGCCACCCCTAATGCTGTAACAGTTTATGCTGAAACTTCGGCTTTATATACAGATATGACGCGTCTCAACGTTTAGGATTGGTATAGATAATCCCACCTTTTTGGGTCTCGAAATCTTCTTGTTTATAGGGGGCAGAGTGTTACGCTGAGTAAAAAGAGAGCAACAAAGATTTTACAAGAGATTTTAACATAATATTTCCTTAGTGCTGTGTTAAAATCATGGACACCCATTTTAAAAGTCAAACATAAGGGCACTAAGTAAAATAGAAGTATATGGTAAGAATGAACGCACTTAAACAAATGATTAAAAATAAATATTTTTATATTTTAATATTGGCTTTGGTTACGGTGCCTTTTTTGTTTGTCAGTTACTTTTACATTCTAGCACAACGTACAGGACTTGAGGGTCGAAGAGGAGGGCCGCAAGATGCCTTTCGCCACATCTATGCCTCTGCGTTTACGGCTCGTTATGTCTCACCACGAGTGGTAAAACTTGTCACTGCAATGTCAGAAAGAAATCCACATTCAGCATATGACCAGATGGATCGACACAACAATCGCTTGGGAGTACGTATTGGTCTTTCGCAAGTGCCTAATTTGTATCAGGCAGTTTTGGATAAAGTTCATCATGCACAGATCACACCAGAAACCGAAGACCATGCTCAAATTCTTGAATCTACGAAATGGCAGAGTCGTGATATTTTTATTTTTAAGAGCGAGTAGCGAAGGGAAGTGGCCTCATTTTTGGGGCGGGTTTTTCAAACACCCGCATGGCTTGTTCTGGGGTCAATTGTAAGATCTGCCCTTTTTTAAGAGACCTTAGCTTTAAGCCACCAATGGCTACACGACGAAGTTTGACCACATCAATTTCTAGCTTTTCAAACATGCGACGAACCTGACGGTTTTTACCTTCAGTGATCGTGATGGAAACCCAAAAGGTCTTTTGACCTCGCATATTCTTTTTCATACGAAAAACTTCTGTGGCCTTCACTTTGCCGCCGACAATGGTGACACCAGAGAGCAGTTTTTGTTTCTTGGGTTCTGTCAGTTCTTTATCAATTTTGACATGATAAGTTTTTGGGATCTCTTCTTTGGGGTGAGTCACGCGTTGAGCGTAGTCCCCATCATTGGTCATGATCAGTAAACCCTCACTGTCCCAGTCCAAGCGTCCTACGGGAAAAAGTCGTTTATTTTTTTGTTTAGGAAAAAAGTCAGCAACAGTCTGCCGCCCAGACGGATCAGACATGGAGGTCAAAACCTGTGTAGGTTTATTCATAACAAAATAGATAAAACTTTTGTGTTTCTGATGGATAGGTTTTTTGTCCACAGCTACAATGTCGGTTTTAGGATTGATTTTGACTCCAAGTTCAAAAACTTTTCGACCGTTGACGGTCACGCGTCCTTCATCAATCCACTGGTCCGCAGCTCTTCGGCTGCAAAGACCACTGTCAGCAATGTATTTATTCAAACGAACAGAATCAGAAACTGCGGCCGTCGTTCTTATCTTTGCGGGACGAGGTCGTCTATCATTACTATTCTGTGGTCGTCTATTGTCGTTCTTCTTCGGACTTTTGTGGAATTTTGATGGACGTGGATTCACTTTCTACCTTTCCTAACAGCTGTAACATTTCTTTGGGACCCATAAATTGAGTGACAGTCAGCTGCTCTAACCAATGGCCTTTACTATCAAAGATTAGGATTGTTGGTAAGCCTAAAACCTTATATTTCTTAAGAATTGCACTCTTTTCAGTATCTAAATGAGTGACATCAATAGCTAGGAATTCAAAACCCTCTAAGGCCGTTTGGACATCAGGGTGGGGGAAGGTCACCTTTTCCATTTCTATGCAGGCGGCACACCAATCGGCTTTCAGATCTACAACGACGGGACGCCCTTTGGCCAGAGCCTCATCCAGCATCGCCTGAGCGCTGCCCCCAGTGCTAGTAAAGGAATGCCACAAGGACTTCACACCTGGGACCATAAAAAACAGCCCCGCACCTACAAGTAAGACAGCAAGTAGGTACTTGACGTAATTCATCCAGCCCCCAGCTTTGGGAAGCTTGTTAATCAGTGAACCTGATAAACTCATGGCAATAAAGATTTGCCCCAAACCTAGGGCATAGATAAAGAGTAAAAAGAACGCAAAAATTAAGTTTTTAGATTGGGCGGCGTAGGTGAGAATTCCAATAAGCACAGGCCCAACACAAGGGCTGGCAAATAAACCAGTAAAGGCACCGAATAGATAAATTCCACCTACTGACTTCAAAGACGGCTGCTGCATTTTGTTTTGTAAACTACTTAAAAATTGAATTTCAAATAGCCCTGCTAAACTTGCAGCCATAACAAAATAAAATATTCCAATGCCGATCAAAACCCAAGGGTTGGAAAGCAACTGTCCGAAGAGTGATCCCGTAGAGGCCGCAATAAGACCCAGAATAGAGTAGGTGGTGGCAATTCCCAGAACATAAATGCAGGTTTTTCTGAAAGCTAAAAATCTATTATTTATAATATCTTGTCCGATCAAAGCCAGTGTGATGGGAATCATGGGAAAGATACATGGTGTGAAAGAGGTCAGAACTCCAGCCAAAAATACAAAAAGGAAAATCAAAAATAATGAGGAATTATGAAAATCAATAGACATATTCAGAATAGAACTTTTATTTGCAACAGGTTCTATTCCGTGCTCGAAATCTCGAGTTTTGGGTAAATAGCAAAATTCAGAAGTGCAGGCCCGATAAGTCAGAGCAAATGTGGAATTGAAGTCAAAGTTGTAGGGCACTTTAAAAGTCATCTCTGCACTGTCTTTCACTCCTTGTTTGATTTCGTTATTAGAAAATTTATCTAAAAACTCAATCACGGGAAAGGCTTCCACTTCAAAAGTGGCATTGATTTTATCGCCCAGTGTGGATTTGATGGAGAGGCTGTCTGCGTAAACGAAGTGATCTGGGGCTACACTGATTCTTAGCCTGAATTCCTGTTGACCGTTATCAAGACGTTGAGAAGAGACGGAAGTGACATTGACAGGGTTTTGTAAAATTTCGGGCTGTTCAGCATAAGCACTGACCAGAGCCAGCTGAGTGATCAAATAGCAGACGGCTCCGACAGATTTATACACACTATTTCTACTCTCAAAAAGCATCGTCCAAATAGATGGCATGCGTCCTTCTTTCATCTAAACTTTTCGGTCTTTTCTCTCTGTAGTTTAGGCGAGCGGGGCTTTAAAGTCACCGATCATTTAAGTAGTTTCAAAATGGCACTGAGGCTTAAGTCCTCATCTTCAGGGACTTCGGGGACAATGTCTTTGAGGTGAATTTTAGCTTGGTGAAGAGCCTGATAGTCTTCTCTTAGGGCTTTGGCATCGTTTTGTAAGTATTTAAATTCGTCTAAGGATCTTAATTGCAACTCTCTGAATTGGCCTTTACGGAGATCTTTTAAGTAAATCCTAAATGCGTGAACAGGGCCCACAGAGCGGTGGGAAAGTCTGAGTCCTACTAAAAAAAGTGTGATCATAAATGCCACAGTGATAATACTAAAAATAAAAACAAAAGGCCCTAGGTAATCCCCTTGTAACTCAACACCCTTATGTGTGGCTTCAGATAAGACCACTTTTAAAAATGTAAAACTAAAAACACCAAGGATGACTGAGAATAAAAAACTAAAACTTAAAAGCATAAAACAGTATTTCAGTTGATAAGTTTTATCCACCCACAAGGAGTTTCTTTTTTCATCATCGTGCCAAATCAAATGCCCATGTTTGATCAAAGACCATGCTACACAAAAGTAGCCGATCCACTGAAAGGCATCGGCTAGGTTAAAGGCGGGGCTTAGAGCACCAAAGGCGCGCAAAACAATAAAATCAGTGATCCCGCCAGAGACGATGCGATCAAACACATTGCCCAAGATTCCGCCTAACAGAATCGAAAGTCCAATTCGAAGTACAAGCAGACGGTGTTGAAGCAGCTTCATGATGATCGCGTAAATAAAAATTAAGAAGGCACCGCCAGTAGACAAAGACACGATACGAAGAATGGGTGGAAGGTGAGAGAATGTTCCTAGCATGGCTCCATAGTTTTTATGCAGGAAAAATCCTAAAAACGACATATTCGTATTCCAATACCCACCGTTGCCCAAGATATTTACGGCCCATACTTTAGTGAGTTGGTCTAAAAGAAAAATAGCTGGGACAGTTGCAAGTACAATCACCCAGTCTTTTTTGCTCATCATCGTTGTCATGTGTGAATCAACGGCTTTTTGTCGCCAAATGATAAGGCTAGGAATTCATAAATCCTACAGGAGAGATAGGAATTTGGTGGTTTAGATATGGCAATACACTAGATAACGAGTCTTGAAACTCTAAGGGAAAACATCAAAGCACAAGAAAGAGTTTTCTTAAGGTGTAAGTGTGGCCTCTACTAGGCCACTGTAGTCTCCATTTAATGAAGGTGTGTAATTCTTCACTCTCTTGTGGATCACTGTGATGGTGTCTTCATACCATAGGGGTAAGATGGCTAGGTCTTTGATCGCAATCTCTTGGGCTTTTTTGTAAATGTCTCGTCGTTTGTCTGTGTTGGTCTCTTGTGCGCCAGCTTCTACAAGGCGATCAAAGTCTGGGTTTTGATAATATCCACGATTGCGACCTTGCGGTGGTAATTCTTTTCCTGAAAGAGCAATGCGATAAATATCTGGATCATAAGCTCCGACCCAAGTCATGGTGGCCAGATCATAATTACCTTCTTTGATGTCTTTAAAGTAGGTGCCCCATTCATAACTTTCATGTCGGACTCGAAATCCATACTGTCGCATTTGGTTGGTGAGCAGTTTAGCATTTTCAACAGCTTCTCTAGTGTTAGAGGTTTTTAAAAGCAAAACCTCTTTGCCTGCATCGCCCTCTAAAATTTGTTTTCGCAGCTCTTCAGGCTCAGAAGGACGCTCAGGGAGGAGTGATAAAAGTTCGTGATTAAAATACGGGTTGGCCTTGGTCAGAATAGATGTGGCGGGTTCACCAAGCCCTTCTAGTTTATATTTGATCACTTCTTCCACGTTAAGGCTTTGAAATAAAAGTTGACGGTTTTTAAGTGAACTTAAGGTGGAATTTTTAAAATTCACAAGAATATAAGCCATTTTTAAACCAGGACGTCGGATTACATCTAAAAAGTCCATGCGTTCTAAAGAAGCCACTTTATTTTTTGGCATTGTAGATACGGCTAAATCTAAGTCTCCGCGGTACATTTGCAAGAAGCGGGTGAAGTCATCTTTAATGACTTTGAATTCCACCTTTTTAAGTTGAGGAGGTTTAGTGAAGTGAGCATTGGGACTTAAAGTTATGGTAGTTTCCCCTTGCGATAAGACAGCAAATGGACCAGAGCCGATTAAGAGTTCTTTAAAGCGATCACTGGCTGTCTTATAAGATGGGGAGTTTTTATAGGAAAAGTCGTTAAAGCTGATCATGGATGAACTGGCCGCTTCCGTCAGAAAAACTTTTCTTGGTAAAATCTTTAGAACAGGTAAATCCGAGTTCAACATTTTTTCTGAGTAAGAGTCCAGATACAGCGTAAGGATATGCTGCTCACAGCGTGCGCGTTTAATATTGTCATAAGCAGACTTAAAAGGAGAGCTATCAGATTTGTACTCTTGAATAGAAAATAAAACGTCATCGCAAGTGATAGGGGTAGAATCGCTAAACTTAAGATGTGATTTTAAAGGAAAGCTAAGAATAAATTCTGGACCTTTCTGTTCCACCTTCCAAGACTCTACAGCATCACCGACGACATTCATGTCGGGCCCAATCGTCACTAGAGATTGAAAGATCAGGCTTCCAATTTTCATCCCCTCAGCATCAAGTGCAAAACGAGGGTCCATGGTTGCAGGAATCGCACTGAGCCCTACGGTGAGAGTTTCTGGATCTTTTTTGTTTTTAAAACTACAGCCTAAACTGCTTAAGATAAAAAATAAAAGAAGTGTATGAATCAAGTTTTGCATACCAAGATTATAAAGGCTTCTGTATATCAAGCCAATGATTCTTTCTTGGGATATAGAGATAAAAGTGGATCGGGTGTCTGTGGTGTGAAGGGAACTATAAAGACTAGATATGGCATTATGTCCTAATGGGACTTATAAAAATACGATAGCTTGGATTTCACAAAGAAAACTCTTCCATTCCTTGCATTTGAGTCTGGCTTGGTTAGACTATTTGCATGAAACGCCGTCAGATTTTTACCTTGTTTTTTACTCTCAGTTTAAGTCTCCTACTTTGTCCTCAACTGGTGTTTGCAAACGCTGTGAGTATCAAGTTAGACAGTCTCTTGAAACGTCATGGTTTAACGCAAGATCAAGTGTCTATTTCTTTTCACAAACGCACGGGTTTGAAAACATGGGAGCCTTTTTTTGAATTCAATGCAGATAAACAGATGATTCCTGCTTCTCTGACTAAAATTGTGACAGCACTGGCTGTGTGTGAAATCTATCCTAAGAATTATCAGTTTGTGACGGAGTTAAAGTCTTCTGCTAAAGTAAAGACAGGAGTTCTTGATGGCGACCTTTACTTGGTTGGTGCAGGTGATCCGACCTTGGTGACGGAACGTTTATGGCTTTTAGTACATGAGTTAAAAAGACTAAATATACAAAAAATTACAGGAAATCTGATTTTTGATAATACGGTTTTTGACGAGGTGAAATTCAGTCCTACTCGAACTACCAATGATCAGCGTGCTTACAGTGCGCCCGTTTCGGGTTTATCTTTAAATTGGAATGCTTTGTTCATTCGTGTTTTTGGAACAGAACCAGGTCAAAAAGCAAGGGTGTATATTGACCCTCCTGATGCCAGTATCCGTTTAAAAAATAATGCCATCACGGGTGTGCGTACAAATTTACTTGTGGATAGGGTGTCTACCCCCGAACACGATTCTGTGGTTGTAACAGGTTCCATCAAACCAGGCGAAGAGTATGGGGTTTATCGCAGTCACACCCAGCCCTCACGTCGAGCAGCAAATCAAACCATGAGCCTTTTGAATCTCTATGGTGTGCAAGTCGAAGGCACGATCAAACAGGGACAAGCCCCTGCTGCGGCTCAAACTTTAGCTAAGATTGAAAGTGTGAGTGTGGATGAAATCAACAAGATGATGATGAAGTTCTCTAATAACTTTATTGCTGAAATGCTGACTAAAAAAATGGATGAACTTGCAAACCAAAAGCAAGGCACATTGTTGGGTGGTCTTAAGATTGTGGAAAAGGTAGCGAAAGACTTTACGGGTAAAAGTTTTGTTTTGAAAAACCCCTCGGGTCTTACGACAGAAAATAAAATGAGCTCGGCTTTTTTTACAGACATTTTGACAAAGGCCACTTCTAAATCTGAATACAACGCCGAGTTTTTAGCGACTTTCCCACGTTCGGGAATTGATGGAACTTTAAAGAAAAGGTTTGTGAAGATTCCAGGAAAAGTGCGAGCTAAAACAGGCCTGCTTAACGGTGTCGTGGGACTTGCGGGGTATATAGAATCCAACAACGGCCATGAATACGCTTTTAGTTTGATTTATAATGGCCCCAACAAACAACGCGGTCGCGCTACAGACATGTTTGATCTTTTAACAGAGATGTTTGTAACCCAATATTAGTATTCTTAGTTTAAAGACTTATTGATGAGTCTTCCAATGTAAGGAAGCTGTCTGAACTGCTCGGCGTAGTCTAAGCCAAAACCTACGACAAACTCATCAGGGATTTCAAATCCAGCAATGTCAGGTTGAAAGTCATTTTGGCGAGCTGCTTTTTTATCCAAAAGAGTCACAGTGGTGATGGATTCGGGTTTACGAGCCCTGATGCTTTCGACTAAGAAGCTCATAGTTAAACCTGTGTCGACAATGTCTTCAATGATGATGACATTTTGTCCAGCAATAGGGGAGGCAAGGTCTAAGGTCAGCTTCACTTCACCAGAAGATTTGTTTGCACTTCCATAGCTTGAACAGCTTAAGAAGTCACACTTGATGTCTGAATCGATCTGTCTAACAAGGTCAGAAAAAAACATAAAGGAGCCCTTAAGAACACAGATGGCCAGAGCGGGCTCTTTCCAGTTTTTTAATTTTTTATTGATTTGAGTCGCGATCTCAGTGATCTTTTTTTGTAAGTCGGCTTCTGTGATATAGGGTGTAACTTCGACGCGATCTAAATCCATTTCTGACTCCTAGGGCTTCAAGTTTCGTTTTGTAATATAGCGAATGAAAGCCAGAGTGGCTAGGCTTTTCTCGGCGCCTAAACGTCTAAAGTAGGTGAGGGATTAGTGAGAGGGGCGTCCTTTAGGGGTTGAGGCCGCGCGGGAGGATTAAAGTGGGTACGGCAGCGAGCCTGATACACTTCGCCTGCTCCGACTAAAATATTCTTATTTGATGAGACCAGTCTTTGAGTGCGGGTGGCTAAATTACCGCAATGTGTACAGACCGCATATTTTTTGTGAATCACATCCGCAATCGCTAAGAGTTGGGGCATTGGTGGAAAGGGTAAGCCCTGCCAGTCTGTATCTAGCCCCGCAAGGATCACGCGTTTACCTGCCAAAGCTAGAGTCTCAACTACATTCACGAGGTCGGGAGAAAAAAATTGTGCTTCATCAATACCCACGACATGGGTTTCTGGTTTAACCAAAGATAAAATATCTTGAGCTTCATCCACAGCTGTAGAGGGGAGTTTTTGCTGACTGTGTGAAACTACCAGTTCGGCAGAGTCATAACGATTATCAATCGTGGGTTTAAAAAGTTGGTATGATTTTTTGGCCAGATGAGCGCGTTTAAGTTGTCGGATCAGTTCTTCGGTTTTCCCGCTGAACATACATCCTGTGACCACTTCCACAAGTCCGCCCTCAATATTTTGTAATTCCCAACTTAGTGACATGAGATCAAGAGTAGCAAGCAGGTACCTAGAATGGAATACTTAAGTCTAGTTTTTCTGAATTTTAAGCGTTTTAGGCCCAAACCAGCGTTTAGGGCTTAACCAGCGTCAAAAAACCTCCGAAGTGGAAAATAGTGGAAATAAGTGGTCACAAGCCTAAATAAAAGGCAAAAAAGTGGAGCTTAAATTCACCAGATGCAAAGGAGAAGGTTTTGAGCTTTTCAGGCCGACTAAATCTTAAGATGGATCCCAAAGGGCGCTTTCGCCTGCCATCGACTTTTGCCTCTGGAGTATCTGAGAAAGATCAAAGGGAAGGACAAATCCATCTTGTGATCACCAACTCCATATATAAGGGCGAGAAGTGCTTAGATGTGTACACCGAGTCAGAGTGGGAACTTCTCACTCAAAGAATGTCCAAGCTGCCAGCCTTTGATACTCACGTTCAAGCCTTTCAAAGATTTTATTTAGCCAGTGCCCACAAGGTGGTGCTAGATGCCCAAGGAAGAATGCTCACACCTACAGTGCTTCGTGAGTTTGCGGCCCTAAGTGCCAATGTTGTGGTGATTGGAATGGGATCAAAGTTTGAGATTTGGGACGAGGCTGCGTGGAATAAAGTGTACGGCGACATTTCACAAAATTACGACGAAATTTTACAAGCTGTCAGCCGTCTGAGTCAGGAGAAGGATCATGAGTGAGTTCGTGCATATTCCTGTCCTTTTAGAAGAGTGCAAAGCCGCGATCCAAGGCATGGATGTCCCACCACAGTTAGGTTTGGATTTGACTTTTGGACGTGGTGGTCATGCGCGTGCGTTTTTGCAAATCGCCGAAGGTTTAAAAATCTTAGCAGTAGACCAAGACGCTCAGGCCATACAAGAAGGTAAGCTAAGTTTTGCGACAGAGTCAGAAAAACAAAGAATCGAGTTTCATCATTGCAACTTTCATCACTGGCCCGAGTATGCTCGTGAGCACTCTCTTCCTTTAAGTTATGACTATATCATGATGGACTTAGGCGTAAGTTCTCCGCAGCTAGATACCCCAGAGCGTGGATTTAGCTTTTACCATGATGGTCCTTTGGATATGCGAATGGACCAACGCCAGACTCAAACGGCAGCCCATGTGGTGAATGAGTTTGATGAAGAGGACTTAAACCAGATCTTTAAAGTGTATGGTGAAGTCAGAAGTCCTTATCGTGTCACCAGAGAAATTTTAGAATTTAGAAAACAGCAAAAATTTACTAGCACGCTACAACTTTCCTCTTTGATTGAAAAGACAGACGGTTGGAGAAAAAAAGGGGTACATCCTGCAACCCAATATTTTATGGCTCTGCGTTTGTACTTAAATAATGAGCTGGGGGGCTTAAGAGATGTTCTGCCGCAACTGATGGCGATGCTCAACCCCAAGGGCAGAATGCTGGTGATCAGCTTCCACTCTTTAGAAGATAGAATTGTAAAGACCATTTTTAAAACCTCTGAGTTAGGTAAACCTGTGAACAAAAAAGTAATCAAACCCACCAGAGACGAAGAGTTACAAAATAAAAGATCAAGAAGCGCGCAACTGCGTGTTTTCCAAAAAGGAGAAGTGTTATGAAAAAAACAAATAAAAAATTAAATTTTAATTTTTTCATCTCTCTGTTTATTTTTCTGGCCACATTGATGGTGATTCTGTTCGCCAGAATGGAAATGAAAAGAAAGTCTTACGAAATTTATAAATTATCTTCAGAGTTTAAAATTTTAGAGGATGAATACCGCAGTTTATATACGGATTACTCTTCTAAAGTTTCAGACCGTCATATCACTCAGCTAGCGGAAAAGACTTTGTCTGTCAAAGCTCCACACATGAATCAAATTGTGAGCTTGGGTTCAAAGTCATTTTTGATCAGCAGTAAATAGGAGTTACAGGTTAAAGCCTTATGAAGTATTTTTTGAGTCTTTTTTGTCTTCTTAAACTCACTCTGTTTTGTCTGATTCTTGGACAAGGTGGACGAGTGCAGTTGATGCCCAACAAAAGACTCGATGCTTACAAAGAAACTCAATTCTTTAAAACCGTCACTGTGCAGGCTCGTAGAGGTAGTATTTACGACCGCAAAGAAAAAGAACTGGCAATGATCACTCCGACCTACTCGTTGTTTGCTGACCCCCAGTTTGTAAACAGTCCTAGATATGCAGCTCGTAAAATTGCAAAGCATTTGGGTGTGAACGCTACGGTTTTAGAAAAACGTATGCGCAAAAAGACCCGATTTGTGTGGTTAAAAAGACGACTCCCTATGGAGCTAAAAAAAGAAATTGAATCTTATGGCATTAAAGGATTGTACTTTGTCGGAGAAAGTCACCGTAGATATCCTGAGCAAAACGGTCTGTCACAAACCATAGGATTTGTGGGTGCTGAAGGAAAAGGTCTTGAAGGGCTTGAATACGCCTATAATGAATACTTAGAAGGTAAGGATGTGGTCTTGCAAGTGTCAAAAGATGCTAAAGGTCGTCCTTTATTTATGGAACCAGAAAGATACACTCAACCCCCAGAAGGTAAGGATTTAATCTTAACGGCAGACAGCGAATTTCAACATTATTTAGAGATGGAACTTAAAAAAGTTTATGAAGAACAGGGTGCAAAAAAAGCCATCGGCTTGATTTTAGATGTAGAAACAGGAGGAATCAGGGCGGCAGGCGTATGGCCCTCTTATGATCTGAACAATGCGCGTAACGTAAAACCTCAAGTGAGAATCAACAGTCTATTCCAAGAATCTATGGAGCAGGGAAGTGTGATCAAACCTTTTGCGGTGGCTGCGGCTTTAGAGAATCAAGCCTATTCTCCTAACTCTGCATTTGCTTGCCTTGATGGAAAAATCAAAGTGGGCAAACGTACAATCAAAGACAGTTCCAAAAAAGATTGTGAAACCATGACATTGACTCAAGGGCTAGCTGTGTCTTCCAATGTGGTCTTCACACAGTTAGCACAAGGGCTTTCTAAAAATACGCTGAGAGATTTTTATAAAAAAGTGGGCTTTGGTCAAAAGACCGAAATTGATTTTCCTGGAGAAAGCACGGGGCTCTTCTATAGCAAGACTTGGCCTGAGCACATGAACATTTCAGCATCTTTTGGTCATGGCTTTACCGCAAGCCCTATACAAGTGGCAGCAGCTTACGCGGCAGTTGCAAATAATGGAATTTGGAAACAGCCTCATCTTGTGGATCGCATGATTGATCCTACGGGATTGGACGTAAAGATCAAACGCCAAGAAAAACGAGTGATGACTGAAAGCACAGCTAAGAAAGTCAGAATGATGCTCACATCTGTAGTGCAAGACCACGGTTCAGGTAAAGCCGCCTCTGTGAATGGATATTTAGTGGCAGGCAAAACAGGAACCGCACACAAAGTGGATTTGGTAAATGGTGGTTATCATAAAGATAAATATTTTAGCAGTTTTGTGGGCATGGTCCCTGCGGGTAAACCCAAGTTTGTCATCTACATCGGAGTGGACGAACCCACCAAGGATCACTACGGTTCTAAGGTGGCGGCTCCCGTATTTTCTAAAGTGGCTCGATTTGCTTTATCCAAAGAAGGTGTATCTCCAGAAGTCATTCAAGAAGAGAACTTATTTGAATGTAAAGACTTAAGCTGCGAACAAGAATTGGCCAGCAAGACTCCACAAGAGCCATCCCCCCATAGTCTAAAAGGCCTAACCCTGCGCGAAGCTCTCAACATCTTACGCCAAAGCGAAGTCGACTTCGACATCCGCGGCCAAGGCGTCGTACGCGACGTTGATTTTATAAACGGCAAAGAATTCAAAAAAGGCAACAAAGTAAAAATCACCCTCTCCGCCCTTTAATACACACTTTATTTTCTCGCTCCAACTCTAGGGCCTCGTTCTTTCTAGGCTAAAATTCTAATTACTCTCTCGAAGCGACCCTCCGAGGCGAGCGATGCGTATCCGACTTGCGTCATAAGTTTTGAACTGAAATTAAAATTGAGGGAGCCCAAAGGGTTTCTCAATTTTAATTTCAGTTCAAAACTTATGACGAAAGCCGAAGACGCTTCGCACCCGCAATCGTCTGGGTCGTTTCGAGAGAGTAATTAGAATCTTAGCCTAGAAAGAGCGAGTCCCGTCAAAAAGTCGAGCCCCCACATAATCTAATGCGAACCCCATCAGGATCAGTTAGACTGGGATTAAATTTTTAGCAACGAGGAGTGACTATGTTGGTTTTTGGTTTGGTAGTGGCTGCTGTCGCCATCATGGCGGCGACAATTTATAATAAGTTGGTGCGTTTAAAGAATGCCGTGAAAAATGCCCTGTCGCAAATTGATGTGCAGCTCACGCGTCGTTTTGAATTGATTCCAAATTTAGTGGAAACCGCTAAAAAGTTCATGTCCCACGAAAGAGAAACTTTTGAGGCCGTGGTGCAAGCCAGAAATATGGCTGTGGGGGCGCAAAAGAAAGTGAACTCTGATCCAGCAAATACAGAAGCGGTGAAAGAGTTGCAACAAGCAGAAAATCAACTGATGTCCCAGATGAGTCGTATGCTGTTGATCGTGGAAAACTATCCAGAGCTTAAAGCCAATGAGACCATGAAGGGGTTAATGGAAGAACTGACCTCTACAGAAAACAAAGTCTCTTTCTCAAGACAAGCCTACAATGATTCGGTCATGAGCTACAATACATCTATCCAGGTATTTCCTAATAATATTTTCGCAGGAATGTTTTCGTTTAAAGAATTTGAATTTTTAAAAGTCGAAGACCCTAAGGCAAAAGAACCTGTAAAAGTCAGCTTTGATTAAAAGTTAAAACCCAAAACCCAAAACAATCCATGACTGATTTTTTTGAACATCAAAGACGGGCAAGAAAGAAATCACAACGAGTGCTTGTGGTCTTTTTCTTGCTTATGCTGTTCTTACTGTATGTGTTCAATATTGCTGTGTACTGGATTGTGGGCGGCATGACAGAAAACTCCTATCCTACTTATTCTACAACGGCTTATAAATACCAAACGGATGTTGTTCCACCGTCTTCTTTGCCAGAGGCGAAGTCTATTCTGGACTTGCGTGAACAGCCTGTGACTCGAACCGCTTCAGAGTTTTTACAAAAGATTTTTTTTATTCACCCGCATACGGCACACATGCAATGGGCGATCATTGGACTGTTTTTGTTGCTTTTTATGGGTGGGTTTTTATTTAAGATCTTCCAATACTACTCTTACCCTCGGGCTGTGGTGCAGTCTATGGTGTATCGAGAAGTCTTTTACCATAGTAATGTTTCTGAGGCCGAAAGACGTCTATTAAATATAGTCGAAGAGATGTGCATCTCTGCGGGCATTCCTGTGGTGAAAACCTATTTGCTTACTAATGAACATTCAATCAATGCGTTTACAGCGGGGTATGATTTAAGGACCGCACATATCGTGGTCACACAAGGGGCCTTGGATCATTTGAATCGAGATGAAATGCAAGCCGTGATTGCCCATGAAGTCGGTCACATTACCAGTGCTGATGTAAGTGTAAATACATTGCTGTTGAGTTGCATCTTTTCGATGACCATCATTATGACGACAGGGATAAGAATTTTAAGATCATCAAGCCGAAGTAGTAGCAGCAGTAGCAGTAATAGACGTGGTGGCGGTGGTGCAGGTCAGATTCTTCTGATTGCAGTGCTTTTGGTATGTATAGGAGCACTCGGAGCCTACTGTGGTCGTGCTTTGCAAAGTATGTTTTCTCGTAAGCGAGAATTTTTAGCTGACAGTCTGGCTGTGCAATTCACCAGAAACCCGTCGGCTCTTGCTAGTGCTTTAGCAAAGATCAGAGACCAAATTTTTGTTAAGATGAATCACTTTCAAGCCGCTAATATTTCCCACATGTGTTTTGTGTCTTCGGCTCATCAGGGACTGTTTGGAGTTTTTGCCACTCATCCTCCCATAGAAGATCGTATTGCAGTTTTGGATAAAGAGTATTTGGGTGTGCATCCTGAAACAGAAAAGTTATTTACCAAGAAAGAAACTCCAAAAGTAGAAAAGAAAAAAAATACGATTCATATTCCCTTTGATCATCTTGGCCCACAGGTGACTGCTCAACGAGTGGTTGCCGACAGTTCTTTGTTGTTTGATCCTTACCTTTCGTATCGAGAGGCAGAGAGACTCTTGGGAAGCTTGCGTAAACAGCCAGAGGTAGAACACGCGTTACATACGTTAGAAGATTTTAAATATCCTGTGTGGGGGCTTTTTATCTCCCATGATGAGGTCATCAAAACCAAACAGATTGCGGTACTGAGAAAACATTATGGACAAGATTTTTCTGAAAAGAAACTTAATGATTCCATTTTACCCGATGAAGAGTGTGTGGAGTTAGTCAACTCTGTGGTTTTCATTGCACTTGCACGTGCGCAAAGTTTAGATAAAGAGGCCAAAGGTGTATTTTTAGCTTCCCTTCAAGAGCTGATGATGGCCGATGAAGTCATCGAACCTTTTGAACATCTGATTTATTGCTGTTTTATGGCGAATAACTTATTAGAAAAAGAAGTTTCAAGAATACAACTTGAGCATCTGCGGTCTCTGCTCTTTCTGTGCGTGAAGCTCAATAAGACTTCTGAGCAGCATGAACTGCAAATTTATCAACAAGCTCTGGAAAAATATATGGGCGTGAAACAAGAGTCAGTGACTCCACCCAAATCCATTGAGTTAGGAGATACGACCTTACTTCTTAGACAATTGCGAACTAAATCGCTTCAAACTCGTAGGGAAGTGCTCCTAGCCGTAAGGAGCGCTTTATTTAGCGATGGTAAAATTACACTAAGAGAATATGAAGCTTATAGGGCTATTTCTCTGGCTCTGGATATTCCCGCACCTCTTGTTGCTAACCCTTTCTAAAGAATATAACCAGTTTAATTGGCTATTACATTATCAAGCTAAAGCCTATGTGAGGGTGACAGTTTGCGGTTGGGTTGGCTTGGGCCGATGAGGACTGTCGCATTGAATGCCGAAAGCTGTGTGGGGATGGCCTTTAGGGCCGTTGAATCATGGCAAATAAAGTTTATAAAAAATAAAATATTTTAATTAAATTGTTTATTAAATAATTGCTCGGACTAGTCTTTGGTCGTAAATCTTTTCTTGTAACAAAAAAACCAAATTAGGAGGGTTTATGAAACAAGTACTAGCTATGATGATTGTGTTTTTCGGTGCATTCCACGCTCAGGCATTAACAATTTTGCCAGCGCACTTAAGTGTGCATGAGGTTCACACAGGATTAAGACCTACAGGTGAAGGTGGCTATCGAGGTCCTATTTCTGTGATTCGCTCACAAGGTGGAATTGAACTGTTGGTCGATCTCAATGTGTGCACAGCAGATGGACTTTGCACCATGATGGCTCCGCTTAGCTTTGATGCTCGTTTGATTCTTGTAGATCAAAATGCCATTTATGAGCAATTTGTAATTTATGTTACCAATCCTCAACCTAATGTGGTGGCTAAGCAGTACACTTTGACGGTCTTTCTTAATAGCTCACAAGCAATTTTAGAAGAAGGTGAGAAGGTGTATGAGGCGACAAACTATGTTTGGGTTTTAAAGCATGATGGCTCTATTGCATGTGGCTATGATGGTGTTGAGCCTTACGAGATGTCTCAAGAGCTAACTGCTGCTGGAATTGAGTTCCGTAAGCTGAACAAAGCTACAACAGGTGCTATTGTGCCTGCCGTATGTGGTATCCCCACAACCAAAATGAATGCGTATTTGATTCCACAGGGTTCTTTACTTGATGCTTCTCAGTTGGGCTACACACACATGGATGCGTATCCCTATGCTGATTTTTTAAGTCAATTCTAGGCGTGAGGGTTTAAAACTCACTCCCGTTGTTGTTGTAACATATTTTGAGGTGCTGGCTTTCAAAGCAGCACCTCAATCTTTTTGAGTGGCGTCTAAACTCAAAAGCACGTTGCGTGCCTATAGCATTAGGATAATAATGTTCGATTATGGAAACCTTGTTATCTTTTGTATCTCAGCATCCAGAATGGATTCCCGTTGCCGACTCCAGACAGGTGAATGAACACAGTATTTTTTTCGCTATCGCAGGAAGCCAAAGTGATGGCCATGCCTATATTCCAGAAGTGATCAAAAAAGGTGTGGCCGCCCTTGTGCTGCAAGAAGAACCCTCTTCTTTACTGTCCTCCACCGCATCATTAGGAAAATCACGGTTAAAAAAGGAAGGCCCTACGGCTTCAGCACAGAAGTTGCCACGCGCCTCATCTATTGCCGCCAAGTCTGCTCTTAAAAATTTTACGGGTGAAGTCTTCTATGTTTCCAATTCACGCAAGGCGTGGGCTGAGGTATGGCGTCACCGCAGTGGATGTCCCGATGAAAAACTGTTCTTGGTGGGTATTACGGGAACAAATGGCAAGACCTCCATGGCTCACATGGCAGAACACATTTTAAATATTGCAGGAGACACGTGTGCAGTGATGGGCACCATCAATCATCATTTACAGGATAAGGTATGGCCCACGGCTATGACCACCCCTGGTGCAGATATTTTATTTCCACGTTTGAAAGAGTTTTTAGCCGAAGGTGCTAAGGCCTGCGCCCTAGAGATTTCAAGTCATGGCCTTGATCAAAACCGTGCTGAAAATTTAAATTTAAATGCGGCTATATTTTCTAACCTTACTAATGATCACTTGGATTATCACAAAGGGTTAGAAGATTATTTTTTAGCAAAGGAAAAGCTTTTTACGCGGCTTTTAACGCCCTCTCAAAAAAAGAAAAAAATTGCAGTGATCAATCTGATGGACGATTGGGCCAAGAAGATCATTCTAAGCACAAAATATAAAACCATTTATCTGTATGAAAAAGATTCTGATACAGTTTCACATCAACACCGCATGGACTTTATTGCAGAACAACGAAAAAAATATCCTGTTTATACCTGCGAGATCGAAATTGTAAAAAGCGATCAACACGGGAGCCAAATCTGTCTTCATGTCGAAGAAAAAAATGATAAAGGCGAGCTAGAGAAAATAAAAATAGGGATGAACTTACCTATTGTGGGTCGATTCCAGGCGTACAATTGGGCGCAAGTGGCATTAAGTGTGCGTGACCACATTGGTAACGATGCGGTTTTGCAAAGAGCGGCCCAAACCTTTTCGGGAATTCCAGGCCGTTTGCAAAAGGTGATCTTAGATCAAAGTTTTAAAAATGTATTTGTCGATTATGCTCACACCCCTGACGCTCTCATGCGTTCTTTGGAAAGTTTACGTCAGATTACAAAGGGACAGATCGTGGTGGTCTTTGGCTGCGGTGGTGACAGAGACAAAGCCAAGCGGCCTTTGATGGCTCAAGTTGCGGAACAGGGTGCGGATCAGATCATTGTGACCAATGACAACCCTCGTACTGAAAATCCAGAAGACATTGTGCAAGACATCCTTTCGGGTTTTGATCCTGAAAAAGAAACCCTCCCATTGATCTTGATGGATCGCAAACAGGCCATTGCAAAGGGGCTTGAACTTCTAAAGTCTGCCGAAGATGTTTTGTTGATCGCAGGTAAAGGGCATGAAAATTATCAGATCGTGGGTGAGCAAAAAAATCACTTCAGTGATTACGAAACAGCGTATGAGCTTTTACAAAAAGGAGAAGCATGAAGCTAACAAGTCAAGAGATCCAAGAGGTGACTCAAGCCCTAGGGCAAAATATAGACAGCTCAAAGCTTTGGACTGGTTTGAGTACGGATTCACGTGAAGCCGCCGCTGGGGCTCTTTTTTTGGCACTTGTTGGTGAAAACTTTGATGGCCACAACTTTATTGCTGGGGCTCTCAAACAAGGCTGCCAAGGGCTTATCGTACAAAAAGACGTTGCAGAACAGATGACTCAAGAGCAGCAAAAAAACATTCAAATTTTTAAAGTGCAAGACACACTAAAGGCCCTGCAACAGCTGGCTCACTATCAGAGTCAAAAGTTCAACTCATGTATGAAAGTGGCCATTACGGGCACTAGTGGGAAGACCACGACCAAATATTTTGCGCATCAACTTTTAGAAGGCCAAGTGCCACATTATTTTTCACCTAAAAGTTTTAACAATCATATTGGTGTACCCTTAAGTCTGTTGGACGTGCAAAGCACAGATCAAGTCGCGCTGTTAGAGGTGGGCATGAACCACCATGGTGAGATCAAAAATTTAGTCTCTATCATTGAGCCTGATCTGACTTTAGTGACGATGGTAGGACGAGGACATTTAGAAGGTTTGGGAACCGTTGAAGATGTTTTAAAAGAAAAGATGTCGATCTATTCTAAGGGCCGCACCCATGTGATTAACAAAGATGACCTTAAAATTTCAGGTTTTTACACCGAGTACATCTCCTCACCAGCACAGCGTCAGATATGGGTTTCAAGTCAGGACCCACAAGCTGATATTTATCTACAAGCTCTCGAAGATGACACTGACCCCTTTGGCCGTTTTAAAGTGAAGGGACATATTTTAGGTTTATCAGGAGAAGCAGTGATTCCTATTTCGGGTGTGCACCACGTGACCAATGTGTTGATGGCCGTAGCCATTGCCACGCAGTCAGGCCTTGGTGCAGAGACATTGTGGCAGCGTCTTTCGCTTTTGCAGTCGTTTTGGGGTAGGAGTGAAGTGCTCAATTCTGCGGAGGGACTGCGTTTTTATTTTGATGCGTACAATGCTAATCCTGAAAGTATGAAGGCGTTTTTTGCTCAGCTGCAAAAACTTAAAACTCCACCGTACATCGTGCTCGGAGAGATGTTAGAGCTGGGTGCGAGCACTAAAGAGCTTCACTACGAGTTAGGGGTGCAAGCGGCCCAAACTCCTCATGCCCACCTGTGGTTTATGGGACCTTCGGGAGAAGAGTTTTTACAAGGTTATAGGTCTCAAAAAAATGGAAAAAATCCAATAATTTCAGATAGTTATAAAGAAGACGTTGCTTTAAGATATAAAAGTATGTTAAAGACAGGGGATTGGATTGCGTTAAAGGGTTCGCGAGGCATGCACCTTGAGAGCTTTTTATCATTATTTGAGGGAGTACGACTTCGTTGATTTACACAATATTAACTCAGAACTTTGATGTGACTACAGGACTGGCTAACTTATTTCGTTATGTGACGGTCCGCACGTTTATCACTTTTTTCACTTCATTTTTTATCTGCTGGTACTTTGGCACACGATTCATCAATAGATTGGCAAGTCGTCAAATGCGTCAAGCCATTCGTGATGATGGACCACAATCCCACTTAAAAAAATCAGGAACACCTACAATGGGTGGGGGATTGATTTTATTAGGTGTAGCTATCCCTAGTTTATTGTGGGTGGATCTTTTAAACCCTTTAGTATGGGCTCTTTTATCGATCACCTTTGGATTTGGTTTAATTGGTTATTTGGATGATTATGCTAAGGTCGCCAGAAAAAATTCAAAAGGTTTACCAGGAAAAGTCAGATTGTTTTTTGAATTTGCCATCGTCTTTTTGGTCGTGGGATTTTTGGTTTATAACCAGAGTGTGACCACCGTGCTGACTTTCCCGTTCTTTAAGAACTTATCTTTTGATTTAGGTTGGTTGTATATTATTTTTGCTGGGTTTGTGGTTGTGGGATGTGCCAATGCGGTGAATTTGACTGACGGGCTTGATGGTTTGGCCATTGTGCCCGTGATGGTGGCCACAGGCACCTTTATGATTTTTAGTTATGTGGCAGGACACGCCGCTATCGCTGAATATTTGCAAATCCCCAGCGTGACAGGAGCAGGAGAGCTGACCATTGTGGGTGCCGCTCTGATGGCTTCAGGTATGGGTTTTTTATGGTATAACGCCCATCCCGCTCAAGTGTTTATGGGAGATGTGGGAAGTTTAAGTTTAGGTGGATTTCTTGGAGCCATGGCGGTTTTGACTAAGAATGAAATTTTATTAGTGCTTCTAGGTGGAGTTTTTGTGGTGGAGGCTCTGTCGGTGATCACTCAGGTGCTGTCTTTTAAACTCCGTGGCAAAAGGGTTTTTAAAATGGCCCCGATTCACCATCATTTTGAATTGAAGGGATTAGAAGAGACCAAAATCATTGTCAGATTTTGGATTGTGTCAATTTTATTGGCCGTACTGTCGCTAGCCACTTTAAAGTTACGTTAGAGTGCGAGAAGACAGGACATGTGTTGTAGTGGCTTTGACGTCATGGCTTGAGTTTAGGGCCCGCAGCGTTTAGAAAGAATTTGAAGATAAATTTAAAAGGAAGGATATGGGAATGCAGTTATCAGATTTAAACGGAAAAAAGATTTTGATAGTTGGGTTTGCAAAAACTGGAGTTGCTTTGGCGCGTTTCTTAGTAAACCATGGCGCAGAAGTCACAGTGAGCGATCACAAATCAAAAGCTGAGCTTGCCAACTTCTTAGAGCAAATGGATGACATCCAGGTGAACTATGATTTGGGCAACCACACTCCTAAAGTCTTTTTACAGCAAGACCTGATCATTTTAAGCCCTGGTATTTCTCCGCATTTAAAGATTTTTGAATATGCAAAAAACAATGGTGTGCAAGTCACAGGAGAGTTTGAATTTGCCTCTCGCTTTATTAAAGAACCTGTGATTGCTGTGACTGGCACTAATGGTAAAACGACGACAGTATCTTTAATCACTGAGATGCTCAAGCGTTCAGGAGTGAACGTATGGGTGGGTGGAAATTACGGCGAACCTTTAGTGAGCTATCTGACTTCGGATGCAAAGTCACAAGTGATTGTAGTTGAAGTTTCAAGTTTTATGCTTGAGCACGTGGTTGAGTTTGCTCCCAAAAATATTGTGTTTATGAATTTGGCTGAAAACCATTTAGACCGTCACAAGTCTATGGAAGATTATATCAACGCCAAGAGAAAGATCTTTTTAAATACTAACCAAGACACTACTAGCATTTTAAATGCGGATGACAATGCCGTAGTAGAATTAGCCAGAGACCCTGCTGTACAAAGAGGGATCATTTATTACTTTTCAAGAAAACAATCTTTAGAACCACAAATCATGAATATTGGTGGTGGTGTACAGATTCGTGACGAGATCAAAATTCGCACAGGCCCAGACATTGAAGTGTTTTCTGTAGAGAACATGAAGATGCGTGGCTTCCATAACGTAGAAAACACGATGGCGGCTATCCTTGCTTCTCGTGAACATGGGGCGACTCATGAGGCTATTCAAGATGTGATTGATACTTACACAGGGATTGAGCATCGTCTTGAGTATGTTCGTAAAGTGGGTGGTGTTGAATTTTATAATGACTCTAAAGCCACAAACGTTCATGCAGTATTAAGAGCTTTAAAGGCTTTTGATGAGAACGTGATTTTGATTATGGGTGGTAAAGACACGGGACTTAACTATGCGCCTTTACGTGAAGAGGTACGTAGAAAAGTAAAAACGTTAATTCTTGTGGGCGAAGCTAAAGAACGTATCAATCGTGATATTGGTGATCATAGCGAAACCTTCTTGATTGGAACTTTTGATGAGGCCGTTCACATGGCGTATTCCAAATCTCGCATCGGAGATAAAGTCTTGTTGTCGCCAGGAGCTTCAAGTTTTGACTTTTTTGATGATTACCGTGACCGTGGAAACTACTTTAAACAGATTGTTCACGCTTTAAAGTAAACGTTCCTCAACTGCAAAGTCTTTGAGGAACATGAATGTTCACTGACAAAAAGCATCGGGTAGGGCAAAAAGTGTAAAACGCTTATTGCCTCTGGAGTTGGGCAGATGAATGACAGGTACGGATTTAAAGTCTGCAAATTGTAACATGTCTTCAGAAGTGCACCGACGTAGTGGAACGCCTAGATTTACAAAAAATAAAGTATTTATGTTTTTTCTGTAACTGTCCCAAGAGACAACGGCTCCGCCTTCAAAGCATGGTGAAGAGCACAGCAAATAGCCATCATACCTAGGATCGTTAAGACAATTCAATTCGGTTTCATAGTTACCTAGAGAAGAGTTTTTGTTTTTTGAGATAGGAGTGACCAGCGCTTCTTGCAGGAGAGTCATCTTGACGGACATACTGATGCTGTCGGTTTGGTCTTCATAGTTCAGACTGACTCGAATCTGTTTTACAAGTTGGCCCGCATTGGCGGTGATTTCATGGTCTAGGTACTCACGACCGTAACAGAGGGTTTTTGTTCGCTTTAGCTCATCTAGAGCACTTGGCTGAGCCCAAGCACTTGCTACAAGCAATGTGTTAAGAACCCATAAGTGTAAACTCAGCCACTTCACAAAAAACTCCTCTTTTTTTACGAACCCAACTTAAGGCAAGATTTAACCAGAAATACAGAGGCACAATTAGCATTTTTTGCAATTTGCGACCATGAGAAAGTCGTCAGATGAAGTGATCTTGTAAAGAATATAAGGTGGAAAAGACCTATGCCAAGAGCGGGTTTTAGGCCCCTTAAGGCTTTTTCACTCAACCCCGCTTGTAAAATCCTTTAAAATTTAAATATGGGATTTTTAAAGTCGATACCAGAAAGAATTTCGGAAGCCGATCGCACGATCTTGTGGATCGTCATGTGCTTGTTAGGTTTAGGACTGATTCAGGTCTACACTTCGAGTTATGTCTTAGCGATTGATAAATACAGCGACGGTCTTTTTTATCTCAAGAAGCAGGCGTTATTTACAGTCGTCGGTTTGGTGGCTCTGTTTTCTATTCTCGCACTTAAAACCCAAACACTTTTGCGTTTAGGCTATGTGGGATTTTTTGTCAGTCTGCTGGCACTGGCTTTAACTCTTGTGCCCCATGTGGGTGTTCAGGCAGGAGGCGCACACAGGTGGTTGCAATTGCCCTTTGGGTTTAGGTTTGAACCCTCAGAAATGGTGAAGATCTTTGCTCTTTTTGCTGTCAGTAAATGGCTCGTACAAATTCAAGATGAAAGGTTATGGACAGAAGCCAATCTGGTGAGGCTGGGAATGTTAGCTGCTCCATTTGGATTATTTTTATTACAGCCTGATTTTGGTTCTTTTGTGCTTTTAAGCTGGGTGCTTTTGATTTTATTCTTTTGTTTTTTTAAACCCATTTGGCCTGTCATTACGGCAACTGGGGTGTTAGGGGCTACGGCTGTGGCTTTAGTCTATGCCGAACCTTATCGACTCAAAAGACTGCAATCCTTTTTAGATCCATGGAGCGATCCTAAAGGAGCAGGGTTTCAAATCATTCAAAGTCTTTTAAGTTTCAGATCGGGGGGCTGGTTTGGAAGAGGTTTGGGTGAGGGGCAGGGTAAGCTTTACTTCTTGCCAGAAGCCCATACGGATTTCACTTTGGCTGTACTAGGGGAAGAGTGGGGATTTGTGGGTTTTATGACAATCATGGCTCTGATTGGAACTTTGATTTTCAAGGGACTGCAAGTGGTGCTCAGCCAGACGGATTTGCAGCGCAAGATTCTTGGTTTTGGTCTTATGAGTTTATTTGCGTACTCTGTTTTTTTTAATGCCGCAGTCGTTTTAGGACTGATTCCCACAAAAGGACTGACGATGCCATTTATGAGTTATGGAGGCAGTTCGCTCTTAGGGACTTGCATTCTTTTTGGAATAGTACTTAATTTAAGTTGTAAGAAAGAGTAACTGCTCACACATAGGACAACACCAGTGAAAGCCATAAAAGTTTTATTGGCGGGCGGAGGCACGGGGGGACATATTTACCCTGCCTTGGCCATTGCCAAACGTATCGAGGACCAATTTCCACAAAGTCGTATTGAATTTGTCGGGAGCCGTCGGGGGCTAGAAAAGAACATCATTCCAAAGCACGGTTACAAGTTGCACATGCTTGCTGTGGGTCAGCTCCACTCCAGTGTGGGGCGAGTCAAACAGCTGAAAACTCTATTGTTGATGCCCGTGGTTTTTGCTCAGGCCCTATGGATCATATTAAAGTTTCGACCCTCTTTTGTCTTAGGTGTGGGAGGTTATGCTTCAGGGCCCTTAGTGCTTGTGGCCAGTCTGCTTAGAATCAAAACGGCCATTTGGGAAGCCAATGTGGAGCCAGGAATCACCAACAAGATTTTAGCAAAATTCGTGAAGCATTGTTTTGTGGTGTTTGAGGTGAGCCAAAAGTTTTTTCCTCCTCATAAGACCAAGTGTTTGGGCTATCCCGTCCGAAAAGAGTTTGAAGAGCTGCACCAAAACAAAAAAAACTCTGTCAGCCCACCTGCCGCGTCTTCTCGGCCTCTTAAAGTTTTAGTCTTTGGGGGGAGCCAAGGAGCTGCGGTTTTTAATAAAGTGATTCCTGAAGTCAGCAGCCAGTACCCTGAGATAGAGTTCACCTTACAGACAGGAGCCAAAAACTATGCTGATTTTGAAGGCAAAACTTGGCCCCAGAATTTAAGGATTCTGCCTTTTTTAGATCCCATTGTAGACTACTATCTTCAGGCCGATTTGATTTTAAGTCGCTCTGGAGCAGGAGCGATTGCGGAGCTGTCAGCTCTTGGAGCCCATTGCTTGTTTGTGCCCTTCCCTAGAGCTTCAGATGATCATCAGCGTAAGAACGCCGAGACTCTTTGGGAGAAGAAGGCCGCAGATATGATCCTTGAGAGTGATTTTAACGAAGAACGCCTTTCTGAGTTTTTGCGCCAATATCTCAACCGAAGTGTGTCACAAAATGCCGAAATGCAAAAAAACATGCTAGATTTCTTTAAGTCTGGAGCTACGCAAGCTATTGTGGATACTATGGTGAAAGCCTAAGGGAGAGCTGATTTGGATATAAGCACAAATAGATTTCATTTTATAGGTGTCGGCGGGATCGGCATGAGTGGGCTGGCAGAAATTTTAGCTAGCCTAGGTGCAACGGTTTCAGGCAGTGATGTCAAAGAGAGTGCCCGCACCGAATATCTACAAAGTGCAGGAGTCAAAATCTATATTGGCCATTCTGCCAAAAATGTCGCAGACGCTGATGTAGTGGTGTACTCCAGTGCCATTCCTAAAGACAATCCTGAGTACATTTATGCTCTAGAAAATAAAATTCCTTTGATCCGTAGGGCAGAAGCTTTAGCTGAACTGATGCGCCTTAAAAGGGGCATTGCTGTTGCGGGCACTCATGGCAAGACAACGACAACCAGTTTGATTGCGGCCTCCATGATGGCCACCGATGTGGACCCTACAGTGATTGTGGGTGGGGTGCTCAAGCAGCTCAATAGCAACGCTAAGCTTGGGGCAGGACAGTGGTTGATCGCTGAGGCCGATGAAAGCGATGGATCTTTTGATAAGCTTTCACCAGAAATTGCTATCATCACCAATATCGACAACGATCATTTGGATCACTTTGGCAGTTACAACGCTCTTAAAGAGGCCTATCGTAACTTTGCAGAGAAGGTGCCTTTTTATGGACTGTTGATTTACTGTGGTGATGATTATGATCTTGTGGATCTGTTAAAAGGTTTTTCTAAACCCACGATCACCTACGGTTTTTATGAAGAGATGGACTATTGGTTGACCTCACTTGGTGATGAGCAGTACGAAGTTTACAAAGGCAAAGAAAAGTTAGGACAGTTTGTGTGTCCCGTTCCAGGCAGTCACAATGCTTTAAATTCTTTAGCCGCACTCATTGCCGTCATAGAAGGTGTAGGTCTTACCTTTGATCAAGCCGTAAAAGGTCTTGAACAGTTCTCAGGTGTAGGCCGTCGATTTCAACTGGGAGCAGAGAACAAAGACAATATTATTTTTATCGACGATTACGCTCATCACCCGACAGCTGTGGCCCAAGTTCTTAAGGCAGCTAAGGAAAGATATTCTAGCCGTCGAATTGTGTCGGTCTTCCAACCCCACAGATACTCTAGAGTGCAGTCATGTTGGGATCAGTTTTTAAATTGTTTTGATCTTTCAGATGTTGTGTATTTTACGGACCTGTATCCTGCGGGGGAAGCCCCCATTGAAGGGATCAGCTCTGAAACTTTGGCCACAGAACTTTATCACCCTAACGCCAAACATTTGGTGGGAGATTTAGCGCAAGTGGCAGAATCTTTAAAAGACCAGATTCAAAAAAATGATGTCGTGTTAATAATGGGAGCGGGCAATATCAATCATCTGACGGCAATGCTTAACGAGCCCCTCAAATGACTTCTTTGATCCAAAATGATGTGGAACTGAAACGCTTCACCACATGGAAAGTGGGTGGTGTTGCCGATCATTTTGCTTCTCCAGCAAATTTAGATGAAGTGAAAGAGTCCATCGCTTGGGCTAAGAATCAGAAGCTCCCCATTACTATTTTAGGTCAAGGCTCCAATGTTCTGGTTAGTGACAAGGGGGTGCGGGGTTTAGTGCTCTCGACCCGACGTTTACAGGAGCTACAAATTTTATCTGAAGATCAAGCCTTACGCGTGCAATGTCAGACAGGGGTTTTAAAATATAAATTGATGCGTTTGTTTTTAAAGTACAACCTCGACCCCGCTCTGTTTCTTTCAGGAATTCCTGGAGACATCGGTGGGGGTGTGGTGATGAATGCAGGAGTGGGGGAAAGTATTCAACCCCGAGAGTTCTGCGAGATCATTGAAAGTGTTCAGGTTTTAAAATGGAAGACAGAGGGCGAGACCTGTAACTTTGATCTGGTCACTTATAAGCAGGACGAATTGCAATGGAGTTATAGGCACTCTCATGGTTGGCAACCAGGGTTTGTGTTTTCGGCTATTGTTTCTTGGCCTATGCACCCCAACCCCGATATTGCCGCTATCGTAAAGCAGGCCATTGATCTAAGAAGGCTCAAGCAACCTCTGGACAAACCCAGTTGTGGATCAGTGTTTGTAAATCCCGAGGGGCATAAGTCAGGAGCTTTGATTGAGTCTTGTGGTCTTAAAGGATTTTCAGTTGGGGGTGCTCAAGTTTCAAATAAACACGCCAACTTTATTGTGAATACAGGACAAGCCACAGCCAGTGACATTCATCAAGTCATTAGCCATGTTCAAAGCAAAGTCTTTGAAAAATACAATGTAAAGCTGCATACTGAAGTGGTTTACATGGGAGAGTGGTCCCATTAGAGGAGTCCATCATGATTGCCATCGTTCAAGGCGGATCAAATTCTGAAGCCGCAGTCAGCCGCAGTTCATCTAAAGCCGTTCAAGAGGCCATGCAAAAATTAGGTTATGAGTTTAAGGTCTTTGAAGCTGACGAAAATCTTTATAATAATTTAAGATCAGAAAAATTTCGTTGTTGCTTTATTGCTTTGCACGGACAAAAAGGTGAGGACGGTGTCATCCAAGGTTTATGTGAATACATTGGTCTTCCTTATACAGGAAGTGGTTTATTGGCTTCGGCTTTGGCCTTTAACAAACAGAAGTCCAAAGAAATCTTTAGGCAGTGTGATATTCCTGTGATGGAAAGTTTCGTTGTGACTCGCGCGGGTCAGACGACCGCACCAAAGCCATCGAGATATCCCGTGATCATTAAACCTAACCGTGATGGTTCAAGTGTCGGAGTGATGAAGTGCAGTACTCATGAAGAGTATTCTAAAAATTTACAAGAGGCCCTCAAGCAAAACTCTGATGTGATTGTGGAGGACTTCATTCAAGGCGAAGACTTTACGGTGGGTGTTTTTGATGGCAAGGCTCTTGAGCCGATTTTGATTCGCCCTAAAGAAGGCTTTTATGATTACACAAATAAGTACACGGCAGGAAAGACGGATTATCTGATCCCTGCTCCTGTGCCTGAAGAGTTAAAGCAAAAGTGCAAAGCTTGGTCTGAGACGATTTTTAAGAAAATGGACCTTAAGGTGTACGCGCGTGTTGATTTTATGTGCACAGCTGAGGGTGAAGCTTATGCCTTAGAAGTGAACACTTTGCCTGGACTAACGCCCACATCTCTTTTACCAAAGGCAGCTAAATATGAAGGCTATGAATTTTCTGATATCATAAAGCTGTTGGTGGAAAGGGCGACATTGGACTATGAAAATCCTTAAATATAATTTTTTAGGTCTAGTTTTGCTTTTTATTTTTGCACTGCTTTTTGTGGAAGCCAAAAACCAGTCCATGCACAGGCCCCAGTATCATTTGCTTGAAAATGCAAGTTGGACTTTAGGCGAGTCACAAAAGCAAGAGTATGAAAAATTAGTGGAAGAGCTTAATTCTCAAGCAAGTGCTCTTTGGTTTCTAAACGGATATCGCCAACAACTTAAGCAACTTAAGTCCTTGCCCTTCATTCAAAACGTAAATATCAGATGGAGTTTGCAGGAGCCTGTAAGAATTGAATCCACAGTGTCTGAAGTGAAGGCAATGTTATTTGAAAACGGGAAATGGTCTTTGCTCAATTCCGAAGGTGAGGTTTTAAAAACCATCACGCAAAACCAGACTTTAGACTTGCCTATTATTAGTTCAAAAAAAGTACTTGAAGAGACAAAACTTAAGCAAAAAGCCTTTAAAATTTTTGCTGCTCTGGAAAATTCTGAAAATTTTTTGACGCTTAAACAGGTGTCAGAGGTTTCTGTTGATAAAAGAGGTTTGTATTTTATTTTTTCTCCAGGTTACAAAGTCTATCTTGCGGATGATAATTTTTCTTCACAATTTCAAAGAGTGAGTGAAGTGTTTAAGTATCTTGAGATGAGAAAAATTGAAGTTGAATTTGTAGATTCGCAATTCAAAAATAAAATTCTTGTTCGCCCCACGAAAAAAAGCACATCTGCGTTATAGTAGAAAAATAAAAATAAAAGCTTGTCTGTACGCGTAATACTTTTTAACCTAATGATTGAGGGCATTTAGGCCCACAAAAAAGTTTTTATATTTTTCTCTCAAGTGCTTTTTTGTGACATCAAGATAGGGCAGCGTGATTTATGGAAAGTTTGATCTCAAATAATAAAACAATTGTGTGTGGATTAGATATCGGGTCTACGCATGTCACAGCCATCGTCGCAGAAATTGTACATGATGGGTTAAAGGTTGTGGGCTTTGGTAAAGTGGCGCACCAAGGTGTTCGCCAAGGTGCTATCGTAGACATCACCAAAACAACTGAAGCCATCAAAAAGGCGCGCAAAGAAGCAGAACTCAACTCGGGACATTTTATCAATTCAGCATGGGTGAGTTGTGGTGGATTGCATGTGCGCTCTCGCGATTCCCATGGGATGGTCGCGATTGAAAACAAAGAAGTTTCAAAACAAGATTACGAACGTGCGATCAAGACGGCCAAAGCCATTGTGCTTGCTGACGATCAGCAGATCATTCACGTGGTCCCCAAAGAATTTATCATTGATGGACAAGGTGGAATTCGCAATCCCATTGGGATTCAAGGTTTGCGTATGGAAGTTCTTGTTCATATCATCTCTGGAGCGCGTACGTATTTTCCTAATGCGCTTAAGTGTATCGAGTCTGCTGGTTTAAAGTGTAGTGGCTTTGTTCTACAGCAATTGGCTTCTTCTATAGCGATTCTCTCTGAAGATGAAAAAGAATTAGGCGTGTGTTTGGCTGACATTGGTGGTGGGACAACAGATCTTATTTGCTACAAAGACGGGGCTGTAATTCACACGGCGTCTCTTCCGATCGGTGGTCAACATTTTACACAAGATATTTCTATTGGTTTAAGAACTTCTCCTGTAGAGGCTGAAAAGATCAAAAAAGAATTCGGTCACTGTTTGCCACAATCTTCCGAGCTCGAAGAGACTTTTGAAGTTCCAGGTGTGGGCGACGGTTCTCTAAGAACCATCTCTCGTCGTAACTTATGTGAAATTGTTGAGCCTAGAGCCGAAGAGGCGTTTAAAATTCTTTTTGACCATTTGGATCACTGCGGACTGACTCGTAAGATGAACGCAGGTGTGGTGCTCACAGGTGGAGGCAGTCAGCTTAAAGGTTTTGTGGAACTAGGTAAGTATCACTATGATTTGCCTATTCGCAGAGGTATTCCAAATATCAACTCTAGTATCAAAGAGACGATTTGTACCTCTGAAATGTCAGCAGCAGTAGGGTTATTGCTGTATGGGTACGAGCAATTGGACAAAAAAGAAATTGCTCAAAGAAAAAACTCCAGCAGTGCTTCGGCAACTTCTGGAGGATCATTTATGAATTTTGCTAAACAAATTAGAGATCTCTTTAGTTAAACAAAGAGCGGGGGTTTTATGTTTGAAATCGAAGAAAGTCCAAATATAGGCGCTTCAATAAAAGTGTGTGGTGTTGGCGGCGGCGGAAGTAACGCAGTCCAAACCATGATCGAAAATGGCTTAAACGGTGTAGAATTCATCGTGGCCAATACTGATATTCAGGCCTTAACAGCCAACAAAGCCGATGGAAAAATCAGATTGGGTGCTGAATTGACAAAGGGCTTAGGGGCAGGTGCCAATCCAGAAATTGGAAAGCGTGCTGCTATTGAATCTTACAACCAAATCGTAGAACAGATCGAAGGTGCGGACATGGTTTTTGTCACTGCTGGAATGGGCGGTGGAACAGGAACTGGTGGTGCTCCAGTAGTGGCTAAAATTGCAAAAGAACTAGGTGCACTGACTATCGGTGTGGTGACTAAACCTTTCCTATTTGAAGGTAAAAAACGTCGCAAGCATGCTGATCTTGGGATCTCTGAATTGCAAGAAAATGTGGACACTTTAATAGTGATCCCTAACCAAAAACTTTTAGCGGTTTCAAACGAAAACACTCCATTAGTGGACACTTTTAAAAAAGCCGACGAGGTTTTATACCAAGCTGTCAAAGGCATATCTGATTTGATCAATATCCGTGGTCTGATCAACTTAGACTTTGCAGACATCAGAACAGTCATGTCTGCTAAAGGTATGGCGATCATGGGTTCTGGTCTTGCTTCAGGCGAGAATAGAGCGACAGAAGCAGCCAAAGCGGCAATCAGCTCGCCACTTCTTGAGAATATTTCTATTGAAGGTGCGACAGGAATCATCATCAATGTGACGGGTGGACCTGCCCTGACTCTATGGGAAGTCAACGAAGCCTCAACACTGATCACTGAAGCCGCTCATGAAGATGCAGAGATCATTTTTGGTGCTGTGATTGATGAAAGAATGGGGGATGAAGTTCGTGTGACAGTCATCGCCACGGGTTTTGATCAAGAAGCACAAGATGCGATTTATCCTACAACAAGAAGTGTAAATCGCAGTTACTCGCAACCTGCTTACACAGTGGGGATGTCACAGTACTCTTCTCGTCAAGAGCCACAACAACCTATGCACCACCAACCCCAACAGCAGCAACAGCCCATGCAAAATCATGATATGAATGCCCAGGCGCAAGAGATGCTGAATCGTGCACAGGACATGTTAAGACAAAATTTGGAAAGTAACAGCTATGGACGCTCTTATCATCAAGAGCCCGTCAGTGCTCCTAGAACTGAAATGCGTCCCCAAGAGCCACAACAGCCCTCTATGCCTCAACCTCACTTTGCGCCATCTATGAAAGAAGAAAATACAGGTGGGTATGAGCAGCAGTCTTTGATTAAAAAAGAAATGGCACAGGATGCGTATCACTCTGCTCCTCAGCAAGCGCAACCGATCATGCCTCGCACAGAAGCAGCTGGTGCAATGCCTCCACAGACTTCTGAAAAGGCAGAACGCTTAGAGCCAATCACCAATATGGATCTTCTTCCCAGAGAAGCTTTACTTGAGAAAGCCCGCGCTTTCCGTGAAGAGCAAGAGCGTATAAAAAGACTTCGTGAAAGCGGAATGAGTGAAGACATGGCCATGAAGACAGCCAGAGAGATGGGTGAAAAGGGTTTAGACAATAAACACTTTGGCAACTCTATCGAAGTGCCTGCTTACTTAAGAGAAAGACAAAACAACAAAGACTAATGGACATTTTATCAACCACCCTAAAAGAGCAACAAAGCCAAAGCTTTGTTGCCTTTTTTTTATCAGATATGCATCTTTCACCTCAGAACCCAGACCATATTCAAAGGCTGGAGGGTTTTGTGGACGAAGTCTTGCATTTGCCTCAGCCTGTAAAGATATTTTTTTTAGGCGATGTTTTTGATCTTTGGGTGGGGACAGCCTCTCCAGTGAAAACCCTAGTGCAACCTTTATTACAAAAGTTAAAATCTTTGCAAGATCGTGGGGGCGAGGTGTTTTTCTTTGAAGGCAACCATGACCTGCATTTGGATATTTACTTTGCAAAACGCTGGAGATTTCAAGTCGTCAAAGACAGCTGGCAAGGAGAGTTAGCAGGTTTTAAGGTGTGTTTAGAACACGGGGATCTATTTGACCCCGAAGATACGGGTTATTTATTCTTAAGAAAATTTTTAAGAAAAGCGTGGGTGAGGTTTTTATTATTAAACATCATCCCAGATTTTGTGATCAACAGAGTGGGAACGTACTTTTCAAAACAAAGTTCTAAAAACACAAAGTATAAGCCTACGGCTTCTCAAGATCGTGAAGACCA
This sequence comes from Pseudobdellovibrionaceae bacterium, assembly GCA_023954155.1. NCBI lineage: Bacteria > Pseudomonadati > Bdellovibrionota > Bdellovibrionia > Bdellovibrionales > Pseudobdellovibrionaceae > Pseudobdellovibrionaceae bacterium. Next base: position 165 of record JAMLIO010000006.1, on the reverse strand, counting down.
AACAGAGCATAAACTTAAAAACTATGCTGCAAGTAAACATGCAGCAGGCATAGATGTTTTTATCTGTGGTCACACTCACCAAAGAAATTCTTTTGAGCTGTCACCACAAAAACTCCTTATCAACCTCGGCACTTGGCAGGATCAAGCCCCCAAGGTGCTAGGCCT
>JAMLIO010000005.1 GCA_023954155.1 Pseudobdellovibrionaceae bacterium | reverse complement strand
CAGAACTAAAGGCAAAATAAACTCTGGAAACTGCTCTTTAAGTTTTAATAGGGGTTCCACTCTACGCGCTATGGCTATGACTTTATGCCCAAGACTTGCAAATTTAATCACCGTCTTTTCACCAATACCCGCACTTGCTCCTGTAACTAAAACGATCATACTTATTTTTTCCTTCACACACTCGCATATTGCTTCAAATTTTGCTTTGTGTGAAGGAAAAATAAATTTGAAAATTCATATAAAATATTGCCAATATGCACGTCCCTCCTCAACCGCGTATCAGATAGAACTAAAGAAAATAAGGAAGGCCATTACGTTTTCATTTTCTCGCAACTAAGAGGCTAGAAAGGGAGTTTTGCTGACTAGGAATGAAAAATTGTGTAGTGTTAGGCTTTTGAGGTGAAGTATGGAACATGTATCGACTTTAAATACGGCTATTACGCGACTTAAGCATGATGTGAAGATCAGAAAACTGAAAGTCACACAGATCACACCCCTTTCACCTATTTTTACTCAAATTACTTTTTACAGCGAAGACCTTAAAGATTTTGTTACAGCTTCGCCCGATGATCATGTGAAGGTCTTTTTCCCTGACCCAGAAACAGGACACTATAGCATACCACGTTTAGGACCTGAAGGACTGCAAACCGAAGCAGGGCAACCAGAGCCTCTAATGCGTGATTATACTCCTATAAATTATGATTCAAACAACAACACGCTAGATCTCATTTTCTTTATGCGTGACAAAGGTGCTGGAGCACTTTGGGCCTGGAAAGCTAAAGAGGGTGATGAACTTTATATTGCAGGCCCAAGAGGGTCTTTCGTTTTATCTTATACATTTGATTGGTACCTCATCCTCACCGACGAATCAGGCCTTCCGTCATTGCAACGTCGCCTACAAGAAATGCCTAAAGACGCCAAAGGTTTAGTCCTTGCCGAAATTTCAAAGATGAGTGATGCCTTAAAAGTACAAACGGAAGACACACCTAAAGGTATGGAAATCCAATGGCTAGAACGAACAGCAGACCAAAGAGGCTATGGCAGTTCAGATTCTTTTCTAAAAGCTCTTGATGACTTCCAAAAACCTGAAGGCAATGGCTTTATCTGGATCAAAACCGAAAGCTACGTCGCTTTACAACTTAAAAACTACATTCTACAGAACAACATCACCCAAGACGAATGGATCAAAGCCTCTGGGTACTGGAAGCGGACTCGTTCTTAGAATTCTTGATTATACCTTAGAAACCCCCATCCGAGCGAGCAATGCGTATCCGACTTGCGGCATAGGTTTTGGATTGAGATTTAGCTTGAGGGGAGTCCCAAAGGGGTTTCTCTCAAGCTAAATCTCAATCCAAAAGTTATGACGAAAGCCGAAGACGCTTTGCACCCGAGTCGGCCCTGGGCGTTTTAGGTAGATATTTCAGTCAATTCAAGAGAGACGAGCAGGCAATCATTCCCACTCAATGGTGCCTGGGGGTTTGCTGCTCACATCATAAACGACGCGATTGACACCTTTGACTTCGTTGGTGATGCGATTAGAAACTTTGGTTAAAAATTCATGGGTGTAAGGATACCAAGTGGCTGTCATGCCATCCACAGAAGTTACGGCTCTTAAAGCGACCACTTTGTCATAGGTTCTAGCGTCCCCTTGAACGCCTACGGCTCTGACTGGGAGTAACACAGCAAAGGCTTGCCAGATTTGATCGTAGAGTCCTGCTTTTTTGATCTCTTCAATATAAATAGCATCAGCATCTTGTAAGGTGCGCACATCTTCGGGAGTGATTTCACCAAGGACGCGGATTCCTAAACCAGGTCCTGGGAAAGGATGACGCCCAATCAGGTAACTGGGGATATTTAGCTCTAAACCTATACGTCTGACTTCATCTTTAAAAAGTTCCCTTAAAGGTTCAATCAATTTTAAATCTAAGTCTTTAGGCAACCCTCCCACGTTATGGTGGGACTTGATGGTGACACTCGAACCCGTAGGAGACACGCTCTCGATCACATCAGGATAAAGTGTTCCCTGAGCAAGCCACTTGATATTGGAATCGTGAGGAATATTTTGTTTGAATACATCAATAAAGGTTTTTCCAATAGCTTTACGTTTAGCTTCTGGATCATCAAGACCTGCTAGCGCTTGATAAAATTGATCCGAAGCTCTTACACCTTTTACGTTTAGACCTAAACCATCGTAAGACTTTAAGACTTCTTCAAATTCATTTTTACGTAAAAGCCCTGTATCTACAAATACACAAAGCACTTTTTCAGGACCAAATATCTTGGTCAATAGTGTCGCCACCACACTGGAGTCCACGCCTCCAGAAAGGGCGCACAAAATCTTTTCATCTTTAGGGACTTCTTTTAAATATCTTTGAGTTAAATCTTCAATGATATTTGCAGGTTTCCATTTTTTAGAAATACGTGGGCACATTTTTACAAATACATCTAAAAATTCATTTCCCTTTTCAGTGTGAGTCACTTCTGGGTGAAACTGAAAACAAAGAATCCGCTCTGAAGCCATAGATGAGATCAAACCATTTTCACTCGTGGCAATCACTTCAAACCCTGAAGGCACTTGATCCACCACATCTCCGTGAGACATCCACACTTTGTAAGTAGACTGAGACAAAGACTTTGACTCCACTTTGATTTCAGAAAGTCCGTACTCGCGTGTGTCAGACTTGATCACCTGTCCACCGTACTGCTGTGCTACGAGCTGCATTCCATAACAGACCCCCAATACAGGTGCTAGGGCCTCTAGGTCCTTTACATCTCTTAGATAAGCCTCTGGATCTAATACCGATTGAGGGCCTCCGCTTAAAATGATCCCCGCAGGCTCAAGTTCTTTGATCTTTTCTAAGGAAAAATTAAAGGGGAAGATTTGAGAGTAAACCCCCATCTCACGAAAGCGTCGGGCAATCAATTGCGTGTACTGAGAACCAAAATCTAAAATTAAGACTCCCGATTGAATGTCTTTAGTCATCATGTCCTCTTGTTAATCTAGTCTGTAATTAGGAGCTTCTTTAGTGATGGTCACGTCATGCACATGGGACTCGCGCAGACCTTGGCTTGATATCTCCACAAATCTGGCTTTGTCTTGTAAATCCTGAATGCTTGTGGCTCCCACATAACCCATCCCTGACTTCAAGCCCCCAATGATCTGGTGAATGATGCCACTGACAGAACCTTTGTAAGGCACACGCCCTTCGATTCCCTCTGGCACAAGCTTGTCATGTTCAGACACACTATCTTGGAAGTAACGATCTTTAGAACCTAACTTCATGGCTCCAATACTGCCCATCCCGCGATACACTTTATAAGTTCGACCTTGATATAAAATAGTTTCCCCTGGGCTTTCATCACAACCTGCAAGCATATTTCCAAGCATCACGGTGTTAGCCCCCACAGCTAAGGCCTTTGTCACATCACCAGAGAATTTGATTCCCCCGTCAGCAATGATGGTCTTCCCTAGTTTTTTCGCCTTCTGGGCACACTCAATGATGGCTGTGATTTGCGGAACACCCACTCCTGAAACAATACGTGTCGTACAGATACTGCCTGAGCCTACGCCCACTTTCACCACATCCGCACCACGTTTGATCAGCTCTTCAGTGGCTTCAGCGGTGACCACGTTTCCTGCCACAACAATCACGTCTTTAAAATTTTGAGAGACCCATTCCACCATCTCTAAAACATTTTTAGAGTGCCCATGAGCTGTATCTACCGCAATCACATTGGCTCCTGCGGCCACAAGAGCTTCGACCCTTTCTTTTCCACCTGTGCCAATTCCTGTAGCGGCGCCGACTAGAAGCTGTCCTAAGGCGTCCTTAGTCGCTTTAGGATAGGTCTGCGCCTTTTCAATGTCTTTGATGGTGATAAGACCTTTAAGAACATTGTCCTTGTTCACAACAGGAAGCTTTTCAATTCGATGTTTTTGTAAAATCTTTTTAGCGTCTTCTAAGGTTGTGCCTTCTTTGGCTGTTACTAAATTTTCACTGGTCATCACATTCGCAATCATCTGACTGGTGTTAGTTTCAAATCTTAAATCTCGGTTGGTCAAAATGCCCACCAGCTTATCGCCCACAGTGATGGGCACGCCACTGATAGACCAATGTTTCATAAGCTCTAAAGCATCACTGACTTTATGTTCTGGAGAAAGAGTGATGGGGTTTTGAATCATCCCACTCTCATACTTTTTGACTTTCTCTACTTCAGCCGCTTGCTGTTCAATGCTTAGGTTTTTGTGGATGATTCCTAAGCCTCCGAGTTGAGCCATGACTCTAGCCACTTTACTTTCTGTGACCGTGTCCATGGCAGCCGACAGAACTGGAGTATTGAGGTGAATGTCTCTTGCAAAAAAGGTTCTGGGTTCCACTTCCGTAGGCACTGCTTCTGAAAATTGGGGCACTAACAAGATGTCATCAAAAGTTAATGATTTTTTAATTTCCATAGGGGCCTACTCCTTTTCGTTATTTTGATACCAAGATGATATTCTTAAATAATGATTTGCGCTATCTTGTAAAGAGGCGATCTCTTTTTCTGTCAATTTTCTAACAATCTTTGCAGGTCTTCCAATAATGAGTGAACCTTCTTCATACCTAGCCCCTTCAGTGACTAGAGAACCCGCCCCTACAATGCAGTTTTTAGGGATAATGGCATTGTCCATCACCACACTGCCCATCCCCACTAAAACGTGGCTCTGAATATGACAGCCATGTAGAATCACCCCATGGCCCACGGTCACATCATCTTCAACGATGGTTTCGCTCTTGTTGTAGCTGCCATGAATGATGGAGCCATCTTGAATGTTACTGCGTTTGCCAATGGTGATGGGGGCCACATCCCCTCTTAAAACAGCCCGATACCAAACCGAGCTTTGAGAGCCTATGGTCACTGCCCCAATGAGGTCTGCTGTCTCTGCCACAAAGGCGTCCTCGGCGATCTGTGGTGACTTACCTTTAAGTGACATCTGCATACCCGCTCCTAGGCTTAATTTTACATTAAATATTTTTGGCCGTGCTTACGCATGGTCTTTTCTTTGTTGAAATCCATGTGGTGAATGTCTTTGATTTCATCCTCACGAGTCGATTTGATAAATTCGTCTGTGGCAAAATACTGCATCTTAGGGTTGAGAGTCCCCAAAGAAAAAGCCTCATAAGCCAGCATATTGATGGTTTTAGCCTCTGCACCTGATTTGCTTTTCACCAGAGTTTTTAAAACCACCTTCGCCCATTGCACTCCTGCTTTGACCTCTGTGAACACGCAGCTTTCCACTTCGTAGTTAAAGAATCTTAAAATGTCTTGAGGCAAAGACCCAGGCGCACGGAAGAATCGGGCGATTGAAATATTATGTTGCATTTTGACTGGATTGTAAGGAAGCCACAACGGAAAAGAGAGAGCCTTTGCCGCGTCTTTAAATAAAATAAAGGGCACTTGATCTGCGCCCGCGATAACCAGTCCGTGAGGGAAAATAGGAATAAGTCCGTCGGTGTTATTGATCACTGTAGTTCAATTCTCCTCTTAAGGTTTGGGGGAAGGCCTTAGTGATCTTCACAGGCACCGTCTGCCCGATCAGATCTTTTTGCCCCATAAAGTGCACGACTTTGTTTTTAGTGGTTCGGCCTGTGGCCACTTGAGTTTCGTCATTGTAAGACTCTACAAGCACACCGTAAGTCTGATTTTCATATTCAGGGGCCAAAGCAAACGCGATTTTATTATGTTTATCAAAGAGCCTTTGTAAGCGGTCTGACTTTTCTTCTTCTGAAAGCTGGTCTTCCCATCTAGCGGCTTTTGTAAAAGGACGAGGACTGTACTTGAAAGCAAAAATGCTTTCGTAAGTCACTTCATCTAGTAAGCTGAGTGTATCTTGGAATTGCTCTTCGGTTTCTCCTGGAAAACCCACGATGATGTCTGTGGAGAACGAAACGCCTGGCAGATATTCAAAAATTCTTTTGGCTTTAGCAATATAATCTTCACGCGAATAACCACGGTTCATGCGTGCTAAAACCTCGGTGTTTCCACTTTGAACTGGAAGATGAATGTAATCACAGATTTTATTGCGATAATCCGCAGACACTTGCATCAGCTCTTCAGTGAAATCCTTGGGGTGGCTGGTGGTGTAGCGGATTCTTTCGATGTCTGTCTCGGTGCAGATTCCTTTCATTAGCCCCGCAAAGTTCACCCCACATTCAGATTTATAAGAGTTTACGTTCTGGCCTAAAAGTGTGATCTCTTTAACTCCTCGTCGAGTGAGCCCCTGAATGTCGCGAATCAGATCAGCATAAGGACGCGAACGTTCACGCCCGCGCGTAAAGGGCACAACACAAAATGTGCAAAAGTTATCACATCCCTTTGTGATATTGATAAAGGTAGAAACCCCTGGATTACGATTTAAAGTTTCAATATGGTAAGGTTTTTGATGCTCAAAACGAGCTGCCACCCAACGATCCCCCGTTGAATACACTTGGCTCACAAGCCCTGGGAGTTCATCAATGGCATCTGTTCCAAATACAAAATCTAAAACAGGTATGTCTTTTAAGAGTTGGTCTTTTTCCTGCTGACCTACACATCCACCGACCCCAATGCGAAGATTGGGGTTTTTCTCTTTCATCTTGCGATAACGACCGACTTCGGAGTGAACCTTATGCACAGGCTTTTCACGCACACTGCAAGAGTTGATGATGATCAAATCAGCACTGTCAGCAGCAGGCGCTACAGTGAAATTCATCATTTCAAGGAGAGAGCTCATCCGTTCCGAGTCGTTTTCGTTCATCTGGCAGCCATAGGTCGAAATGTGGTAACTGAGTCCTAAGCCCGTAAAGGCCTCTCTGACACCTTCGCCCTGTGCTCCACTTTTATACCTCTGAATTTGCGGCTTCTTTTTTTCTTTCTGGGTTTTTACTTCCTGAATGCTCAAACTCGTCCTCTTTTGATAATTCCCCGTTTTATATACTGGAAATGCCTAGGTCAACATGAGAAAAGCATAAGACTTTCCATAATTTACAGACAAGGGTTTACAGTCAGGAGAAATGGTGTATTCTTCGGCGACACTTACGGCCACTCCAACAGAGTGCCGTCATGTTTACCGCAGAAGAAATGGTGTACTCTTCTGCCCCATCCACTGGCAGTCCTCATAGATTGTATTAAATCTGACAGGTGGAAAAGCAGAGATTTGACCCACACCTCAATTTAGGAGGAGTTTATGGACCCACGTTTGCCCCAATCTAAAGCTTGGACCGCTTTACCTGAAGACTTTAAAACCCAGGTGATTGAGATTCTTGGGACTCACTTTCAAGAACAGGCTCAAAAGGGCAAATTTATGCTTGATGGGAAGATTTTTAAAAACGAAATTCTTATGCGCATTGGATATCTAGAAAAAAACGTCCTACGCCCTGTGCAATTTGACCTGTCCATCGACTATGACTCCAAAGCAGGTCAGCCCATGAAGTTTTTTGAAAACCTAGTCGACCTTGGAGCCAGCTTGCTGCAAGCCTACTTTAAAAATCCCGACGAAGACTTTCCCTATGAATGGCACGGGTTGGATTTTGAAGGCAAAACCATCTTTTTAAAACGCGACACCACCAATCAAGAACTTGAAGATATGGCCAATCAACTTTTGGGTGAAACGCAAGACCAAGAGCTCATTCACGGCGATCTTGAAAGCGATGAAATCGCAAGTATCGTAGAAACTTTAAGTCAAAGTCAAAAAAAGCACTAGAGCATTCGATGGCCCTTTGGTCTTCTTCTCTAAGATTCTAAATACCTGATCAAAACCCCCAAGAACCGACTCGGGTGCAAAGCGTCTTCGGCTTTCGTCATAACTTTTGGATTGAAATTAGATTTGAGAGAAACCCTTTGGGCTTCCCTCAAATCTAATTTCAATCCAAAACCTATGCCGCAAGTCGGATACGCATTGCTCGCTCGGATGGGGCTTTCGATCAGGTATTTAGAATCTTAGAGAAGAAGACCAAAGGGCCATCTCATTTTTGGGCGTTTGGTTTTGAGACCGAGTGGTCAGGTGGGGTATAAGCAAGATTAGCTTTGATATATTGTGGGTGTGTCTTAAAAACATTTTTTCATTTATACATTAAATTCCCAATCCTACTGCCCGATAGGTACTTGTTGTTTTGACAAGAGGGGTACGTATGCGCTTTGGGAAGGTTCTTTGTTTTGGGGTTTTATTATCGACTTTGTCTGGATGTAGTCTGTTAGAGGATTATTTAGCCAGTGCCATTGAAGCCACTGTTGTTCCCAGTGCTATCGCGGATAACTTGGGGGCTGTGACGCAAAATTTGATGGCAGCCAACAATCTGGATGAGCTAGATGTTGATATCTGTCCAGATGAGCCTATTCCTGGCTGCGTTACTGGAGAAAAAAATATCTCTTTAAACAATTGCCAAGTGCAAGACCCTTTCTCTTTTAAAGGCAGCTTAGACTTTAGCTTTTTAGATGCTGATGATGCCTCTATCAACGACTGCAAGATCGACACTGCTGGAGATAAAATTGTTCGTGAATTTGCGGCACAACTTAAAGGTTACGAAGCGATTACTATTAGCATTACTGGTGACTCGAATGGGGCGGGCGGTGGCTATGCAGCTCAAGGCCAACAGACCCTGACTCAAGGAGCAGATGCTCTGAATTGGACTTTTTCATCTACAGGAATCCATCGTAGAGGAAGTGCATCTACTGGAGTTTTTAGTCTTACACCTCTTGATCTCTCCACTCGCACAGGCACAGCCTTTAACGTCACACTTTCCGCTAACCCTGCCGATCCTTTTGAAGCCGATGGCGGAACTATCATTTTACATAATCGTGCAGGAAGTGATGCTTATAATGTCGAACTCGCAACCACCGCTAAACTTATTTACGACAAATGTAATTGCCCTACTTCAGGTAAACTCGAAGGAGCGGCCACAGGCGGAGGTCTCTCTGGAAGTGCCGCCGATATGTCTCTTGAGTTTATCTCATGCGGTATCGCCCACTTCACCTTCCGAGGCGAACTCCACGAAAACGTAAAATTAGACATGTGCGTAGGCTTATAATCTAAAATTTTATTTCTGAAGTGAATGTGCTATGTGAACACCGCATTCACTTTCTCACCACCCCACACACTGTGGGGCTTGTCTCTCTAGTTTGAATTTGTCTTTTATCCTTCAAAGACTCCATCCGAGCGAGCAATGCGTATCCGACTTGCGGCATAAGTTTTGGATTGAAATTAGATTTGAGGGAAGCCCAAAGGGTTTCTCTCAAATCTAATTTCAATCCAAAACTTATGACGAAAGCCGAAGACGCTTTGCACCCGAGTCGGCCTGGGGTCTTTGAAGGATAAAAGACAAATTAAAACTAGAGATACAAGCCCGTGGTTTAACGCGAGATTTTTTCTTGTCGTCCTCTAAAGGTCTGATTTAACATAAGTTCTGCTATCCTTTGGAAGGAGAATTTATGCTTAGAGCCTGTGCTTTTGCTCTTCGATCGGCCTTAGTGTTTCCTCTTATTTTGACATTGCTGATTATTACTGCACTTATAGTTTCTACTTCTTTACCCTCTTCCGTATGGGCCGCTGGTGTGAAAAAAGCAGAAACTTCAGCTACCGAAGTCCCTTCCGCACATATTCATCCAGAAAATGCAGTCATTGAGGAGCCCCCACAGAGTGATCCCTCCCAAGAAGGCGCAGCCTCAAATGAACCCATCCAAAGAGCAGCTAAAGCCACAGATTCTAAAGACTCCTTAGAAGACGAAAAAAGTCTTACGCCTTCTGCCCAAGATGAGCCTCTTTATAAAAATGTTGTCTTTCGTGAGCAGCCCGTTTTTAAAATTTACTATAAGAGCGAAGATCCACTTCCTGAACTGACTGAAAAAATAAAACAGGCCTCGGCGAATCTAGAAAATGCCATGAATGCTTCTGATACTTTAGAAGCCGACTCTAAGCTTGTGGACATTCTTATAAAAGAAGATCAGTCTTTAGAGGTTCGTGTTCGTGGATACAAGATTGTCAATCTAGATAAAAATGACCGTCGTGCTGCTGGATTTAAAACAGCCAGTGACTATAAGGAAGCACTTCAGACAGAACTCAATAACTTTGTGACAGAAGAGTTTCAAAGACTACATATTCAAAAAATCGCCCTACAGTTTTTTCTTTCCGTGTTTTTCGCTTTGATGGGCTTTGCGATCTTTCATCAAATCAAAATGTTCTTTAATCGTGCGGATCTGATGATCGAAGAAAAGAGAGAGAGCTTAAAACCCGTTGTCCTTATGTCTGAAACTCTTATTTCTCCACAAGCTTTGGGAGGACTGTTCGCTTTATTTTTGGTCATTGGACGAGTGGTCTCTTATATCGTTATTCTGTTGACCACCTTAGCGGCCATCCTTGGACAATTTGCTGTCACACGCACAGCCATGAGCCATGTTTTTGCAGAGATCTTCACTCAGGGTATCAAGTCCGTCCAGGCCCTACTTGAATCTTTACCTGGACTGCTTTTAGCCTTCATCTTACTTTTCTTTTGGAACCTTTCTCTTAAAATTTTAGATTTATTTTTAAAGGGCGTAAGGTCAGGTCGTATCTCTTGGAGTTTTTTACAAGAGTTTAGAATCTCTGTGGTGCGCTTTTGGGGAACAGCACTGTCATGTGTGATCTTTTTTCCTTTGATTGCGGCCGCTCTCTTTGGACGATTCAACACTCCTATTGAACACATCATCATTGCGGCAACCATCATACTCCTCCTTGCCACCCTGCCGCTTCTTGTCTCTGTGGCCACAGGCAGTTTTGTTCTCTGGCAGGGGGCTTTAGAGCTTGGTCAGTGGATTAAGATTGGTGATAAGCAAGGGGAAATCACAGAAATCTCTTTGTACAGATTGACCATCGTGCCTGAAGAAGGAGGACGAGTCTTTATTCCTATGGCTCTCTTTCTTTTTAAGAGTTTTACTCATAAGCGCGAATACAACAAAAAGACTTACCACTTTAAATTACAAAGGCAAAAGAGTTTAGAAGACACTTTAGAAGATCTTCGATCTCTTTTTACTGAAAAAAATATGGAGGTGACCCTAGAGTGCATTTCACTCAGCTCAACGCTTTATCATCTCTCTTTAGTTGTACCTCGTTTTTCAAGTAGCGTGCACACGGAGGTCTTAAGTACACTTTCCCGTGCTCACGACCAAGGAGTTTTAAAACTCAGCTCAGATTTAATTGAGGAACTTCTACCTTGAACGCGATTTTAATTTTATTAGGGATGTTCTCCCTTACTTTTTTTGTTGCTAATCTTGATTTTCTAAAAAAGGTCAACGCCTTTTCATTTATTTCTATTCCTATTCTTATTGGCCTTTTCTTTTCACCCACTCAAGGTCTGGTTCCCATTCTCCCCTCCACTCTAAGCGAGCTCTCTTGGGCTCTGAAGGTGGGACTCACTTGGATTGCTTTTTTAGTTGGGGCCCGACTGTGGAAGGTTCAACCTAGCCTTGAATCTGTCATTAAACTTTTGCCTTTTTTCTTAGGGCATCTGGTGTTCTTTTTTTCTACTCTGATTATCATTCATACTTTTGAATTTTCTGATTTAGACATGTTCAGTCTTGCTCCTTCGTCCATTAAACTTTTAGCCACATCACTGATTTTAAGCTCTGTGCTTTTCAGTTCAAAAGAAAATCCTTTTGTACTCTTCTTCTTTTTTATCAGTTTGCTTTATCTTTTTACGAACAATCTTTATAAATTCACTTATTTGAATCTTCTTATCCCTGTTGCCATTGGGTTTTTAATGGGACTTGTTTGTCGTTTGATCATTCCAGCAGACAAGTCTTTGAACACTCCTGGGCGTCTGACTTTAGCTGGAGTTTGTATTTTAGGCACAGGTTGGAGTGCAGGACTTGGTGATCTTGAAGTTTTAGTCGGACTTGGTTTTGGATGGTCTATGGCCACTTTGCATAATGTTCGTGTGCTTAATGATACCACACTCACTAAGACCTTGATCCCTTTAAAATTTGTGATCGCTTTATTTTGTGGAATGTTCATTACAATTACACCCAGTGTGATGATCATCGGTGTGTTACTGGCTTTAACCCGTTTTGCCATGAAGGCTTTGATTTTAAATTTTGGTCTTCGTAAAGCCAGCATCGAAGAGGTTTTGACCACCATCATTCCCATCTCCCAACTGGCTTTGCCCATTACCCTATCTTTGCATCTCTCTAAATTTCATAATGAAGATACTGGATTTATCTTAAGTAGTTTTTGTGTCGGGTTTATTGCTAATGACATTTTGTCTTTGATACTTGAATTTGCTAAACGTGATGCTTTGAACGCGAACACCAAAGAAGAGGTGGCTTCATGAGCAGCTCCCATGAGTCCGTAGATTTTAAAGTTGTAGGACAAAGCATCCTTGCCATCTTAATTGTGATTGCTGGTGTATGGGTCACAGAACATTTTTTAGGGTTAGAGTTTAAACGTAACGGACTATTTGGATTAGGATTTTTGGTCCTAGGGGGCCTGGTTGCTGGCCGACTTTGCTCTATTGTGGGGCTTCCAAGTCTTACGGGATATTTATTTGCGGGCCTACTTGCTGGGCCTTCTCTGTCAGGGGTTTTAGATCAGGAGCAGGTCGAACAACTTCGATTGGTGAATGGACTTGCTTTAGCCTTAATTGCTATGCACGCAGGCTCAGAGTTCACAGTGGAAATGCTTAGAAAAAATTTAAAAAGCCTTATCCACGCCACGTGGGCCCATATTGTTTTTATTGGTATAGGCATCACCGCCACTTTGATTTTAATGCGAGATCATGTTTACTTTTTTAAGGACCATGACTTTGCAACCGTTGTATCTATTGCGGTTTTGTTTTCCGTCATTGCGATTTCTAAATCTCCTGCTGCAGTAGTCGCTATTTTAAGTGAAACCCAAATCAAAAATCGTCTCTCAGAACATGCTTTGGGTATTGTGGTGATTCTTGATGTCGTTGTACTTATTATTTTTTCTATTGTTATGGCCTTTACCAAATCTACACTTGATCCCCACATGACTTTTTCTTTAAGTGGGATCAGTCCTTTACTTAAAGAGATTCTGGCTTCTATTTCGGCGGGAAGTTTTTTTGGGCTTTTTATTGCGGCTTACTTTAAGTTTATCCACAGAAACCCTATTCTTTTTGTGATCGCTATCTCTTATGGTGTGACCGCTCTGTGCTCTTATCTGCACTATGATACTCTTCTGGTGTTTGTTGTGGCGGGATTTGTGGTGACTAACTTTTCTAAACAGTCAGAAAAGCTGATTGAGTCCATTGAAGCACTTTCTTCTATCATCATGATCGCCTTCTTTGCCACTGCGGGGGCCTCTTTGCACGTTGAAGACCTGCTCAATATGTGGCAGCTGGTTCTGATTCTATTTGTTGTGCGTGTGGCACTTACATGGTTCTCAGAGTACACAGCCCAATCACTTGCACGCAGTACACCTGATCTGAAAAAATATGGCTTTACCCCTTTTGTATCGCAAGCAGGACTTTCCATTGGAATCTCTATGATTGTGTACGAACGTGTCCCTCACGTTGGACCACAACTGGCCACCTTGGCCATTTCTTTAGTGACCTTAAATGAAATTTTTGGCCCGATCTTATTTAAATGGGGCTTAAATAGAGTCGAAGGGATGAAAGAGTCTATAACTAAAGATAATTTATCTACTAATGAGGGTCTACAATGACCAAACGATCATTTGCAGTGTCATAGACAATGTTCATGATATTAAGATCAATAATGGTACGCTGGGTTCTTTGGTCTTTAATCAGCAGCACAACTGTAAAAAGCTCGCCATTTATCTCAATTTGACGAGCTTCAGTATAATATCCTCTTCGCTCTTTCCATAAGCCACTGATCTTTTCGGTCTCTTGGTCAAAACGTCTTAAGACCTCCATTTCCTTAAAACCCAAATCTTTTCGCAGCTCAAAAGTGGGATTGGTCCAACCCCCATTCTGGTCTGTGCGACGATGTGTAAGATGCAAAACGCTATCCCCATGAATATATTCTAGGTACATCGCAAGTCGTGCTTCAGAAACACCGTAAAGTTGAACCACCTCGATGTTTCCAAGAAGTCCCTGTTCCTTATACTGTCTGAGCCATCTTAGGCTTTCCACATTCTGAGCTAGTCTGTAAGCAGACCTTCCCCAAATTTCAGTATAAAAGTATTTGTGTACAACGTTGAAATGTTTGGCTCTGGGTCTAAATTTTAAGTAGGCTTCGCCCTCGGCCCCTTGTCCTAAAAACCATTCTTGCGCAAAGACTTTTGAGTTCTGGTTCTCTGAGTTTTTAGACCAGGCTTCGGTAAGTTGAGCCATGGCCTTTTCTCGTTCTTGTAGGTTTTGGGACTTAAAAATGTCAGCACTTAAATAATGCAAACACTGTGGCCTCGCCTTCGCGGGGATGGTCCCCAAGATGCACAATACAAAAAGACAAAGGCCCCGTTTCACATTCACCTCGATGGCTTAAAAAAGCGGAGTCTTTTATATAAATTACCTTATTAAAAATTTCTATCTAGGGAGAATATTTTGAAAAAATACCCTAGTAATCGTCCTCTGAAGACCCACGATTGTCACCGCGAATGCCACGCACTTCTTCTAAGTAGTTCTCGGCATCGCTGTCACTCATCGCTGCATCTGGATCATCAATTTCAAGTTCTTGAACGGCGGCTAAAAAGTCTTTCTCTGATTTGAGATCACTCTTCATCATTTCTAAATATTTATCAGGGTAACGCGCAGTAAGTTCATTGATGTAGTTCTCAAGCTTTCCTTCAGCTAAAATCTTTTTACGCAACTGAATCTTCTTCCAGTTTAAAAGATAGTGATAACGGCAATAGCTCTCTACCACAGCAGGAGCATCACAGCCCGCGAAACGACACAGCACACGTCCTTCCGCATCGGTCAATAGAACATCGGCAATCTTGGCCTTGCTTTCTACTTTGACTAAACCTTCTGTGATGGACTTAGGATCTACTTTAGGTGCGCTCACCTCTTTGGCTTGAGGGGCCTTTTTAGGCTTTGCACTCTCTTTAGGAGTCGCTATTTTTTTACTGGCTTTGGCACTGACTGCTTTCACGTTTTTGTCTGACTTAGATGCCTTAGCAGATCCTTTTTTAGCCGTAGACTCTGCTTTTGTTTTTTTCGCGGAGACTGGTTTTACTTTAGGAGCTTTACTGACAGCAGCTTTGGGAGCCTTAGCTGCCCCTTTAGGAGCAGTTGATTTTTTAGCCGCAGTCTTTTTTGCCGCTGCTTTTTTGTTTGTGGGTTTGGCCGCTTTGGGTTTAGCCACGGCTTTAGTTTTTTTTGCCGTCTTAGTAGTGGCTTTTTTTGCTACTTTTTTAGCTGTTGTTTTTTTGGTTGTCTTTTTAGCCGTGGTCTTGCCAGTGGCCTTCTTTTTCTTCGCAGCAGACATAAATAAACCCCTTAAAATATTAAACTTTGACTTTCTTTGATCTTGGCTCATGAGTCAACACCCTTATTAAAAGCGACGCCGCTATTTGCAGTCTTTGACAGGCTGGACTTTGACTTCTGGCCCAGTCTTTTAGATGTTTATACTCTCAATTTAAAGGGGGTCAATTTGTCTTCAAAAACGACTTATATCTATTCAGCAAAACGCACTCCAGTGGGTGCTTTCAATGGCGCATTGTCTGGTTTTTCAGCACCACAATTAGGTGCTATTGCGATTAAAGCCGCAATGGAAACTTCAGGATTCAACTCAGACCAAATTCAAGAGTGCATCATGGGGCAAGTGCTTCCCGCAGGAGCAGGACAAGCTCCCGCTCGTCAATCATGGATTGGTGCTGGTGGAGCCACCTCTACAGAGTGCATGACGATCAACAAGGTCTGTGGTTCAGGTTTAAAAGCCGTGATGCTTGCTGATGATTCTATTCGTTTAGGACGCAGCCAAGCGGTCGTATGCGGAGGACAGGAATCTATGTCTCAATCCCCTTACCTTCTGCCTCAAGCCCGTAATGGCTACAGAATGGGAAATGGTCAGGTCATTGACTCTATGGTTCATGATGGCCTGTGGGACCCTTACAACAATTGGCACATGGGAAATGCCGCAGAGCTTTGTGTTAAAGAGTACAAATTCACTCGTGAAGAGCAAGATCAGTTTGCAGAAAACAGTTACAAAAAAGCCCAAGCCGCTCAAGGCCAAGGAGTTTTTGCAGAAGAACTGGCCAAAGTGGAATTCACAGTGCGTGGTGCGACCACCACTGTGGATACGGATGAGGAACCTGGAAAGGCTCGTTTTGATAAAATTCCTACTCTACGCCCTGCCTTCGAAAAAGACGGCACCATCACAGCAGCTAACGCCAGTAAGATCAACGATGGGGCTGCGGCTCTGGTATTAGGAAGTGAAGATTTTAAAGGCACACATAAACCTTTAGCTCGCATTCTAGCTCAAGCTACTTTTGCCCAAGATCCTAAGTGGTTCACCACAGCTCCTGTGGGTGCGATCAAGAAGGCCCTTGAAAACGCTAAGCTCGGCGTGAATGACATTGATCTTTGGGAGATCAACGAAGCCTTTAGTGCAGTGACTATGGCCGCCCAAAGAGATCTTAAGATCGCCGATGAAAAAGTAAATGTGTATGGAGGAGCCGTTGCCATTGGTCATCCTATTGGAGCCAGTGGAGCTAGAATCTTCACCACACTTTTACATGCTCTTCACAGCAAAGATAAACAGTTCGGTCTTGCGACCTTATGTATTGGTGGTGGAGAGGCCGTAGCTGTTATTGTTGAGCGCGTTTAAATACAAATATTTTTATAACTTGAAGTCTATTCAAGTGATTGAGGTTTAAGCCATGAAAAGCAAAAAGATATACTCTTCAGCCAAGGACGCTTTAGAAGGCGTTAAAGATGGAATGACTCTTTTAGTAGGAGGATTTGGTTTATGCGGAATTCCCGAAAATTTGATTCTGGCCCTACGAGATACAGGTGCAAAAGATCTCACCTGTGTGTCTAATAACGCTGGAGTGGATGATTTTGGTTTGGGTTTACTTTTACAGACACGACAGATTAAAAAAATGATCTCTAGCTATGTTGGTGAAAATAAAACCTTTGCCGAACAATTTTTAAAAGGCGAACTGGAAGTAGAACTCACCCCCCAAGGAACTCTAGCCGAGCGCATACGCGCAGGTGGGGCTGGCATTCCAGGATTCTATACGCCCACAGGTGTAGGCACTGAAGTGGCTAAGGGTAAAGAGACCAAGGACTTTGATGGCCGTACCTATTTATTAGAACGCGCCATTATCGGAGACTTTGCTCTTGTCAAAGCCTGGAAGGCTGATACTTATGGAAATTTGGTCTTTAGAAAAACGGCAGCAAACTTTAATCCCATGATGGCCACTGCGGGTAAGATCACTGTCGCTGAAGTGGAAGAGATTGTGGAAGTGGGTGAACTTGATCCCGACCACATTCATATTCCTGGAATCTATGTACAAAGATTGATTCGCGGTGAACATTACGAAAAGCGCATCGAACAACGCACAGTTCGTAACGCTTAATTTCGGTCAAAGAAAGGCCTTCACCCACAAGCAAAGCAAAGGAGAACGAACATGTCTTTTAATGCGGGCTGGACAAGAGAAGAGATGGCACAGAAAGTGGCCACTGAAATTGAAGATGGGTATGCCGTCAACCTAGGCATTGGTATTCCTACTTTGGTAAGCAACTACATTGACGACAGTAAAAGTGTCATGCTTCAAAGTGAAAACGGTCTCTTAGGTATGGGACCTTTTCCTACAGATCAACAAGTAGACCCTGATCTGATCAATGCAGGCAAACAGACTGTGACAGCTGTAAAAGGGGCTAGTTTTTTTTCTTCTGCAGACAGCTTTGCCATGATTCGGGGGGGGCATGTGAATCTCACTGTATTGGGTGCGATGGAAGTGGCTCAAAATGGAGACATCGCCAATTGGATGATCCCAGGCAAAATGGTCAAAGGCATGGGGGGCGCTATGGACCTTGTGGCTTCGGCTCGTCGTGTAGTGGTCATCATGCAACACACTGATAAAGAGGGAAATTCTAAAGTCCTTAAAGAGTGTAAACTGCCTTTAACAGGTCAAAAGTGTGTGAACAAAATTGTGACCAACCTTGCTGTCTTTGAAATAAAAGATAATAAAATGTATTTACTAGAAACTGCCCCTGGGATCAGTAAAGACACTGTAAGACAGTACACAGAGGCCGAGTATAAAGACTAGAAGACAGACACCAAGTTTTGTACACTTGGCTTAATGAGCCACAAGTCAGTGAGACCTAAAAATAATACTCTTTGGGGTCACAGATTTGAAACTAAGGACGTCCTTTTCTGATTAAGGTGGGAGACTATTTGGTCGAGACACCCCGTGCCCCAGATTTGAAACTAGGGGCGTCCTTTTCTGATATAAGAAAGTAAAGACAGCAAGATCACGGCCCCAATTACAGAGCCGATAAAACCTGCGGCATCACCTGGATGGTAAAGCCCTACGGCTTGACCTAAGATTGTAGCTAGTGAAGATCCTAAAATCCCCACCACGGAAGTCAGTATAAATCCCATCTTGTCATTGCCAGGCTTAAAAAATCTTGCCAGTAGACCAATCACAAAACCAATTAGAATATTAACAATAATTCCCACCATAATGCCGCCGTTACCTTTCTTTAATACGTGTCTCTATGTGTTGTTGCTCATTCACTTCAAGCTTAATCAAAGACCCATTCCCTCGGGCTTAAGAAAGAAGCCAATCCCACCAAGAGCCACCTTGGTGGCTTTCAGTGTCTTCAAGACTCACATCTTGGTTCTGTGGTGTGTCTGACAAAGTGTCTCCTGTTTCTGGTGCTGTAGGGCTACTGTTGACAGAAGGTGTGATGTCCCGTCCTGCCATCACATCAATGACTCTATCGTAAGTCACATCCTTAGGATAAGTCATAGTAATACAGTGAATAGAGCCTGCGCCTTGATTAGATAAGGTTGAGCTATTGAGAGCCACCACTTTAAAACCTAAACTTTCATAAGTGCGGATCGCTTCCGTATCTGATCCTCTATTAAACACTGGAACAAAAACTTTATCCCCGATGATCAAAGAGTTCACATAGGTTTCATATTCACCCGCAGCTTCAGGAAGCATGGTGACCTTAAAGCCCTTGGACTCTAAAATTCTTTTATAAGCATGTTGATCTGTTAAAACATGATCATCAGAAACAAACTTCACCACTTCATCGGCATGGCCAATACCCACTAAATGAGCTAAGCGCACAAGATTCGTACAGCCATAGTGATTTAAAAAGATCTCATCAGGAATATCTTGTGTGGCCACTTTATTTACTACTAAACAATCCCCCTTAGAATTAGGAACAAAATTTCCGCCTTCATAGTAATAGCTAAAGGAAGTCATAGACGCCTGAAAGGCTTCGGCAAAAAATTGATCGGGTTCAAAACGATGATAGTATCTGGCGTTGACCACACCAAAATCCATATCGTTCATAGGAATGGCACGTTGTTTTTTCCATACTGGAACTGGAATGGCATCTCTAGCCCAAAAGCCTCTGTAACTATTAGGGATACTCACAATACGAATTTGATCTTTTGATTTAGCGTAACGAGCAAACTTGTTAAATACATACTCGGCTTGTGACGCAGAACCTGCATCTGTATAAATGATGGCGGTCATGCCTTCGGGTAAGTTTTCAATTAAGGCCTTTTTAATGTGTGAAGAGTTAAAGTCTTCATCGGCACTCATGATCAAATATCCTGCTTCATTGTACTCGGCATAAGGGTAAATCGTGTGAGTACGTTGAACATCCCAACCTTGAAGGCTTTGTTTTTGTAGCTGCTCGAAGTTGTGCGACTGCATCTTTTGAATGTCCGCTTTTGATGGAATGTGACTAGGTGCGCTTTGTGCGCTGGCCACTCCCATTGCAGCTATCAATGTAAAGACCACAGTACTAAACCGTGCTGCTAAATTAAATTTAATTTCCCTAACCCTCATGGTAATCCCCTTAGTTTTTATTGAATAAATTGGTTTTTATTCTTAAGATTTATACCTAATTATTATGCTAGACCTAAGTTTAGCGTGTCAAACCCGTTAAAAGGAGCACATTATGAGTGCAGAAAGCAAAACGTCCTCTATAGCTTCGTCCCTTGGAGATTCTCAATTGCATTCCATCAACACTATAATTATGGTTTCACCCACTCATTTTAAGGTGGATTACGCTATTAACCCTTTTATGACGGATGAATCTGGTCAATTAAAACAAGTGGATTCCAAAAATGCCCTTGAACAGTGGAATATCTTAAAAAATCTTTATAAGGATATGGGGCTCAGTGTTATTGAGGTTCCTGCCTCGCCTGATCATCCCGATATGGTCTTTACTGCTAACCAGCTTTTGCCATTTAGAAAAAGAACAGAAAATGGAACTGTAGAAACTCAATTTGTTCTCAGTCACATGGCCACAGCTGAGCGTGCTGGAGAAGTTTTATTTTTTAAACGCTGGGCAGAGTCTCACAATCACAAAACCGTACAGCTTCCCATTGGTCCCTTTGAAGGAATGGGGGATGCGCTTTGGAATTCCGATCAGTCGCAATTGTTTTTAGGTTATGGATTTAGAACTCACTTGCAAGTGGCTAAAGAGTTAGAACGCATCACCGAAAAACCTGTAGTGCCTTTAAAACTCGTCAGTCCTCATTTTTATCACTTAGACACTTGTTTGGCCTTATTACGTCCTGATGAGTGTGCCTATGTGAAAGAGGCTTTTGACGAGGCTTCTATCACGGAACTTAAAAAGCACTTCACGTCTTTAATCGAAATTCCTTTTGAAGAGGCTGTGAACGGGCTGGCTTGCAATTTATTTTGCCCCGATCAAAACACTGTGATCATTGATCAGATGAACTCAGGCACCATTGCAAGACTCAAAGATCGTCATTATGACGTGAAGGCCGTGGACACTTCTGAATTTAGAAAATCAGGAGGTTCTGTATTCTGTCTAAAATTAGCTTTTTAATAAAAACATTTTTTGCAGTCTATATCCTGTATTTATAGAACCCTTAAATGATTACAACTGAGTTCCTCTTATTCAAGATAAGAGGCCTAAGTGTAATTTACGTAAATATATTTAAGTTGTATTTCTTAGGTAGGATCTACATTTCTTCTGGAGTTTGGATATTTAACATCCTTAATCCTTCAGAAAGAACTTTGTTTGCACTATAAGTCAGATAGATGCGTTTTTCGATATCTGAAGGCTGATCCGCATTGAGAATGCGTAATTTATTATAAAACCCATTATAAGTTCTTGCGACATCCAAGACATAAGAGGCCAAAATACTAGGTTTAAACTTGTCATAGGAGTCAGTAAGAATTTGGCTGTAACCTAAGAGCAAACTGCATAAGTTGAGCTCTTCAGTTTCAAGCTCCACTTCACTCACATCAAACTTGCTCATGTGCTGTTCAAAGTCTGTATCGGAAATATTATGTTGCGATTTATACTTACGCAAAACACTCTTGCATCTCACAGCGGAATATTGAATGTAGGGTCCACTGTCTCCTTCAAAATCCAGAATACGATCCCAATCAAAATCCACATCACGCACACGATCATTGATCAGGTCATTAAAAATGATCGCCCCCACACCAACTTGTTCTGCCACAATGTCTTTGGCTTTTAGGTCAGGGTTTTTTTCTTGGATGATCTCTTTTGCTAGCTCTACAGATTTATTTAAGACATCTTCTAAAAAGATAGCACGTCCTTTGCGGGTGGACATTTTGCCGATATTTTTAAATCTATACATCCCAAATGAAATATGATGACAGTCCTTAGCCCACTCATACCCCATCAGTTCTAACACTTTAAACACTTGGTTAAAGTGCAGAGTCTGATCCACACCCACCACGTAAAGATTCACATCACATTTTAAAACATCATGGCGATAGATAGCACTGGCCAAATCACGAGTGGCATACAAAGAAGCCCCGTCACTTTTTGTGATCAGACACGGTGGAACATCCTCACCCACTTCTACCACATAAGCCCCTTGACTGAGTTTAAGAAGACCTTGATCTTTAATCTTTTGAACTGTTCCCTCAAGTTGATCCGAGTAAAAAGATTCTCCTCTGACTAGATCATGCTTAACTCCCAAGCGATCCCAAAGGTGTTGGTATTCTTTTAAAGAGATCTCTACAAACATCTTCCACAAATCTGTAACTTCTGGGTCTCCTGCTTCTAACTTTCTAAACGTGGCGGCTCCATGCTCATCATATTCGGGATTGTTTTCGGCTTCGTCATGAAAACGCACATACATATCAAATAAAGATTTAAACGGGGCTTTTTCAAAGTCGTATTCGCTTTTCCATTGCTGATAGGCCCATGCTAGCTTTCCAAACTGCACACCCCAATCGCCTAAGTGATTTAGGCCAATGACCTCAAAGCCTTGACTGGCGGCTAGATTTCTTATCGCTTGTCCGATCACAGTAGCGCGCAGATGACCAATGTTCATAGGCTTAGCCACATTAGGAGAAGAGTAATCAATCACCAGTCTTTTCCCATGTCCTTGATCACCATATCCCATAGCTTCTTGGCCCAAGAGCCCTTGAAGTTCTAACATCAAAAATTCAGAGGTGAATTTAAAATTGATAAAGCCAGAAACAGATTCGCAGCTTTGCAAATAATTTATTTTTATATCAGAAATCTTTGAGGCATACTCAGTCGCAATCGCAGGTGGAGCTTTTTTAAGTTCTTTGGCGAGCAGAAATACAGGCAAAGACAGCTGCCCCATGCTAGGATCTTTGGGCTTTTCTAAAAGTTTTTGAATCTTTTCAAAATCTAAGGGGGTGTTCGCAAATACAGTAAAGATGTCGTGGGCCAGTTGCTTCTTAATTTTATTGTTCATTCTTTATTGTGCCTCAGAAAATACCAGTTGATGATGAGCAAAGAACATAGAGGACTTATTCATCCCAAGTCCAGAAGATTTTGACGGTGGAGCCAGTACAGATGTGTCCTCTTCAGGCATCTCGGCAGTAGGGGCATTAGGATCAGGAATGACAAACGCCTTTACCACTTCGGCCCCCTCAGCCTGGGCCCATACTTTGTAAGAACCTGGTTTTAAATCATAGGGATAAAGAGGTATACGCATACTGCCAGAACCTTTTGAAGGAATGATCAGTCCCGCTCCCCCCTTAATGGTGAAGATTGGTTTTTCATCCATATCTAGTAAACGTACCACAAGTTTTTCTTTTACTTTTAAGTCCGTTCTGACCATCAGATGTCTTGGCGTTTCCAAACTGTAATCTTGCACGGTGATGTAGCTGACCTTAAGATTCATTTCAGGACCTAACATCCATTGTTTGATTAGACCGTTATATTTAAAATCTAAAATTAAAGCTAAGGACAGTGCCAAACCCAAGAGCACATACGTGGACCGACGTTGAAGCAAAGAGGTTTGTGGCTGGACTTCTATGTCTTCTTCCACTGAAACTCGAGTGCGCTTGAGGCTGTCTGGAGCTAGCTCCGCAGGAGGAGCGCTGTCACCTAATAGCGCGTCCTTGGGATCTTCTATGAAATCCAAACCCCTTACACTTTCCCAGGGCTCAAGCATTTGATCTTTGTTTTTTTTGCGCGTGGGAGGGGCAGCCGTCTGAGGTTTTAAAGTCTCCGCAATCTCGGCTCTGTACTTCACAGGTTTTTCTTCAATGAACTCTATGGTTTCTTTTTTCACAGTTTTAATATCAATGGGAGGTTTTCTAGAATGGTAAAAACTAGATTCTTCATAAATGCGACGCCAGTCTTTCCACCCTTGCCTCCAACAGTAATCTGTCGGCTTAAGAGCTCCCTGTTTCATCAACGCGCACACCTCAGTCGTGGAGTAAGGTCCTTTAGGAATCCATCCCCCCTCTGGGTCTTGCACAAGTGCTACCCAGTCAATGTCGCGATCTGCATCTTTACCCTTACCAAAGCCTTTTAATGTATCCATAGTTTTCTTCTCAATTGAGGTTCTCTTTGTTTTCTAATTTAGCATTTAAAAAGTCAAACATTGCCATAAATTTAAGCGAATCTATAGGAAGAGAAAAGTAATGCACCAGTTGCTCACGTCTGACCAAACCTAACCTATAAGCCTCATAAAGTCTCTGGCCCATCATTTCTCCAAGAATAACGCTGGCTTCCATCTCAATATGCCAATCTGTGGGTTTGCTGACAGGCGTTCGCACCTCACCTCTTTGCGCTTTTTTAACCACCGACAATCTAAAATCTAGGGCATATTGCAAGACTTCAATGGCGTACTCCTTCTCCCCTTGCGCCTCTAACTGGGCTTGTAGGTCCTTTTCACTGATGGCCTGTCGTTTAGGATTGATGGTCAGACTTAAAAAGAACGACACCGCCTCTATCCACACTTTGGCTTCAAAAGACAGAGAATCCTCCCAAATGATCTTGTGACGTCCTGAAAGCTGGGCATGTAGAATTTCTCCAGCAAGACTGGCCGCTTGATTCACCGTGGTTCGGCCTAAGTACTGCACGCCTTGAGTGGGTAAGACCAGATTTTTTTCTGTCGCGATCACATACTCTAAACGCTTTAGGTCCTCTTTACCTAGATTCTGTTGATACATGTGCTCTAGATCCATTTCGCTTGAAGAGTACACCGACAGTGTGGAGTTCATATCAGGCAGTTCAAAATCAGCCACTAAAAGAGACAGCAATTGCGCGATGTATTCTGTTAAGTCCACATCCCACTCTTCGCAGTCATCAATGAACTCATCGTCTAACTCTTGCAGACTTAAAAGATAACTCTGCCACTTCACCCACGGGGGGGAGCTTAAAATACAAAAACGGTCTTCAAGCTTAAGAACATCAAAACGATCCTCTACGGCATGTTCCGCCAACTCGAAATACAAATCTTCAGAGTTTAATAAAATACGCACGTCACGCTTGGGTTCATAAGATGGAATGTGTCGAGGCAAATGAGCATCCGCAAGATGAAACTCTCCATAAACCACATAGATCAAAGCTTCAGGATTTTCTTTACTGAGAGTTTCAATCTTGTGTCCCGAAAAGGCATCCCGTTCTTTCAGAGACGAAATGTCCATAGAGTTAATCCCCACCACGGGAACTTGGAGCTTGCGCGCCCACAATAAGAGCCGCTCATACCCATTTGTGGGAATACCTGGCCAACGTGAGGACCAATCACACTGATCCCAAAAGTCTGTGACCTCAATCTTACCCTCCAAAAAACGCTGCAAGAGTTTTTGGTCCTTCTCTTCAAACACTTCTAAGGCCAAAATAATATTTTTAGGACTTCGTTTTTTAATCTCACGCAATAATCTTAAATGCGTGCGCTGGGATTGAGAAAAAGGATGAAAATCCCCTCCTAAAATCAAATGAGCATGCTCTATACGACGAAATATCTCTTCATTGTCACTGACTTCCCACACTTGGCTAAAGAGCTCTTGGTATTTGGATTCGTACTTGGCAAGCTCTAAAGTGGGGGGGCCCAGAATCAAATCTACTTGTTTCTTTAAAATCTCATAAAAATGACGTCTTGTCTGGAGCCACAAAGTCTGCATAATATAAATTATAGATTTAAATGCATTCAAATCAACAAGGACCTGAAATGAACAAAAAAAATTATCTACTTGCTTTCTTCTTTGCGCTGTCGATCTGTCTTCATGCTTATTTAGCTAACAATTACTACCAGCTCAAATATCAAGGGATCACTGGGGAGTCTGCATGTAACATCAGCAATTACTTAAATTGCGATGCCGTAACCGCAAGTGACTATTCTTCCTTCTTAAATATTCCAGTGGCCTTGTGGGGGTTTAGCTTAAACCTTGTGCTCTTTATTCTGCTTATTGGTCTGATGATGGCGGATCAACCCAAAAAATGGTTAGGCAGTTTGCAACTGCTGAGCGCAATCAGTGCCTTGGGCTCTGTGGTGATGCTTGCGATCTCTTTCCTATTCATGAGCACTCTGTGTCCTTTCTGTCTGATCCTTCACGTGCTGGCCTTTTTGCAACTTTTGGTGCTTTGGACCTACGAAAAGCCTGCGCAGATGTTGGGAAATATCAAAGAGATTTTTAACTTTAAATCTCCAGCCTATTCCATTTTTGTGATTGTTTTACTTTGCCCACTGATTGCTGTGATGGGGCACCAAAATCGTTTGGTCAGATTTAATGCTAAAAATTTTGCGCCCCAAGTTAAGGCTTTGGTCGAGGATTGGCAACTTCGTCCCGAACAGCCCCTTTTAAAAGATGCCAAGCCTCTGATTGCTTGGCCTGCGGCGAAAGCTAAATTTGAAATCGTAGAGTTTGCCGACTTCTTCTGTCATCACTGTAAAAATGCGTCTGCTGTTTTTAAATTATTTTTACGTAACTATGATGCCTCTCTGAAGTTCTTTGCCTTCCCTTTAGATAGAACTTGCAACTCTTTAGACTCTCAAGTCACAGGTCCCAGCTGTTTGATGGCTAAAGCCGTGTACTGTGCTAATGCTGAGGATAAAGGCTGGGAGGCTCACGACTGGATCTTTCAAAGACAAGGGCAATTTCCTAATTCTATTGAAGAGATCAAAGAGCGATTTAACGAAATGGGCCAAACTGTAGGTCTTAAAAACATGGAAGGATTCAAGGCGTGTTTGGAAGCCGAGGAGACCCATAAAGCCGTTGTGCAAAACAGTCTTCTTGCCCAAGAGCTTAAACTCACAGGCACTCCCACAATATTTGTCAATGGTAAACTTTTACGAGGGGGACAGCAGCTAGAAGTATTAAAGGCCGTGTACAGCAGCACTATAGGTGTTGACAAATAAAGCGGCTACACCTGAGAATTTAATAAGACAGAGAGGGGCTTCATAGATATGGCAGCAAAAGATGATCACGTTGTAAAAATGGTTTCCATGACACAAGATCAACTCCCAACACCACCAGAGTGGTCAAACCATCGCCCCTCAAGTGCTGGAGGGGCTGCCGCCCACGAAGGAAGTCTGCATCACTCCGCAAGCTTTAAGGCTGTGCTTAAGCATAACGAAGACCTTATGGCACGTTTGACTGTGAGTCTTCGTCGAATCAGTCACTTAGAAAAACATGTCGAAGACTTAAAACAAAGATTAAACACCGAACGCGCCTCTTCTGACGGCCTACGCGATGAAGTTTTGATCTCTGTTGAAAAAGAAAGATTGATGGATGCCGACTTTGAGAGACAGGGCTTTCAACTTAAGCATAAAGACAAACAGATTGAAGAACTAAAAACCAAGCTGGCTTACGCAGAATCTCAGATTGAAGAACTAAGAAAATTTAAAACCACGCAAAGCCAAGAGATGGCGGACGCCCATGCCGAAGCCACCAACAAGATCATCAGTGAGTATGAACTCAAGATCAGCAATTTAGAACTTCACATGAACTCTTTAGAAAAGTATCGCCACAAAACCCAAACAGAGTTCAAACCTCAGTTCAAACGCCTTAAACTTTTATGTGAAAAGCAAATGGATAAGATTGCCCAGTTGGGACGAGTGAACCAAAACCTAACTGCACGCTTAAAAATGAACCAAGTGATGCACAGTAAAAGTCTCAGCACCTTAAAAGACAGCCGCCAAGAGATTCGCGAAGAGCATCGACAGCTTAAATCCCGTTTCTTACAGGCTCTTAAAAAAGCCAATCGCTTTGAAAAAGAGAGCGACCAAGTCAAAACGGAAAATACAGGTCTGCAAGCCCAAATTAAAGAGCTTCGCATGCAAATGAACCATCTAGAAAATCAAGTCACCGATTATGAATCTTTACGTTTAGAGTTGGCTCAAAAATTAAAATCCCACGAACTGGCAATCACTAGTAAAAACAATAAGATCGACGAATTATTTAAAGTGATTGAGAGTCTAAAAAATCAAGAAAACTCTACTGAGAACACCAATGCTACTATCGATGCGGTCTTAAAAGGGATGCAAAATCTTTACTTCACAGAAGAGCCTCAACCCCCAGTGGCTTCCAGCATTGTGAGAGCCAAAGAACAGCAGCAGCAGGATCAGGACCTTAACCAAAATCCATAGATTTAAGGGCGTAGTGATTTTTAGCTACATCTAAGGTTTTAAAAATTTTAAGTTTTTCGTTCACAAAAGGGTCTAAAAGCTTCTCATACTCAAAGCTCACATCACACACACCTAGACCGTTGGGGTTTTCCAGAGCTATTTTGTTTAAAGTTTCAGCAAAAGAACTTAATCCCGTAGAGCCCACAAAGCTCAGTTCTTTTAGAGAAAAGATCACTTTGTTTTGCATAAAGTGTCTTAAGCTTTTCTTGCGAAATTCGTAGACCTTTTCGAAGTCCAATAGGCCTGAAATTGAAACAATAACGATGTCCTCATGCCATTCCATCAGCGCTTTCATGATTTTACCCCACAACTTCTCCACCCTCATTTTAGGGCTTCTGTCTGTGCAAAACAATGCGTCTTGTTAAAATCTGGCCCGAAGCCGTTTTACTTTTTACTGATCCTCTGGTTTGTGGTTTGGTAATATATTGCAGTAAGTTTTTGATATAACGTAGTTTTTTTAAATGGGAGCCTTGTGTTTTTGGGAACTAGACGAACATCGCATACTCCTCTAGGTTTAAGCCCTCACTGCTGGGCTCTGCTGCTTCTTGCTGTTTTATTTATCTCTCCTCTGGCTTTTGCCGAGGTCCCACAAACAACAAGCTTAGGACGCTCTAAAAGCAAAGCCCAAGATATCATTTATCAAGCCGATGTCATTCAAGCAGATATGGATCGTGAATCTGCCATTTTAAAAGGAAATGTGGTGATCATGTTTGATGGTTACCAGTTATTTGCCAGACAAGCTGAAATCTTTAAAAAAGAAAATAGATTTATAGCCTCAGGTGACATTCGCATTGAGAGTGTGCAGACCCAAATTGTGGCCGAAGAAGTCGAAGTGTTTTTTGACAGCAAAAAAGGCAGCTTTAAAAAAGCCCGCTTGGTGTCTGGGCAAATGCTTTTTGAAGCCGATGAGATCAGCAAAATGGGGGATGATCTTTTTGAGGCTAGTAACGCCACTTTTACCACCTGTTTGACCTGTCCCCCATCTTGGCGCTTTAAAGCTTCAAGTTTAAAAACCAATGTTAAAAAGTTTGTCGACATCAAAAATGGATATTTGCAAGTCGCCAATCAATCCATGCTGTGGTTGCCCAGAATCATTTTACCTGTGAACACACGCAGAAAATCAGGACTTATTCAACCCAAACCCCACATGTCCTTTTCCCGTAAACAGCCCAGCATAGAAGTGGGTTATTTTTGGGCCATTGAAGACAATAAGGATTTAACCTTTACTCCTAAACTTTACTTTCGTTCTGGAGTGAACGTTAAAGGGATCGTGAACTACCGTCACATGTTCAGTCCAGAAAGCCAGCTTGAGCTGACTACAGGATATATGCGTGACCCCTTATTTTTAGATTATAACTACACCACAAACACTCAACGCTATCGTACCCAGCATCGTTGGTTTGTGGATTACAAAAACAAACTGAACCTGCCTGGGGGGTTTGTTCAAAAATCAAATATCAAACTTACTGAAGATCTCTTATATCTTTCAGACTTTCCCACCGAACTTCCAGGGCATAAAGAATCCGCACTCGTGAACCAAGTTTCACTGGTTAGAAACAACAACAATCAGCATTTTGCAACAGAGATCATTTATAACATCAATCTTTTAACTGAAGATATGAACTCTAAAAATTTAGATGCTGTTCATAAAACCCCGACGATCAAATACTCGATTTTAAACACTCCATTTTTAAAAAATAAATTCTCTTACCGTTTAAATACAGAATACACCAAATTCTCTAGACGAGAGACCTCTTATGATGAAGTGACTCTTACAGGAACACCTCTGCCTGATCCACCAAAGGTGATCAACACCACAGCCCCCATTGGACAATTTGATCCCCGCAAAGACATCATTCGCTCTGGTGAGAGATTGATTCTTCGACCCGAGCTGACCACTTCGGTAAATCTTGGCAATCTTTTGCGCTTTGAACCTGATCTTAAATATCATCAGGCCGTTTATAACTTTGCTCCTTACACCACTATTGTGGATCCCAATGCCCCTTATACACATGTGGCTCAAATGGGTTATCTGGAAGGGGAACTTAGGCTTAAATCTCAACTTTCTAAAGTTTTATCAGAAAACTGGAAACATTTACTTGAGCCACAGGTGCGATTTATCCGTGGGGAAATTTTAACCCAAACCGATCACGTCTTCTTTAAATCCACACGCGGTATGCCGTACCACCGACGCTTTCAGCCCATTACAGAAGCCGATTTTTTTGAGTTTGAACATGGTATACAGTTCGATTATCAAGACCGTATTTATGACACCAGTGTGATTGAGTTTTCTTTATTGCAGTCTTTTTTAAGAAAAAATAAAGATTCAGGTGTCACCTATTATGATCAGCCTATTTATTTAGATATCTCTCAGAGCTATGACTTTTTACACGCCAATGCTCCAAATCCTGACCCATGGTCTAACTTAAATGCTCTGCTTAAAATTAAATCCAAGCACTTTGAGACCTTTACTATGGCCTCTCACTTTCACAAACTTTCTAAGACCAATATCTCTACAAGAAATAAATTTATTTACAAACCTGGACACTTTATCGAAGGTCTGTATAAAAATGCTTACATCGTGGATAGAAACAACAACGAAACCTCTCATCAAGAGCTTGTGGGCGCGGGCCTAGGGTGGGAGTTCACACATCTGCACCTGTCGGGGAACTTTTTATACTCTACTTTTGAAAAGCAAATGCAGGGTTGGGCCCTTAGAACCACCATCTTACCCCCAGGGGACTGTTGGGAGATTTACATCAACATTTACGACAACAATAACCAACGTAGTGCTAACCGCCCTGAAGTGGACTTAAACGTGTCATGGAACTTCGGTGATGGTTACCAAACCAAACACCCACAAAATAACCACTACGTCTTTTAAACACTTGGCCCACATTTGGCCATGCCAAATGCGACTCTAGTGGCAACCATAGTAGAATCGCGTGTAGCTATTACTAGAGAAATCTGTTCTACATAAATAATGACATAGAACGCGGATTGAAGTTTTAAATGGTGGCGTAAATGCGGTAGCTGTCTTCGTTCGCATCGAGCTTTTCTAAAAAGGCCACCACTTCAGCTTCTTGCTCTTCATTGAGGTCTGTTTTGTTTTTTGGACGGTATGCCAGTTCTGCCACTTTGATGTCCCAACCTCTGGCAATCAGTTGATCTCTGATCTCGCCTAAGGCATCGGGAGCACCATAAAAACTGAATTTGCTGGTGTCCTCTTCGTCTCTTTCCACATCATCAGCACCTGCTTCAATGGCTTCCTCTTCGGGGTCAAACTCTCCACTTTTAACGGCTTCGATCAAACACACACGATCAAACATCCAAGCCACACTTCCTGTTTCTCCCATATTGCCGCCTGCTTTACCAAAAATCAGACGAATATCAGGAGCGGTACGCGCACGGTTGTCAGTTTGACATTCTACAATCACCCCGACCTGATGCGGGCCATATCCTTCATAAGTGAGTTCTTCGATGTCTTTGCCATCGTCTAGAAGTCCTGCACCTCTTTTGATGGCACGCTCAATGGTGTCTTTGGGACAAGATACGGCTTTGGCCGCTTCTACTGCTAAACGTAAACGCATATTGTTCACAGGATCAGGACCGCCAAGTTTTGAAGCCACCTGAATCTCTTTGACATACTTGATCAGCATCGCCCCTTTTTTAGAAGCGTTTTCAGCTTTCATACCAGCTTTCCACTGCTTTCCCATGCGCCCAGTCCTTTCTTTTAATTTATGTTTACACTTTGATTTTACTGTCCCTTTGCCGTTTTCACAAGATAATCATAGGCTTGCGCATAATACTTGATCTGTTTGATCATACTCTGCAAACCATTGGTGCGGCTGGCCGAAAGATGAGAAGCCAGGCCAATGTCCTCAATGAACTTCACATCGCTTTGCAAAATGCTTTCTGGGGTCTGCTCAGAAAACACTCTAAGCAGTAAAGCGATCAGGCCTTTTACAATTAAGGCATCACTGTCGGCCCGAAAGACCACTTGCATCTGATCATTTAAATCTGCTTTGAGCCACACTTGTGACTGACAGCCTTTGACCTTAAGGTCCTCGCGCTTTTCTGACTCAGGCATTTCTGGAAGCTCTTTACCTAGACGAATGATGTACTTGTACTTCTCTTCCCAAGTCTTAAATTCTTTAAACTCGGACACGATCTGTTGTTGTCTTTCAGACACTGTGAAATTTGACATGGCGACAAAATAATGAAGAAGGAGTGAAGGATCAATCATAAAATGACAATTCGCTTTATAAACTAGGGAACTGCTGGTAAAACTTAGGTGTCATGAGTAAACGCAAAAAAACTATAATTTTTATTCGGCGTTTTGCCCTAAGAGGACTGATCTTGATCCCCTTTTTGGGGATATTGGCCTTTGTGGGCATGGTGATTCCCAAACCCGTGACCAATCAAGAGTACATCTTTTCTAAACAGTTCAACGGTCGTTCCTTTGTCAATGAAGAGGGCAAGATCAGCTACTCTGCTTTTTGGGATTTTTTAAGATGGCAAAGCTATGAGTTTAAAAACAAATGGCCACAAAAAGTGCCCAATCTGCATGAACCTCAACTTGCTAAAAACATCAAAAAAGGGGAAGTGGTGGTCACCTTTATCAATCACGCCACCTTTTTAATTCAAACTCAGGAACTTAATATTCTCACTGACCCTGTGTTTGCGACACGAGTGAGCCCCTTTAAATGGATTGGTCCTAAGAGAGTGCACCCGCCTGGAATCCCTCTTAAAAAATTACCCCGCATAGATATGATTTTGATCTCACACAATCATTACGACCATTTGGACCTACCCAGCCTTAAAAAGATTGCCAAAAAGCATAAACCTCAGATCTATGTTCCTCTTGGTGATAAGGGCTGGTTAAGAAAATCAGGACTTAAAAATGTTCAGGAGATGGACTGGTGGCAGAGCCTCTCGCAAAAAGGTCACACGGTTCATTTTCTGCCTGCCAAGCACAATTCGGGGCGAAGTTTAGTGAGTGAAAACTCAAGCCTTTGGGGGTCGTTTCTTGTAAAGCTTCCCAGTGGAGCCCAACTGTATTTTGCGGGAGATACGGCCTATTCCGAGCATTTTAAAAAGATCTCTGACACCTTTGGCCCCATGGACTTAAGCTTTTTACCCATCGGTGCTTACCTGCCTCGGGATGTACTTAAAGACATTCACATGGACCCTGACGATGCGGTCTTAGCTCACATTGACTTAGCCTCTCGGTATTCTGTGGCCATGCACTTTGGGACCTTTCAGCTCAGTGACGAAAGCTATTGGGACCCCTTGATTGATTTCAATAAGGCCATCATTATCCACCAAGTCCCCGAAAGCCAATTTCGACTGCCTGGAGCGGGGCAAACTATGAAATTTAACCTTAAGCCCCCTTCTCAGAAATAAGAATCTTGTGTTTTTCTATTGATTTTAAGCCCTGATCCCGTTACAAAGAGCGTTAAATCTCAAGGGTTTAGAGTTGGTTTTATCTCCAAATTCAGGTATTTTTGCCTCTTTGGAATTTAACCCATCTTGGGATTAAACAAGGAGAAAGTAAAACATGGCAACAAAAACAAGAGTAAAGCCTCGCTTCAAGGCTCAAAGAAGACTTGGCGTTGAGCTTCCTGGTTTAGGTAAGGCTGGTGCATTAGACCGCAAACCTTATCCTCCAGGCGAACACGGCTCTAAGCGTAAGAAATATTCCAACTACGCTTTACAGTTAGAAGAAAAACAAAAGATCCTAAACAACTATTGTCTACGCGAAAAGCAATTACGTCGCTTTATCCGTGACTCTAAGACTGGAACATCCTCAAACTGGGTGAATTCATTAGCTGGTCTTTTAGAGCGTCGTTTAGACAACGTAGTGTTTAGACTTGGCTTAGCCCCTAGCATCCGCGCGGCTCGCCAAATGATCAACCACGGCCATGTTCAAGTGAACGGCAAAAAAGTAGACATCGGTTCTGCAGTTCTTAAAGTAGGTGATGTCATCAGCCTTAAAAACTATGAGCACCAATGCTACTTAAGAGCTAAAGACAACCCACGAATGGAAGTTCCTGATTACTTAACTAAAGAGACCAAGGACAACCAAGAGATCGGTAAAGTGATCAACGTTCCTGGTATTGAGCACATTCCGTTTGCATTCCAATCTGGTCTGCTTACTGAATACTACTCTATCAGAAAAGCTTAATAAGGGTTTATGTCCTTACAATGAGGACAAAATATACTTAAGCTTGTGATAGCAACAGCATTAAAGATAACCTGCTTACTGCACTTTATAATATCAAAAGATGTAAGTCTTACAAAAAGCCACACAGGAGTGTGGCTTTTTATTTTACGCTGTACTTTTTCTTTGATCCTTCCGCAAAGTTTTTCTAAAAGAAACTATGGGATATTTAAAAGGGTTTATTTTAGGAAGTTGGATCATTGTTCAGTCTTTAAGTCTACACGCCGCTGAAACTCCAAAGACGACTTTGTTGTCCACTTACGATGTGATCTCGACTCGTTCCATGGAACTGCCTCAGTATCTCACACAGTACTTCAATAAAAATCAATTGCAGCAAGTAGTAGAAGAACTCAATAACGTTCGCGTGCTTACCCCCGAGCAGTTTTATGTGTATCTGCGCAACGGCCTCACCACTGTACTTAATGCTTCCGATGAGGCTTTAATTTTCAAAACTGATCTTAAAGTGACAAAAGTCTCTTTATTTGGAATCCTCAATGATCCTTTTTGGAATCTGTTGCTCCAATCTGTGCCTTCTGATGTGCGCGAGTCTTATGCCTTTAGATCCTCAAACGATCCTGCAAAAATCCAAAGAGAGATCATTGGTCAAATCCTCTGGCGCACCTACGATCCTTTAACTTCTCCTGTTTGGATGATAAGTTCTGATCTTCAAGCTCTGCACAGAGATTACGAGTACGGTCGCTCTTTAAAAGAGGCCCTCACGAACTCTCACCTTTATGCGCAATACGATTCTAAAGAACTTTGGAAAGAAGTGGTACGTTTGCAAGACTTAGCCGAAAGAATGCTGATAGAAACGGGCTTAAGCATTGACTTAAGATCACCCACTAACTTTATCGTTATGGGGGATAAGATCTCTTTACGCATTAGTAATATTGATTATGAACTTATCGCTCCAAATCGTGCCACACGATCTTATTACCGTAAACAGGGTAAGATTCTGCCGCAAATCAAAGCCCCCCGTTTAAGTCATCGTGTGACCACCACCACTACAGACCACTTTAACCGACCTATTACAGCTTCAAATACACACTCCCTAGACCTAAATCTTCGAGTCGCCGAATCCTTTATTGTGCCTTCCAACATCTTAAATAGCCGTGAGTGGAATTTGACCTCTGAGCAAGCTCTAGATTACTTGCAAGTCCGACACAATATTTCAAGATCAGAGGCCTTAGAACTTCTTGTAAAGATCCCCAAATACAAAAACGCCCTGCTTTTAAAACCAGGGCGTTGTATGAGATTTTTAAAATAATCTTATTTAAAATTATCTTCTCATAAGATCAATTCTTTGTCTTTTAAGTTCTTTGATGTGATCTTCTACTTGTTTAAGATCGCCTTCTTGAATGTTAGCAATTGTAGCATTCACACGAGCAATCTCATCCAAAACTTTTTTCTTTTCTTCTCTTTTAGCTTTAATTTCAGCTTCGATCTGTACTCGCTCTTGATCTGAAGACACACTGTCTTTGCGGAAAATGCCATCAAAGATCGCGTTGTCGATGTCTGTATTTTGTTTTTGTAAGGCTACAAGTTGATTCTTAAGATCTTGAATTTCAGCCAATAAGACTTTTTTACTTATGTCAGCATCAGCAATCTCTGCTTCTTTTTTTGCAATCTTTTCTGCTCTTCGAGCTTCGATTTCTGAAAGCACTGGATTTGCTGTTGGTGGTGTCTCAGACTCTGTCACATCTGTGCCTACGATCGTTTCTGTAGTTTTAACCTCTTCAGCCACTTCAGTAGTTGGTACAGGTTCAAGAGTTTCTGTGGTTTCTACGGGCTGAGCTACATCTGTAGTTTCAACTGGCGTTGCAGTTTCTACAGGTGTGTCTCCTGCAATTTCCACATTGATCGTATTTCCCACACCATCCACAGTCACATCTACGTTGTCACAATCTTCTGGTTTTTCACATTTTAGAGTTACGATATTTCCATTAGTTCCATTGTACTCTTCAACAGCTTCGTTAAGTTCAGTTTGAGTTTTTACTTCTTTTTCTTTAGCAGCTAAAAGTTCGGCTTCAAGTTTAGCTTTCTCTTCTTCTGTTTGTGCCGCAGCGGCTGCAGCTTCAAGGCGAGCCACTTCAGCTTTTAAGGTTTCACCCTTTTGCTCAAGTTCAGTGATTTGAGTTTCTAGGGCTTTACGTTTTTCTTCTAACTGAGCTGTTAGACCTGCAATTTGCTCTGTTAAATTCTTTTCGATATTTAGAATCTCTTCATCAGTGATTCCACCTTGCTTTTCTTTAAGCTTGTTGATCTCTTGACGAACTTTAACCAATTCCGCAATCAAAGTCTCTTCATTACGGTTGACCTTACCTAAGGCCTCAACATATTGAGCACGGTCACTTTCGATTTGGGCTTGTAAAGCATCAATTTGAGCTTTCAAGTTGACCATCTCTTCAGACTTAGTGCCTGCGTCTTTATCAGAAGCCAGCAATTCCACCATCTTTTGGCTTAAAGCATTGAGTTCTGATGTGGCAGAATTTAGCTTACTTTCAAGTTGGGCTAGGGCTTCATTTTTTAAAGCGATCTCTTGTTTAAGTTCTTGGGCTTGCTTTTGATTTAACTCATAAAGAGCTTTAATTTGCTCTTCGGTTAAAACAGGTTTACTTTGTGGCACTTCTTTAATAGATAGATCCGCAGCTTTAAAAGCCCCATCATTATCACAAGCCGCTAAACCCGTGACCACAGCACTTAAAAGCAAAACGTTTAACATATATTTTAGTTGAGACATTGCAGTCCTCCTAATTTCAATAGGATATGAAAGCAATAATTAAACCAGCCCCTAGTCCCATTTATAAGATCATAAATAACTGAAATATATGAGGTTTTTACGCCTTAATTCGGCCCCTTCTAAGACAGAAAATGCCCGCAAAAGACCAAAACGACATTTTTGCGCCCTGATCCTTGCACTACCTAAGTGATCTTTTGACAAACTGGTACTCCCTCTCTGAGTAGGCAGTTTCTATTTGGAAGATCTTTAGAAGAGACATTTCTCTAACAAGAGGCACGCCCATCCATGGGCTCTTCCAGTATTTGCCCTGCGGGCAAAACGCGTCACGCTTACTGGAGGCCTCTTGTTAGAGAAATATCTCTTCTAAAGACCTTCCAAACAGCAACGCCAGTATGATTGTGTTTGAATCGGGATAATGAATCTTTATTTAAAAAATCCTGAGTAAGAAATTTTATTCCTTCTGACTGGATGAAAATTGGGGGAAGGTCAACTCCTCCTAATATTCTAAACTTTATCTGCTATAAAATGGCGGCACTGGTTTCGGGTTCATATTGGGATTTCCTTCCTCACAAGCTGCTCTTTGCATTGCTTCTTTATTGCGCGGACATAAAGTAGCGTCCTCCTGGCATGTTTTATATAAAAAAGGACGTATAAATTCTCCAATAAGATGCGCCGTTTCACCTCGATTTCTACCAAACCTAGGAGGAGGTTGCGTACCCTCAGGATCAACGGTATTTACAGGGTCATTTATCACATACCCATAAAGATTAGCATCTCCTCCATGGAATAGAATTAAGTCTTTTCGACAGCCAACCATCTGGCTCACTTTATTATTATAACTTCTATAATCTTAAGTCTTCTTAACTAACCCTATCCACTCCTAACTGAAAAAATCCATTATGGATTGAAAGAAAATCATAAGAAGAACCATTAAAAAAAAACATAAAATACATAAAATTTCTAATGTCTTTAACTTTCCGCAATCCATACTTATCAACTAAGCTTTTTTGAGGTTTATTACGTAATGAATTATATCTCTCATTTAAGCTAAAACCTCTCGTTAAATACAAAAAACCAAAAATAGTAATTAACAGCCAAATAATATAAACAACTTTTAATGTTAGAAATATAGATGACATCCTTGGCCCCTTCTTACCATGGCGAAGCAATCAGCCCTATACAAGCAACACCGACTGCTGTACCTAATGCTTGGTTAAAACCCTGATCTTTTGCATATTGATGATTTAATCTCAAATACTCTTGATCTAACTCAAGCTTTCTTTCACTCAACCCATCACAGGTAGCTGCTTCTTTTCTATTAGCATCCAACTGTTTTTTAAGATTAGCGGTATCTTTTAACAAACTAAAGCCTGAAATAGCAGCTATTGCTGCACATGCACCAAAACCAATTGGTCCCATTCCAAGAGGATCAATTGAATTCACAGGATCCATCAGCACATACCCATAAAGATTAACGTCTCCTCCATGGAATAAAATCGGGTCCTTTGTAAGCCATCTACCCACCTCAGCATCGTAATCTCTCACTCCAAACTTTGTTAAGCCTGTTTGAGCATCGTAAACTCCACCTGCAAATCCAAAGGGCTGAAAGCCTGAATTCGTATCGCTTAACACTCTTCCAAACTCATCATACTCTAAGGCCTGTATGATGTTCCCATCACTGACCCTTACTACTAATTTTACACTACCTAAGTGGTCTTTGACAAACTGGTACTCCTGACCTCCTCTAATCATATTAGGTTAATCTGCTTCATTGTGAGATAGTAAATATCTTTAGTTATTCTGCAGAAATACTTTTTGTATCTTCTGGGGCTATAAGTATGGGCTTGGGACTTTTGCATTCCATATACACAATCATTATTGTCCCAAAGAAAACTACACCAATCGCATATACTAAAAATTTTTTCATTAATAATTCCTCGCTACCATATACTTATAGTGCCTATTACTTTTCCCTGGCTCTTTATATCCTGGCACACACTTGTTTCTATCTGGATCATATTCATTGTCTTTGTTTTTAATGTCTTTTTCCAATTTATATCTTGGATTCGTATGATATTGATATGCATCAAAAGCACGGTATAATCCATAGAGAACACCAACACTAACTGCAAGTGCAACACCAAATTCACCATCTGGATCGACAAGATTTATTGGATCCATCATCACATACCCATAAAGATTAGCATCTCCTCCATGGAATAAAATCGGGTCCTTTGTAAGCCATCTGCCCACTTCTGCGTCGTAATCTCTTACTCCAAACTTTGTTAAGCCTGTTTGAGCATCGTACACTCCACCTGCAAATCCAAAGGGCTGAAAGCCTGGATTCGTATCGCTTAACACTCTTCCAAACTCATCGTAAGTGATGTTTTGCATAACTACGCCATCACTGACCCTTACCACTAATTTTACACTACCTAAGTGGTCTTTGACAAACTGGTACTCTTGACCACCTCTCATCATATAGTCTGGACTGTGCGATTGTGAGACATATACATATCTCGTCTCAATATTTCCCGTACTTGGGTTGATATCCGCTATAATTCTTAAGTCGCCCTCATATACAAACATATGAGTGACCGTGCTGTTTAAACTTCTACCTGACCTGGCCCCCAAGACCTAATCCACTAATATGGTAGGATTATAAGAGAAAAGGAGCAAGTTTTATGTCGGGAAAGAAAAAACGAAGTGCCGAGGAGATCGTCAAAATTCTTCGAGATATTGAAATTGAGCAAGGTCGAGGCCTATCTCAAGAGGCAGCCTGCAAAAAAGCAAGCATCACTATTCAAACCTTTTATCGCTGGAGAAAGGAGTTTGGAGGTCTTGATGTGGACCAAGCAAGAAGGCTTAAAGAGCTTGAAAACGAAAATACAAGACTTAAGAAGCTGGTTGCTGATCTGGCCTTGGATAATTCCGTGCTTAAGGAAATTAACCGGGGAAACTTCTAAGCCCGTCAAGAAAACGCGAAGCCGTTGAACACGCCATCGAGGTGTTCAATATCTCAGAAAGACGGGCTTGTAAAATTTTAAACCAAAGCAGATCTAGCCAACGATACACAGCTATTTACAGACCTGAGGAAGACCGACTTACGAGAGACATCTTAGAGTTATCACAGCTTTATGGCCGCTATGGATATAAGAGAGTGACCGCTCTTCTTCAAGAAAAAGGATGGGAGATCAATAAGAAAAGAGTTTTTAGAATCTGGAGAGCTCTAGGCCTTAAGGTACCAAAGAAGCAAAAAAAAAGAGCGCGACTTTGGGATCAAGAAGGCTCTTGCATAAGACTGAGGCCAGAAAGACCAAATCACGTATGGTCTTACGATTTTATGATGGATAAAACTCATAACGGAAAGACAATCAAGCTTTTTAATGTGATCGATGAATTTACAAGGGAGAGTCTTGTGATCAAAGTTAAACGAAAAATGACTTCAGAAGATGTTCAAGACGCACTGGCTGAGCTTTTTATCAAGAGAGGGGTTCCTGAGCATATAAGATCTGATAATGGGCCAGAGTTTATCGCCACAAACTTAAGGATGTGGTTTAACAAACTCGAATTAAAGCCTCTTTTTATCCAGCCTGGAAGTCCTTGGGAAAACGGTTATGTTGAGTCTTTTAACGGAAAACTAAGAGATGAGCTTTTAAATGGAGAGATTTTTTACTCTTTAAAAGAGGCTCAAGTAATGATTGAAACATGGCGAAGACATTACAACACGAAAAGACCTCATAGCTCTCTTGGGTATAGACCTCCGGCACCAGAAACATTTACACCGGAAAATAAGGAGCTTGAATGTCGACTAGTCGTATTATAATTGGTTCTAAAACTGGGGCCCCGTCAAGCAAATACAGATCGTAAAGGAAAATCAAATGAAAGCAACAAAAAAAGTCCGATTTAAAAGACAGAGAAGAAGTTGATGGTGAAATTAAACCGGAGCAGAGACAGCTATATCCCAACTTAAACACCATCACACAGGCAGTTGTTGTTTGGGAGGTCTTAGAAGACATATCCCTCTAACAATTGGCCTCCAGTAAGCGTGACGCGTTTTGCCCGCAGGGCAAATACTGGAAGAGCCCATGGATGGGCGTGCCTATTGTCAGAGGGATATGTCTTCTAAGACCTCCCAAACAACAACGCCTTTCAGAAATAAAAAGTGGGATCACCACAAACTCTATATGTGAGAGAGCTTAGTTCTGGATTTCGCTGATGATGTCGTCAAAGAAGATGGGTAGAGCGTTTTCGGTGTAACAGCCCCCACCAAATTGATCGTTGTAGCGGTGGT
This sequence comes from Pseudobdellovibrionaceae bacterium, assembly GCA_023954155.1. Classification (NCBI taxonomy): domain Bacteria; kingdom Pseudomonadati; phylum Bdellovibrionota; class Bdellovibrionia; order Bdellovibrionales; family Pseudobdellovibrionaceae; species Pseudobdellovibrionaceae bacterium. The sequence continues at coordinate 183,072 of JAMLIO010000005.1, read as the reverse complement.
CATAAAAAATAGCTTCAAAGGGATAAGACATCTCGCTGCTGCCATCAAAGCCTTTATAATTAAATGTTAAATCTAAAATTAAGTCTCCAGTGGGTCCTACGATTTTATATCTACTGCCTGGAGTCGCTTTATAAACATCAGGATTCCTACTGGAGGGAATGTTAGGAACCAGACTTCCGTAGTTAGTAAGAATCAATCCTGCTTCAAACTCATCGGTGTAAGTCACAGTGCTCTCGTCAGGGTCAAAGACCACAACCATCTGTGGGTGACTGAAGACACATATTAACTCTGTCTTTGTTGTACTGGCATAGGCCCCAAAACCAGAAACTATAAACGTGACTGCAAAAACTAAAAATGTCTTGGCAAGAATAAACAAAACGAAATTCTTCATAAGACCTCCCCCAAATGTCCCCACTAAATATAGATAAGTTTTAGGCCTCAGGCAAACCCGCAGGATAATCTGCGGTGAAGCACGCAGAGCAAAATCCTCCGCGCGGCGCGCTGTCTACGGCCTTCATCATGCCTTCATGACTTAAATACCCCAAGGTGTCCGCCTCGATGTACTCTTGGATCTGGTCCACCGAGTGTTTGGACGCAATCAGTTGATCTTTTTCAGGGGTGTCCACCCCATAATAACAAGGGCTGATGGTCGGAGGACAAGCTACACGAAAATGCACCTCTTTAGCACCTGCTTGTCTCACCAAACGGATGATCTTTTTACTGGTGGTCCCGCGCACTAAAGAGTCATCAATCACAATCACACGTTTTCCCTTTAAAACATCAGACTGAGGATTAAGTTTGATCTTCACACCAAAACTTCTAATACTTTGTGTAGGCTGAATAAAGGTTCTGCCTATGTAGTGATTTCTGATAATCCCCAGATCAAAAGGGATTCCACTCTCTTCACTATAACCCAAAGCTGCGGCAATCCCACTGTCAGGAACAGGAATCACAAGGTCAGCTTGCACTGGATTTTCTTTGGCTAAAGCCCGTCCAAATTCTTTTCTGGACTTATAGACACTTAAACCAAAAACATTGGAATCTGGACGAGCAAAGTACACGTGTTCAAAAATACATTGCGCATACTTTTTATTTTCTGAATAAAACTCAGAAACAAATCCTTCCTTACTGATACTGATGATCTCTCCTGGTTCCACTTCTCTGACAAACTCGGCTCCAATAAGATCAAAGGCACAGGTTTCTGAAGCCACCACCCAACTTTGCCCTTGCTCGTGAGGTCTTCTACCTAAGACCAGAGGTCGAAATCCTCTGGGGTCACGGGCAATGACCATACTGTCTTTACTTAAAACCACAAAACTAAAAGCCCCATCTAATTTTTGCAAAGAGGATTTCATACATTCAAAAAGATCATTTCTTGGGTCTTTAGACAAAAGATGCAAAAGCACTTCGGTGTCAGAAGTCCCTTGAAAGATAGACCCTTCTTGCTTGAGTTGATTGCGTATAGATCTTTCGTTTACAATATTTCCATTATGCGCCACCGCTAACGGACCATTAAGCAAACTTGCAGTAAGGGGTTGAATATTGTGAGTGTCATTGTTGCCTGTGGTGGAGTATCGCACATGTCCCACAGCACAGCGCCCTTTAAGGTTTTTGAGATCTTGCTCGCTAAACACTTCTCCGACAAGGCCTGGGCCTTTTTGTCTGAGGTGTTGTCCCTCTTCGGTGAGAGTCACTATACCTGCAGCCTCTTGACCACGATGTTGTTGAGCAAAAAGCCCTAGGTAAGTCATGTGACTGGCTTCGGGATCATCCCAAATACCAAAGACGGCGCACTCTTCTTTCCAACTGCGTTTGGAAAAGTCCATCGTAGCTTCTACGGAACTGTGTTGATAAGATCTCTGCGCTTTTGATTCCACAGAGATGGCCTCATTCGTATCACTTACATTTTTGATCTTGTCTGTGAAGATATTTTTTAACACAGGTAGCTTTACACTATTGCAATCTTGAGAATGCATTGGACCATCCTTTTTTATACTGGATGCCAAGATCTTTGCTTGAAAAAGTTTGAAGCTCTTGCCCACTAGCATCTGCAATGACGATCTTATCACTCTTAGTCACTTGACCTATCTTTTGCATCTGCCAATCAGGATGTGTTGTGGACACAAAGTTTTCAAACTCTTCGACCTTGTCAGCAGACAAAGCCAGCACCACTTCGTATAGTTTTTCACGGAAAAGGCTCTCGCTGTCAAAATCTATTTGCAAATAAGATGAAAACTGTGAATTTTCACCATTCATCTTGAATAAAGTATAAAGCAGCCCATACTTGCCCACTATTTTAGAAGAGCTAGGAGTAAACTGGCGCACCAAGGACGTGAGCCCCTTCACAAAACCCGCAAGAGCCTCCACATTTAAGGCTCCGCTCACTCCACCACTTGTTGTTCCTGTTGTTGCAATAGCCGTCGTAGCATTAGACCCACCACTTGCAGTTAATGTCATAGAGGGGGCCGCATCATTTGCAAGGGCTTTTCCTCGTGTCTTTTGTTGTTCTACCTCTAAACTTTGGTCATAAAAATACCCTGACCACTTCACGGCATCAGGTGAAGTGATTTTATAAATGACATCCCCTTCTTTCTGCCAAGTGCTATGAGGGACATGCGCGATGTCTTCCCCTAAACCCACAAGCCCTGTGCTAGGCGTAGGTGTGATGTTTTGACCTCTGGTTTCGTTATAAAAACTCACATTCCCGCTGATCACAGGGGCCTTCAAAGCACGACACGCCGAACTTATGCCTTCAATAGAGGCCACAAAATCCGTCATGACATTTTCTTTTTCAGGGTTGCCGTAATTCAAACAGTCTGTCACCGCTAAGGGTTCAAGCCCTTTAAGAGCTAACTCAATAGCAGGATAAAAGATGGCGTCTTGTGCCCCGACATAGGCATCCCCACGCATCAGTGCAGGACGACACCCTAAAACAATACCTAGTGGTCTTTGGGTTTCAGGCAACATCACCACACCCACATCGTCACCGCAGTCTCTTGCCGTATTGGCCCCCACACGCTGATCATACTGTCTATAGATCCACTGACGACTGGTCGCCTGAATCTGAGTAAAGAGATCACGCAGATAAAATTCGGGAGGCTGACTGAACTCCACCACTTTAGAATTTTTAATCCCACTATAAGGAATAAATTTACGCTCATAATTAGGAGAGTTCTCCACCAAAAGATCAGGATCAAGAGAAGTTAAGACCTCACCATGCCAACGCAGAGTGATCTTTTTGTCCTTAACCACCTCTCCAATTTTTGTAGCTTCCAGGTTCCATTTGTGAAAGACCTTTTTAAGAGCTTCAAATTTTTCAGGTAGGCACACCAAGAGCATACGTTCTTGGCTTTCAGAAAGTAAAATGTCTTCAGGGCTCATAGAGGCATCACGAAGAGGAACTTGATCCAGACTCATATCTAGCCCTACTCCCCCTTTAGAGGACATCTCAAAACTTGAGCTTGTTAAGCCCGCAGCTCCCATATCTTGAATGGCCACCACTAGATTTTGATTGATCACATCCAAACAGCTTTCAATCAAAAGTTTTTCAAAGAAGGGGTCCCCGATCTGCACGGTGGGACGCTTGCTCTCATCGCCGTCTTCAAAGGATTCACTGGCCATACTTGCGCCATGGATTCCGTCTCGACCTGTCTTGGCCCCCACGTACACCACATAGTTGCCCTCACCTTTTGCTTTAGAGGTGACTAACACATCTTCTTTACCAAAATAACCTAAAGCAAAAGCATTGACCAAAATGTTCTCATCATAACTAGAGTGAAATTCCGTTTGTCCTGTCACATTCGGTACACCCACGCAGTTTCCATAACCTGCAATACCACTGACCACACCACTGACTAAATCTTGCATTCGAGGGGCATCAGATCTGCCAAAACAAAGATAGTTTCCTAAAGCAATAGGACGAGCCCCCATCGTAAAAATATCTCTTAAAATTCCACCCACACCTGTGGCGGCTCCTTGATACGGTTCGATGAAGGACGGGTGATTGTGGCTTTCCATTTTAAAGCCGACTCTTTCCCCTTCACCTAAATCAATCACGCCTGCATTTTCACCAAAGCCTTCAACAAGTCTTGGAGATTCTGCAAAGAATTTTTTAAAGTGGCGTCTTGAACTTTTATAACTGCAATGCTCACTCCATAGGGCAGAAAATAAAGCCCATTCTACACCTTGAGGCTCTCGTCCTAAAAGGTCACAGATCTTGTTGTACTCTTCTTTATTCAAACGGTAGTAAGATATTTTTTCTTCTAAGTTCATGGTTACACCTGTAAAAATTGAGCCAATAAAGTTTGCCCGTCTGTAGAACCCATCCAGTCTTTCATCGCTCTTTCTGGATGAGGCATCAGCCCACCAATGTTCATAGTTTTATCATCCACAGAACCAATCACGCCCGCGATGTCTTGCACGGAGCCATTGGGATTCGAAGATGCGTAGGTGACCCAAATCTGATCACGGTCTTGCAGTTTTTTTAAACTTTCAGAATCTATAAAATAACGACCTTCACCATGAGCAATAGGCATCTTAAGGGTTTTAGGAAAATTCCAATTTTTATTCTGTGTGCTGGCTTTAAGTTCCACCCAATCATCAATAAATTTTAGACCTTCGTTACGCAGCAAAACCCCTGGCAAAAGCTTAGTTTCACAAAGAATCTGAAAACCGTTACATATCCCCAAAATAGGAACACCCTTTTTAGCTGCTTCTGTTACAGACTTCATCACTGCACTTTTTGCGGCCAAAGCCCCACAGCGTAGATAATCCCCGTAACTGAATCCTCCAGGAATAATGAGGGCACGGTAATCCTCAATGTTAAACTGATCTTCATGCCACAGCCACTCGGGTGTTAATCCTAGATTTTCGCAGGCCTTCCAAATGTCACGGTCACAATTTGTACCCAGAAAACGTGTCACACCTACTTTTTGAGTCGACATAGTCTTTCCTTATCTTACTTCTAATTTTTCAATCTGAATGGTTTCAATCAAGGGGTTATAAAGCACATACTCAGACATCTTTTTGATCTGCTGTAGGGCCTTGTCGTCATTAGATTCTGCCAGTTCAATTTCAATGTATTTGCCCACAGTGCAGGACTTAAGCTTAAAGCCTTCTTTTTTAAAGACATCTTCCACTGCACGTCCCTGACTGTCTAATACTTCTTTTTTAGGTAAAACTTGAATCCCAAACTTCATAACACCACCCTTATGCCTTAAACTTTTCTTGTAAACGACTTAAAACCACTTCGTAAGACTCTTTGACCTCGCCCATGTCTTTACGAAACCGATCTTTATCTAAAACTTTGCCTGTGCCGATCTCCCACAAACGGCAGCTGTCAGGTGAGATTTCATCCCCTAAATGAATCTCTCCATCTTTGCCCCAACCAAATTCAATTTTAAAATCTACAAGCTGAATATCTATCGCTTTAAATATATTTTGCAAAATCTCATTGATCTTTAAAGCGATCTTTTGAATACGTAGTAAATCCTCTTGAGATGTGACTGCCTTTAAAAATAGAGCTTGTGAATCATTGATAAAAGGGTCACCTAGGGCATCATTTTTATAAAAGAGTTCATAAATTGGAGGATTTAAAACCTCTCCAGACTGCATTTCAAATTTTTTAGCTGTGCTTCCCGCCAAAACATTCCTTATCACAACCTCTAGAGGAATCATCTCTAGTTTCTGCACCACAAGATCGGTGTCCCCAACGCGTGTGACCCAATGGGTTTTGATGTCATGTTTATGAAGTTCATTAAAGATGATCTCGGTGATTGACAGATTCACCTTGCCTTTGTCTTCAAACGATCCTTTTTTCAAAGCGTTAAACGCTGTCAGAGAATCTTTAAAGCTCAGCCACATCTTATCCTCATCGCCTTTGACCGCATAGGCCTGTTTGGCTTTGCCTTCGTACTGCAGGTCGCCTCGCTTAAAGTGTTGTGACTGCACCTGTGTCATACTTTTTACTCCTCTTAACCTAGAACTCTAGGAATAATTTTTTGAATGGATTCGATATGTCTTTGACCCGAAAAGATCTGATCTAAAGTTTGAGCATTCACACGCGACGACACCTCTGGGTCTTGCAAGAGTTTATCCCGCAAATGCTCACCCACTTGCAAAGCGTGAGCATTTCGTTGCACGATCTTATAGGCGTCTTCACGGCTAAGTCCTGTTTCTATCAAAGCGAGCAGTACATGCGATGAGAACAGGTGACCGTTTGATCCATCCATATTTTTTTTCATGCGTTCTTTGTCCACTTCTAAACGACCTAAGACTTGAGTCATACGATCTAAAGCATAGTGAATCAAAATAAACGCATCAGGAAAGATCACTCGTTCTACAGAAGAGTGACTGATGTCGCGTTCATGCCATAAGGCAATGTTTTCATGAGCCGCGACCAAATATCCACGCAGAAGTCTTGCTATACCCGTAAGATTTTCAGCACTGATGGGATTTTTTTTATGAGGCATGGCTGAAGATCCTTTTTGACCTTTACTAAATCCCTCATACACCTCTGCCACTTCTGTACGCTGTAAATGTCTTAACTCTACAGAAAGACGCTCAAGTCCAGCCCCTAACATACTGATCGCATAGATCACCTCGGCATGACGATCCCTGGGGATGACCTGAGTGGCTACTGTTTCAGGCGTAAGGCCAAGAGCTTTACAAACATTCACTTCAACATCTCGGTCTAGCACAGAATATGTGCCTACGGCCCCACTGAGTTTACCAATGCTAGCTTGCTCAATCGCAGCAGAAAATCTCTGTTCATTACGGCTAAGCTCTACATAAAACCCAAGAAGTTTCATACCAAAAGTCGTGGGCTCAGCGTGCATCCCATGGGTACGGCCACTACAAAGAGTCGAGCTATGTTCTAAAATCAATTTTTTTAAGGCCGCTTTAAGGTCTACAATTTTTTGTGACACCAGTTCGCCCGCTTTTTTGATTTGTAAACTGGTAGCCGTATCAATCACATCCGAAGAGGTAAGCCCATAATGAATGTATTTTCCTGAGTCCCCGACGTTTTCAGCTAAGTTAGAAACAAAGGCGATCACATCGTGTTTTGTTTCCGCTTCTATTTCAGCAATTCTGGGTACACTGAACTTAGACTTCGCTGCAATGTCTTGGGCCGCCTGTTTAGGAATAATGTTTAAGTCCGCTTGCACAAGGGCGACGGCCACTTCCACCTCTTGCATACATTTAAATCTATTTTCTAAATCCCAAATGGCCTGCATGGCGGGCAGAGTATATCGTTCAATCACAGCTCCACTCCCTTATCGACTTCGATGTCATCTTTAAAACTCTGTATGATGTTTTTTTGAAAAACGTATCTGGAATAATTATCTAATCCTGGCCAGACCTCGGGGTTGTCTAAGATCAAACTGCGTTTGCCTTTTAGGGTGGGTAAAGTTTTATCATACACAGGCCAAAAGGAATACAAGTCAGAACCCAGCCTTGGACTGTCAAGTTTGAGATCAAAAAACTCTGGAACAAAGTTCTTTAAGTTTTTAAGGATTTCATTTTGGGTGTTTTCCACAAAGCTCTGTTCAGAAAACACTTCCGTTGTGATACAAGCCCAAACGTCAATCTGTTGGTTCGGACGCTTGATCACTATAATTAAATTTTCATTACATAGACCCATTTCTAAATCAGACAAGTACATAGAATAGCTAGGCACAAACGCAAGCTTCTCCGTGCTGGCACAGGTTCCTGTCCATCTGGTCCAAAACCCTTTGGGGACCTTCATTTTGTTCTGGCCTAAATCCAATTGCCCTGAAAATCTGTGCAGTTCATAACTAGAAAGCCCAATGATCAAATGATCGGCTTGGGCTTTGACCATGTCGTTTTCAAATTTAAGCACCCACTTTTTATTGCTCTCTTGGGCACACTTCCACCAAGAGGACACAGGCACAATGTCCACTCCCACGGTCTCAAGCCAGGCACTGTTATTTAAGTATCCCTCTCTTGAAGGATGTCTTACCACGTAGTGAGAGCTTAAGGGGAACTCAGGTGTGTTTAAATATAGGGACTCACGCATAGGGTTTAGGGTTGTAGAGCGCCACTCTTTAAGAAGTCCCTTTAACCACAGCGAAGGATATTTTAAATTTTTAGGGGGTTCTAAAAAAGGCATCTCTTCAGTTTCATGAAACCAAAGTCCCTCTTGTCCCCATTTGTGAACCAAATAACGTGAATGGTCGGCTTTAAATTCAAACAGTCCTAATTTTTTAATTCTTATACTAGGGCCACGAAGCAGGACCTCGTACTCGTCTTGATCTGTAAGGCTTTGGCAATAGGATCTTTCCATGGTGTCTGTGAACACCTGCGGAAAAGGACCTTCCCAGTCTTCAGGTGTGCCCTTTTGAAAAAGACTAGTTAAATCCAAAAAAGCAACGGTATAACCCAGGGCTCTAAGTTGAGCCGCTAGCCAGGTGTTTCGACCAAAGATAGAAAAGATCAACACATCATAGTTTTGATTGGGATTCATGTTTGCTGTCCTTGAAGTGTATTTAAATAAAATTCAGTGACCATTTGATACTCCCAACGGTGCACAAAGTCTTCGACCTCAGAAAAAGTCATGTGTGAATAGCTCCCTTTAGGAAACACACACTTCTGCATCACGGCCTCACCCTCATCCACACCTTCAGTCACATGGTGAATGGTCACTCCGATGTCGTCATGATTTAAAAAGGCCCGCTTGATGCTGTCTAATCCAGGATATAGCGGGAGCAGACTAGGATGTAAATTGAAGATTCTGTTAGCCCACTGGCTGGCAAAAGACGAAGGAACGATTCGCATATATCCAAGAAGAAATATATGGGTCACACCTTGCTCTTGAAGTAATTGCGCTAAAGCCTTGTAATCATAGGGAGCCTTGATCAGATGGGGTTCGTACCCTAGTTCCTTGGCCTTGGCTATGCCCTCGGCCTTCGCATTGTTACAGACCAAGAAAGGACGAGGCGCCCCTTCAGGATGGACTCGTAAAAGGGCGCGCATATTATTACCACGTCCAGAAAAAAATAAGGCCCACTTTTGCGGCTGATCTTGGAAGTCTTGAGGGTTTATATTTTTAGACAAAATACCAATCCTTATCTGTAGGAGAATCTTTTTCTAGCACACGACCCATACGCCATGAACTAAAGCCTTCTTTTCTTGCAATTTGAATCAAAGTGTCAGCTTCGGAGTCAGGTAAAATCACCGCAAGCCCCACTCCGCAGTTGAGTGTCAAATACAGGTCTTCGTCCTTCATCCCCGTGCGCTTTTGTACCTCTGCCACAATCTCAGGCAAGATCCACGGAGTAAGTTCTACTTTAAGACTATCCCCTAAACACCTAGGGATATTGGACATTCCACCGCCTGTGATGTTGGCAATGCCATGAACATGTAAGTCATTACGTTTAAATTGCTCTGCCAGAGCAGGATACAAATGTGTGGGCTTTAGGAGCTGGTCCACCCAGTCTTCCATGTCCTTTTCAAAGACTTTTCTAAGTAAAGAATAGCCATTGCTATGAAAACCAGAAGACTCAATGGCCACCACCACATCCCCAGCCTTGACTCTTTCGGGACCTAGAATTTGACTGCGATCCACCACCCCCACTGCAAAACCTGCGCTGTCAAAATGTCGGCCTTCATAAAGGCCTGGCATTTCTGCGGTCTCTCCACCTAAGAGAAAGAGCCCTGACTTTAAGCAGGCTTCACGTACACCTGCGACAAACTCTTGGGCTTGGCCCAAATCTAATTTTCCGCAGGCATAATAATCTAGAAAAAACAGAGGGTCGGCTCCGCAACAGATCAGATCATTCACACACATGGCCACAAGGTCTTGGCCCAAGTCTCTGATGCGGTTGTACTCCACCCCTAATAAAAGCTTAGTGCCAATGCCGTCAGTGGAGGCCACAAGACAGGGGTCTTGCATGTGCTCAAAGGCGGCCCGAAAGACCCCCGCAAAGCCACCCACGCCACTGATGATTTTATCCGCATGAGGCGCGTTCCTAGGTTGTGTTGCACGGATCCAGTCTACAAACTGGTCCCCCTTTTCTATATCCACACCACTTTTTTTATAGTCCATGACTTAGGACTATCACAATCCCCTGCCTTTGTCTCGTTCTTACATTACAAAAGAGCTAGACGTTTCAGTTTAAGCAAGAGTTGTTTATACTAACGCTATGGGCTTAAGGTACTCACTAATTTTCGCACTGATTCTTAGCACGTTTTCGCACACAGCTTGGGCACAAGATGAGATGAACTACGAAGATAACTATGATCCCTTTGCGGATTATAGCGAGTTCGTAGAGGCCACCTCCGAAGAGGCCGACATTAACTTTTTTAAGTACGGTCGAATGCTCAGTGTGGCAGGAATCTTAGGCATGCACATGCACACAGGAAATCTAGCTAAATACAACACCCGCGACCCTATGTTAGGCATTTCTGCCTCTTATTTTTTCTCTTTACGCTTTGCTCTACAGGGCACCTTCTACACCACCACCCACCAACAGACCATTCCCGATGGGGCCACTAGGATTAACTCTCGAGTACGCATGAATACATGGTCGGCCCACGCTAAATACTTTTTAAACACACAAAATATGACCCGCTCCCTAGGAGATCTTAACCCCTTTATTCTTGGTGGATTCTCTCAAATTCGCAGACAGACCAATACTTCGTTTAGTGTCCTTCAGGGTCTAGACGGTTCTTTTACTTATGATGTGGGTTTTGGCTTTGAATACATGTTCAATCGCCGCAGAAACTTTGCAGGCCTCACTGTTCTTTACCATTACGCCAACTTTCCCAACGAAAACGAAAACATCCCCAGCGGGAGCGGTGGTGGCGGACTTACAGGCGTCTACTTAAGCGGCGACGTCTTCTGGATCGGCGGCAATATCGGAATCAACTTTTAATCCATCTCTCTTCTTATTCGTTTCACCTAAACTTGACCTTGAAACATCCACACCACTTGAGTGAACTCCTTTTTAATTTTTGATTGTGTGTGGTCGAAATGCGAGTTCGGCTTGGCGTGTTTTTGCGAACGCAAAGGCATGCCAAACGTCACTGTCTGAGCATTTTGAGTACACACAATCAAAAATTAAAAAAGAGTTCACTCAAGTGGGGCCACCCCATAACTTCAAGGCCAAGTTTAGGTGAAACGAATAAGAAGAGAGATGATGTAGACTAGGGGGAATCCGTATAAGATGATGAAGCGCCAGTAGATGAAGAAGCGCCATGTAGAGGGGCCTTCATTGCGGATGAATTCGCCTTCTACGAATTTGCGGTTAAGGAATTTATAGGCCCTGACTGAAATTAAGATTGTGGATAATGGTAAAACAAAGTTGATTAAAATATCGTCTACAAAGGTGATGACATTACTATAACCAAATCTTTCTACACTTTTAGAGAATTGATTTAATAAAATGATTCCAGAGCCGAGTAAAAAAACTCCATTGCAAGATATTGTGATGGCTTTGACTTTGGTTAAACTTAAGCCCTCATATAAGTTCATGGCCACAGACTCCATCAGTCCCAACCCCGCAAAAAGAGCCACAAGATAAATTAAAAGATAAAAGATTAAGGTGTAGTATAGGCTTAGCTCTTGGGATTGGAAGTAATAAGGTAAAACTGAAAAAAGAATCTCTGACCCTGCACCCACATATCCCAGACTTAAAATCATGGGGAACAGCACAAAGGCCATCAACACGGAAACCACACTGTCCATCAAACCCAAACGTGCAGACACCTGGGGAACAGAAGCGTCTGCCTTTAAACTTTTTCCAAAACTGAGTAAGATGCCAAACCCTAAACTCAGGGTGAAGAGCATCTGCCCTAAAGCGAAATTCAGCGAGGCTTTATTAAGTTGATTAAAATTAGGATAAAGAAGTCGCTTAGCCGTTTCATAAATGTCTTCGTAAGTATAGAAGTTATAAACAATGTAACCCACAAACATTACAAAACTCGGGATGACTAAAGCCGTTAGTCTATTGATTTTAAACTTCTCACCCTTATTCATAAATAAAAAAGTCAAAAGCATGTGCACACTACATAGAAGCATCTGCAACCACGGACGAGAGCTGATTTGCATAAACACTTCTTCAGCAATAAAGGGCTTCTTATACAAAATGCAGTAAAACGCCTGACACACGTAATGTAAAATCCAACTGCTCAGTAAACAGTAATAGGATAGCACGAGCAAAGATAAAACAGCAGGAACCCAATACAGTCCCTTAAGGCTTCGGTCAAAAAAAACACTTTTTAGCACGCGGCTTGAAGACCCATAGTCTCTGTCACGATGGGCCTTCCCTAAAAGAATCTCACTCACCACTAAAGGTACACCGATAAACAAAGACAAAAGGGCGTAGATGATAAGGAAAGCCCCTGCTCCGTAATCATGAATCAGATAGGGAAATCTCCAGATGTTCCCTAAACCCAGAGCCATGGAGATGGTGATAAAGTAGATGCTATAGCGAGGAGCCATCTTCATACAGACTTATCACCACCAAATTTCTTACCCCCGCCACCACTTTTCATAGCGAAAATACGGATAGGTATACCCATAATGTCCCACTGCTCTTTGATTCTTTTAGATAAAAATCGACGGTAGGAAGGACTCACCCCTTCTGGGCGATTGGCAAAAGCAATAAAGCTAGGCGGGCGCTGATGGGTCTGTGTGAGGTAGTAAAACTTCACATCCTTAGTGCCATACACGGGCGCTGGAGCTTTACGAATGGTTTCAGTAAAAAACTTATTGAGCTGCGAAGTGGGAATACGAATGTTTAAATCCTGCCATGTCTTTTCTATCAATTTAAAAAGCGCAGGAATCCCATGCCCTTCTTTGGCATTGGTAAAGGTGAATCTGACATCTTCAAAAAAGTGGAACTGTCTGGCAAGGCTGGCCTTTAAATCCTCACGATAGGTCTTGGATTGCTCTTTAGCCAAGTCAGATTTGTTTAAAACCAAAATGGCGGGTTTATGATTTTCAAATAGATACTCAATGATTTTAGAATCTTGTTTAGTCGGTCCCAAAGTTCCATCAATAACTAGTAAAACAATGTCCGAACGATCAATGGCCTCGTAACTTTTTACAGCCGAAATGAACTCAATCCCATCCTCACGTTTGGATTGACGACGAATACCTGCTGTGTCCACAATCGTGTACTTTCTGTCATTATAAATAAAATCGTGGTCTACCGCATCGACAGTTGTACCAGGCATATCATAAACGACTTGGGCCTCTTCTCCTAAAATGCAATTTACAAGAGAGCTTTTACCCACGTTGGGTTTGCCGACAATGGACAGCCTTACACTCTGTGGAGCTTCGTCGTCTAAAATTTCATTATCCTCATGCTCTAAGACCCATTCGATCAGTTCATGAACGCCGTCTTGGTGTTCTACTGAAATAGGCAAAAATTCAGTCTCACCCAGTTCATAAAATTCAGCGGTGATGATCTCAGCCTCATCGGGGCGGTCGACCTTATTGATGATGCACTTATAGGGGCGACCTGTTTTTTTGATCATTTGCAAAAGCGCATGATCATCATGATGGTAGCCATACTTGCCATCCATTACAAAAAGGATCACATCTAAACTGCTTAAAATCTCTTCAGACTGTTTTTTTACAATTTCAAAAAGACCCTCTGCCTGTTCAGTAACTCCTCCCGTATCAAAAACATGGAACTCTTTGCCCCACCACTGAGCCAGTCCCTTTTTAATGTCTCTAGTCACCCCTGGCTCGTCCTTAACCACGGCAGAACGTGAGCGGGTCAAGTAGTTAAATAAAGAACTTTTACCCACATTAGGACGGCCAACAAGACCTACCTTAAGAAGTTTTTGATTAGATTGTGGCAGATTCTGGTTTTCTGATGTCATAACCTAACTCCTTCATGATCTGTTGGTTCTTGTTCCAATTTTCTTTGACCTTCACATTAAGATCCAAGAACACCTTTTGTCTTACCAAAGTCTGAATGTCTTTGCGAGCCAAAGTACCGATTCTAACAATCTTTGAACCTTGGGCTCCAACCACCATCTTTTTGTATCTTTCCTTAGACACCCATATCTCTGCAAAAATACGAATGCAATGCGAGTTCTCTTCAAAAAGTCTAACATGCACGGCCAGTTGATAAGGAATCTCTTGAGCCAGTGTCAAAAAGCACTTTTCACGAATGATCTCTGAGGTCATCTCTCTTAAGGTCTGCAGTGTGTAAACATCTGTATCACATAAAAAATAATCCTGCTCTGGAAGATGCTCGACAATCTTTTTTAACAGAGTTTCTTTAAGATCGTCTTTCAGTTTGGATGCTGAGCCAAACAGATACTCAATGCCTGCTTGTCTTAATTTTTCTTCGAGCATAAAAAGCCGTCGGACATCTTTTTTTAAGTCGACCTTGTTGATGAACGCCAACTTGGGACGCTCAATAGATTTTAAATTTTCAATCACACGATCAATATGGGCTTCTGAGTCCGCATCAATATTTAACACTCCTAAAACCACATCGGCCTCTTCGATAGAAGACTCCCACTCACTTTGAATGAATTTATTAAGACCCGAATCGGCTTGAATAAAACCTGGAGCATCAAAAAAGATCACCTGCTCTTTGTCGCCCGTGTACACTCCTGTCACGCGCTGACGTGTGGTCTGAGGTTTCGAGCTCACAATAGAGACCCTTTCTCCAACCAGAGCATTGACCAGCGTACTTTTGCCTGCATTGGGAAGTCCCACCACAGCTACATAACCACATCTTAAACTCATAACATGATCTCCACCATTATAGTTTTTCTCCGACTTGAAAACACGGACAGCACAGCGACCTACGACGTTTTAAACTCATAGTTTCATCTCCATATTGCCACTGCCATTTTGACTTAGGCTTACTAGAGCACTTTGAGCCGCATTTTGCTCGGCCTGTTTTTTGGACTTTGCCAGTCCTACAAAGTTCTTGTCTAATACACGCACTTCCACCTTAAATTCTTTATTGTGATCTGGCCCCACCTCTTCAAGGACTTGATACTGGGGTACATTTTGTGAAAGCTTTTGTGAAAGCTCTTGAAGTTGGGTCTTGTAATCTTTGTCCCACCCTTGCCGCGACTCACTTTCAGGCCAACGCTCTTTATACACTTCCAGTACAAATTTACGTGCGGCCTCGTAACCTGAGTCTAAAAATAGAGCTCCCACTAGTGCTTCAAATGCGGAACCTAAAATACGGCTTTTTTCTCGCCCCCCATTTCGTTCTTCTTGAAAGGAGAGCTTAAGCTCTTCGTTTAGCCCTAAGGATTTGGCCACATCGGCTAAGGCCTCTTCACTGACTAGAGAGGCGCGCATTTGCGATAAAATCCCTTCTTCTGCATCTGGAAACAAGGCCATAAGTTTAGAGGCCACAATCAGACCTAAAATAGAGTCCCCTAAGAACTCCAGTCGTTCATTATGTCCCATGCTGTCTAGTTTTTTGTTCTTAAACGGAAAACTACGATGAATGAGCGCAAGCTCAAGATAGTCTGAATTTTTAAATAAATTATTTAAGGATCTCATCAAGGACTCCGTGTCCAACTTTTATGGACCTTTATATGCCACAAAACCCTTAGGAACTCAATCCATTGCCCAAAAGAGTAATTTTTATAAATGCTCTAGGGGGTGAAAGTCCCTTGGTCGAGGGGAACTGGCGTAAAATAGCATCTACACATAACATGGCTGCCGACATCACAGGAGGCAAATACATGTGAGGGGGAACTAGTGTAAGTGGCATGAAACCCCAAGTCCTATATCCAGTTTAAAGGTGGCTTCAATGGTCCGATACGCCTTTATAGCTATTTTCCACAGGAGACTTCAAACATGGGACGTCACACACTGATCACACTACTTTTAACTGCATTTTCCATTCCCCAAATGGCCCTTGCCATGGACTCTGCAAAACTTCTTCAATGTTTGAATCAATCAGAACAGTTTTATAAAAGCTCGCTTTATGGGTTTGAAAAATCCGTCCCAGGTTATGACGTCAAAAACTATAAACCTAACCTTCCAGGGGGCAACACCCATTATAGTCTTGTGCCCGCCGATGGATTTGACTTTAAGGTAGAAAATGACTTTGCTTATTTAGATTCCTATACTCATCGTGGCAATGTGAAACGCACCATCATCACTCCCGACGGTGAACTCACCTGTGTTTTTGAAAAAGAACATTTAGACTCTGTAAAAATGTACCCTAGAGATATGCAAAAAGACCCGCCAAGGATTTCAAGAGTCCGTGGTGGTGCCCTAGGTATAAACATCATGGCGGATATTGATTGCACAAAAAGTTCTACGCCAAGTGATAAATGGGAAAAAATGGTTGAAAACTATTTTAAAGGTATTAACCGTCTCTATAGCGATGACCTTTTTCACCAGATGAACGAAGGAACATTAGACAGCAATTCTCTAAAAAGACAGTCTGGAGCTGATCTACTTCGACGTTACGACAAAAATGACATGTGCAGCTCTTTAAGTCCTCATCTTAGAACTGCGCGTGCTCAGGCCCTTACAAATTTGTATGCCACGGAAGTCAGATTCCAAGAACGCGTTGGAACATCTGGCGGCGGCAATGGTCGAGGCGGAACTTCTAGAACTGCAAATTAAACATCGTCCAATCACTCGTCTATTTCAAAGGACTCGATAGGAATATAACTCTTGCTATTTTTAGAAAAAAAAATCTGGCTAGATATATTTCTCAATCTAAAAATCAATTAGATTTAATAAACTCTAAAAGCTCAGGGAAGATCAAAACTCCAAAGTTCTTCTCTGCTCCCCCATTGGTGTGAACGCCAATGATCTGTGGGCCGCTTTGATTATACACAATAAGAGCGCTTCCGCTCATGCCCCCAAAAGTGTCGCAGTTGTAATGGGCACGCGAAAGGTTGTGAATGTTTTTTTCAAGCAAGCAGACCACATACCACATGTTTCCCAGAAGCTGATCTCCTGGGTAGCCCGCAATCACACTGATCCGCTCATAAGCTAGAGTTTCTGAATTTAAGTCCCATCCTAACATCGTATCAGCCACTACAGGCACAACAAATTCAGAGACAGCACGTTCTAAAGTGATGATCCCCACATCAAAGGCAGGAAGGCCTGTAGCCACATAAATCGGATGTGGTTTTATAGAAGTCACCTTGATAGACTGCCCTAAATGGCTGATCCCATTTTGTCCCAAATGGAAGGTCTTCACAGGCATATATTGATCCGTTTCAATATCATACAGACAGTGGGCGGCAGTAAGAACTTTATTGGGAGCAATCAAAGTCCCAGAGCAAAAATTTTCAACAAGACCCACAGCACTTAAAGGATATAGAGGTTTATCTTTTACTGGAAATCTTTGTAGAGCGCCATGTAAGGACGCCTGAGCCGAAAGAGAAACACAAAACAGACTGACAAACATCATAGACCACTTCATACCTACACCTCAAAGTCATTGTTGTAGGTAATTTAAAAGATTTAGGTCACTTTTGAAATGGCCTTAGAAGATTCTTGCAAAAAATATAGGATTACTGAAGTTTAAATCCCGTTAATCGTCCTGAGCATCCTCTAGCATTGGGAATGGAATATGCAGGAAGACGAACTTGTTCGACATTGATCTCTTTGGCGGACCACTCCTGATTGAGGGCCTTTTTTTGTCGAACCAAGATCTGTAATTCATTTTTATCTAGGGTGGACTTCAGTTCCAGCCATTTGACGATCAACTCTTTAGTGGTGATGGTTTCACTGTCTAGCATGCTACTGATGCTTTTAAGTTCTTTGATCTTTTTACTGATCTCTAAGCCATTATCATAGGGCATAAGACTGCTTTTAAGTTTATCTAGTCGTTCTTTAAAAAGCTTTACTGTCTCTGCATCTTTGTTTGTTGTCAGACGCGCAAAAGCCAAATAGGCTCCCAAATATCCTGTGTCATCAAGCAGATACTCTTTCTTATTCGATTCCACTTCGACAAGTTCAATCACCATGTCGTTTTTAATCATTTTGTCGTAACTCAAGTTGACTTTATAAGTAGGTGGCTGGTCCATACGACACGCATAGGCCTTGGGCATATAAAAAAAACTCAGCATTAAAAACACAAAAGTCATTTTACACATACTACGTCCCTTAAATAACTTTTAATCTATAAGTACATGTCCATTATACTCTTAAAATAAGAGGGACATCAACCTACAGTATAGGCCAACAGGCTCTATTTAGCTGTTCTCTTTTTATATTTTGTTTTATTTTGATACATATTTTTTATTTTATCTGGCTATAACACCACACGAGCTTTTAAATAGCCCTGACCATTATGGGTAGGGAAAGCTTCGGTGATCTGCACCTTAAGCTCTTGGCTCATAGGATCTAGGGTGGCCTTTTGCAGATCAGACTCGTCTATCAGAACATTCCAATAGTCTCTACTCAGGGAATGCGTGTATTGGTCCGTGTTTTTAGATAACAGAAGGACCTCTTTGGTGGTTCCGACCTGTTTCATCGCCTCTGAGTTCCAACGCTGATGACTGAGTTCTCGTAACTGCTTTGACCTTTCCAAAATTAAAGAACGATCATGCCCCCCTTCCATCATAAGGGCTCTTGTCTGAGGACGTGGGCTATAAGGAAATACATGGATGCGGGTCCAGGGCAAAGAGGCCAGACGGTCATAGGTCTCCCTAAATTCAGCCTCAGTCTCTCCAGGAAACCCCACAATCACATCCATTCCGACAAAGGCATTAGGAACATACTGGGCAATCTTTTGTAGACTGCGCTTGACGTCTTCTGCGGTGTACTTTCGTTTCATGTCTTTTAAAACACGGGTCTGGGCGGATTGGATGCTCATATGAAAATGCGGACACATCCTAGGGTTTTTATAAGAGTCTAAAAGACGATCTGAAAGCTCAATGGGCTCAAGGCTTGTAAGCCTAAAGCGCGGCATATCCGTATCAGCAAGGAGAGCTTCAATGAGATCTTCAAGTCTCTTATCTTGATCTTCATAGTCTCCGACATGCACACCCGTAAGAATGACCTCGCGCAGACCCTTTTCGTAAAACTCGTTGACCTTGCCCACAAGCTTTTGAATCTCCACACTGCGGCTCTTACCACGTGCAAAAGGGATCACACAGAACGAACAAAAACTGTTGCACCCATCCTGAATCTTTAAAAAGGCCCGCGTATGGGAGGCTTCAAGACCTGCACCAAATTCTAAGTCTTCTTTTTTAAAGATATTGCTTTGATGGGTCTTTTCATCCATTTCGTGGTTGAGCTTTTTAAGGATCAACCCTTCCAAATCCCCTTTATGGGAATTTCCCACAATCAAATCTATATCTTGGTTGTCTTTAAAAAACTTCTTATCCACCTGGGCCGCACAACCCGTGAGCACCACCATGGCGTTTTTATCTTGTCGCTTTAATGTGCGCGCCAGCTTTCCTGCTTCTTTAGTGGCCTCATGGGTCACAGCACAGGAGTTTAAGATATGCACATGAACTTCTTTTTCACCCTCATTGGGTTTTAAAGCAGAGATTTTACTTTGCAATAAACTGGTATCGTAGGTGTTCACCTTACAACCAAAAGTGTGAATCTTATAAGTGAGGTCTTGGTCCTTATGTGGCGCGCTAGGTGTTTCAGATAGGTCAGACAATCCAGCCTCCCCCAATAAGCTGTTTGTCCCTGTAAAACACAGCGGCTTGTCCAGGAGTAATAGAGCGTTGTGGTTCAAAGAACTTTACACTTAAAACTCCTGAAGGATTTTTATGAACTATGGCCTTAGCCCCTCGATGTTGGAAACGAATTTTAACATTTAAAGTTTCATTGTCCCCGATTTCATCAAGAAGGTTGACGTTTCTAACCTGCATTTCATCTTCGTAAAGATACTGGTCTTCACATAACCAGACCGTTTTAGTGTCAGGTTCAATTTTTTTAACATAAAGAGGCACCTGGCTGTGCACACCTAAACGTTTGCGCTGACCATAAGTGAAATTATGCACACCTGCGTGATGTCCCAGCACTTCACCTGAAGGGTAAAGTCTGATCTCCCCTTCTGGCAGCAAGTCTTTAGACACACGCCCCTCCACAAATTCCGCGTAACTTCCCTTACCTACAAAACAGATTCCTGTAGAGTCTTTTTTGCGAGCCACAATCAGATCTTTGTCTTCAGCGTACTTTCTGACATCGGGTTTTTGCATTTCGCCCACTGGGAACATCAAATAATTTAAAACTTCAGGATCAAGAGTAAATAAAAAATAGGTCTGGTCTTTCCAATCATCAGAACTGGTGATGATCTTTTTGACTCCATTTTCTTCGCGCACTTGGGCGTAATGTCCTGTAGCGATATAGTCGCAGTCTAAGGCCTTCATCTTTTTCACCAGATGATCAAACTTCAAATGCGTGTTGCAATTCACACAAGGAATGGGGGTTTCACCTTTAAGATAAGAAGCTACAAAGGGATCAATCACCTTCGCTTCAAATTCACTTTCACAATTTAATACGTAAAAGGGAATTCCCAACCGATCCGCCACTGAACGCGCATCGTCCACATCAGTGCTTGAACAGCACGTGCCATACCCTTCTTCTGTGCTGCAAGATGAACCTTGATTTTTAGTGTAGTCCCACACCTGCATGGTGCAGCCAATCACCTCGTATCCTTGCTCGACAAGTATGGCCGCAGCCACAGAACTGTCCACGCCCCCACTCATCGCCACAAGCACTCGTGGCTTTTTGTGATCGTATTTGAGCGGATCGCTGTTTATCGTTGCAGAGGTTTTGACTCGTGTCTCCATGGCCCAAGGGTATAGCAAATAACCCTTAGGCTGAAAACTCTTTTGTGGTTTTTGTAATTAAGACCACGCCATAAGGAGCCTAGTTGGGCCTAATTGATAACGGTTCCACCGCCTGAAGTATCGGGAGGAGTTTCGCCACTCGCGGTGGTTTTGCATAAAGAGTAGTTTTTAAACTTTTCTTTGGTGGCCGTATCGGCAAGAAATTCCATCTTATGGGTGAAAGGTTTGACCTCACCTGAAGGGTTTTGAGCATGGATGACAGCCGTGTAGTGCATTTCCATCACACATAAGCGAATGTTATTCTGGGCATGATACAGATCTTCCACTGAACTGTAGGCCACGCCAAAATCCTGTAAGGCATAACTGCTTCGGCTCACTTGTGATGAAGACACTTGATAGGTCCCTCTGTTTTTGATCACGTTTTTGTAATCATGTTGCAGACGGCTCTGGGCAAATTCAGGTCGAATGCCACACAAACCATAACCTTTTTCGGTCTGACCGTTGTTGGTGGAGTCTACAATACGGCGAGGCTCGTACTTTCCATTTTTATTTTTCATCATATTAGAAAACATCAACATGACTAGAGCTTTCTTTTTCAAATCATCAAGGTTGGAGTAATTAGGGCAATAGCTTGCCATTTCATCTTTAGCTAGGTCCGACAATTCTGAAAAAGGCTCTCTCATCAAAACATCATACAAAGCCGCAAAGTATTCCGCGTTGTAAGTTCCATCAACAGTAAATGGAAACTCCCCCAGTTCATTAAAAATAGGTACTAAAAGCTCATAACCAGGACGAATCTCTGGAGGGATGGTGTTTTCATTTGTTAAATTAGGATCACTAGCTGGAGGAGTGTATGGTCCCTGCTTAGCGCACTCTAGGCAGACCTCATCATTTTTTCCACCACCAAAATTAGCTAGAGGTTGGAATAAAGACGCTCCACTTAAAAGGATCATGCTTCCACCCATCATATCCTGATTGATAAAACCAAGCCCATTCGTGCCACCCACTGTACTCCCTGCTACGGCACCCGAAGTAGGAACTGTGACAGGTCGGTTTGCAGGCCCTGGAGTATAATAGTAGCCCCCACCAGGAGCAGGTATTCCGTTGATCGTGGATGTGGCCGCAGTCTTTCGCGCCATCACGTCTTCGATAGTGGTTCTTTCTCCTGTTTTGATATTCACCACAATTTTTTGCTTCCAAAGGGGAGTGTCTGTTCCCGCCCCTCCTGTTTTGGTTGTGGCTTTTGCGGTTTCAGGTAAAGTCTTTGTGGTCACAGGAGGACGGTCTTTGGCTTTATTTGCATAAGCTTTAGGAACGTCCACCGCCCCAGCACTGAGCATCACCCCGCCTGAAAGTAAAATTGCTAAAATATTCGACTTCACATTAAGTCTATCGGCGTCAAAACATCTAAAATTGAGACTTTTTTACTTCCTAATGGCCCAAAGGCCAGCTAGGCTTAGACAAGTGTTCACCCGTATAAAAACACTGCATTTCCTAAGAGTTTTGTTTCCAGGCGTAGTCTTAATGACTCTGGGCCTTACTGCGTCGGCTTACCTTCTGATCGACCTGCTCCCCGTTCAGTCTCTTTCCCCTTTAAAGGACATTCAGGTCCGTATTATCACCCAAGTTTGGTACGCTTTGGTATGGATGTTTTATTCTGTGAGCGTGAGCTTTATGATCTATCATCAGTTAGGAAAAAAACAGGGACTCACTCAAAGCTCTTTTCTGGATTTTGTTGCCCTGAATTTCGCGGAATACGTCACCGCCCAACTCCGAATCCTGATCCATGTTAGCCTTTGGTTTTTAGCTTTGGTTCTGCCTGGTTTTGTGATGGAGGCTCGCTTTAGGCTCGCCTCGCTTTTTATTTTTTTCCATCCTCGCTTCCATCAGGATCGAAGCCTAGATCCATTACGCCTTTCCTTAGACGCCATCCCTTTAAAAAAAGTAGGATTCATTGGTGTGATGATCGTGCTCACCACCATAACGCCAATGGTAGTGGACTCTGTGTATGCCCATGCTAGCTTGATGTTTGAACCGCAGGGGCGTGTGGCTCAGGTTCTTATTTACACTTTATTAAATTTAATCACTCACTCTTATATTTTTAAGACTTATTTAGATGTGACGGAGGGAAAAGAATATGTCTAAATTTTATCATCGCAAAGATTTGCCAGAAGTAGGACTCACGTTTGATGACGTTTTGATTGTCCCTAATAAATCCACCATGAAATCACGTCGTGATCCCGATTTGACTTCAAAGATTACCAAAAACATCACCTGCCCCACTCCTGTGATCAGTGCCAACATGGACACCGTCACCGAGATGGCCATGGTCAAAGCCATGAATGACATCGGAGCCTTTGCCATTTTACACCGTTTTATCTCTATCGAAGACCAAGTGGCTCAAGCCAAAGAACTCATCGGCCATGGTATCACTAAATTTTCTGCTAGTGTGGGAGTTCAAACCTCTGAACTTGAACGTGCTGAAAAGCTGATTGATGCAGGAGTGCCTGTGATCACCATCGACATTGCTCATGGTCACAGTGTGGCCATGATTGAAATGCTTGAAGAGATCAAAAGACGTTGGAGCCATGTGGAGGTCATTGCAGGTAATGTGGCCACACCTCAGGGAACTCTGGATTTAATCAATGCTGGAGCTGACGCCATTAAGGTGGGCATTGGACCAGGATCTATGTGCACCACTCGCATCATCACTGGCTGTGGTATGCCTCAGCTGACAGCCATTGCCCTTTGCAGTTTAGAAGCAGATAAGTACGATGTTCCTGTCATCGCCGATGGAGGAATCAAAACCTCTGGGGATATCGTTAAGGCCTTTGCCGCAGGAGCCAGCAGCGTGATGTTAGGTTCTTTACTGGCAGGCACTTTAGAAACTCCAGGGGATATCAAACAAGGTAAAAAGCTATATCGTGGAATGGCCTCTAAATCAGCGCAAGCCAGCTGGCGTGGTGGCGTGCCTAAAGGGATGGCTGCCGAAGGGGAATCCCACCAGATCAGCGTGAAGGGGCCCGCAGCCACAGTGGTGGAAGAGCTTATGGGTGGACTGCGCAGTGGGATGACCTATGTGAACGCGTCGCAAATTTCTGAGATCAGAGAGAACTCGCATTTTATGCGCATGACTCCCTCGGGACTTTACGAAAGCCGTGCTCATGGTTTAAATATGTAATTCATGACCACTGATAAGTTTCAAGGCTTTACCAACAGTACTTTTGATGACCGCCCTATCGGAGTCTTTGACTCAGGCATTGGCGGTCTGACTGTTTTAAAAGAACTTGAATCCGCCTTTCCCAACGAAACTTTCATTTACCTTGGGGACACCGCCCGTTTACCTTATGGAAGCAAGTCCCCTCAGACCATCAAACGTTACGTCGAACAAAATTTAAATTTCTTTTTAGAAAACAAAAACATCAAGGCCTTAGTGGTGGCCTGCAATTCAGCATCTACAATCTTACACGCACTGCAAGTGCCCTCTCAGATCAAAGTGTTTGGCGTGATTGAGCCAGGAGCAGAAACTGCTCTAAGGGTTTCAAAAACAAAAAAAATTGGTCTCTGGGCCACTCGTGCTACTGTCGGGGGGAAGTCTTACGAAAAGGCTCTGCAAAAGTTATCTTCTGACCACATATACACAGCCACGGCCTGTCCACTTTTAGTTCCTTTAGTGGAAGAAGGCCTGTGGGACAGCCCTCTTACTCACACTGTATTTGATCTGTATTTAGACGATATCATACAAGCCCAAGTCGACACCCTTATTCTGGGCTGCACACACTATCCTCTTTTAAAGGCAAGTTTAGAAAAACATTTAATCACTAAGGGCGTCTCCATCCAAATCATCGACTCGGCCATCGCTTTAACTCAAAAGATCAAGCAGGCATTAGAACAAAAAGAACTGAGTCCCTCACAAGCAAAAAAAAGCTCAAGCCTGATCTGCCTGACTGATGACTCTGAACATTTCAAATCCATAGCCCTAAAAGCCTTCCCAGAGTGGAACTTAAATCAATTTGAACTGGTCAACATTTAAAATCACGTACAAAAATATCTCTCAAATTCTAAAATCATCACACTTGCAAAACCCACTTCCACCGAGCTCACTCCTTCTCTTGGGGCTGAGAATTTATATACCTTATCGAAATGCGAGTTCGGCTTGGCATGATTTTGCGAACGCAAAATCATGCCAAACGTCACTGTCTGAGCATTTTGAGGAGGTATATAAATTCTCAGCCCCAAGAGAAGGAGTTTCGCAGTACTACTTTACTGGATAGGGTTTTATGACTAGTATTTGAGTTTCAACTTTTCAGAATTTGTTCGTGATGATCTAAAGATTTACGGAGTGGATTTTTTATGAAGACTTATATGTTTGGTGAAACGGCTCTGAAGAAACCGATTTTAGCTTATGAATGGGGTAAAGAAGCCGATCCTAAGATTTTTGTTTTAGGAACTGTGCATGGGGATGAGATTGAAGGGACCACGGCTGCGTTAGGTTTACTTAAAGATTTGATGGAGGCTAAAGAGTTTCCTTATAAATTGCACCTCACACTTGTGCCCACTTTAAATGTGGATGGAAATTTGATTTTGACTCGACAAAATGCACGTGGGGTGGATCTTAATAGAAATCTCCCCACAAAAAATTGGACCGCAGAGTTTGAAAAGGTCCGTTACTACCCTGGCAAAGAAGCGTGCAGTGAACCTGAGAATCAAGCTCTGGTGCAGTTTATAGAAAATACTCCGCCTGATTTTATCATCACCCTTCACTGCTGGAAGCCTATGCTCAACGTCAACGGCGATTGCTCTGTAGTGGCAGAGGCCATCCAAGAAGTCACCCAATACGATATTGTACCTGACATTGGTTACCCCACCCCAGGAAGTTTAGGCGCTTATGCCGCCGATGACCGTGGCATTCCCACTCTCACCTACGAAATTGAACGCGGCCTAGATCAAAGCATCATCAGTGATGTGCATGTGCGCGCACTGCACGCTGCTCTTAAGGCTTGTGAACGCCGTTTTGGTAAAAACTAACTTCGATTAAAAATTAAAAAAGGAGTTCCCTTTGTTATCTGTAGAGACTTTAAAACCCCTTATTGAAAGAGAGTTTGAAGCTGTATTTTCTGGCAATAAATTTGATGACATCTCTAAGGATTCTATTGATGCCATCAAAGCCACTATTGATCTTCTGGATACGGGTGAACTTAGGGTATGTGAAAAGATCAATGGCACATGGGAAGTGCATCAATGGGCGAAAAAGGCCATTTTGCTTTACTTCCGCATTAAAAAAATGAAAGTTCAAGACATGGGACTTTTAAAATTTGTAGATAAAATTCCTTTAAAGCAATGGAATGGGACAGAAGGTGTAAGAGTCGTACCTCATGCTGTAGTCAGAAAAGGCGCCTATGTGTGCCCAGGTGCCATCCTTATGCCCAGCTATGTGAATATCGGCGCTTACGTGGGTTCAGGCACTATGGTGGACACATGGGCCACAGTCGGCTCTTGTGCACAAATTGGAGCCAACGTGCATCTTTCTGGTGGTGTGGGAATTGGTGGGGTTCTAGAGCCCTTACAAGCTTCTCCCGTGATCATTGAAGATAATGTTTTTGTAGGCAGTCGAAGCATCATCGTTGAAGGGGCTATCATAGAAGAAGGGGCTGTCATTGGGGCAGGTGTGACCATCACTGGCTCTACACGCATCATTGATGTCACAGGTGACAGTGAAGTGATCCATCGTGGACGTGTACCTAAAAACTCTATTGTGATTCCAGGATCATCCCCTAAGACATTCAAAAGCGGAACATATATGATTCCAAGTGCTCTGATCATTGGCACAAGAAGTACGAACACTGATCTTAAGACCTCACTTAATGCGGCCTTAAGAGACAGTGAAAGTTTTTAAAGAATTGTAGTTCTTGTTATGTTCTCTTCTTTATAAGGGTCACGACCACTTGTAAGTGAGCCGTAGCTTTTAAGTCTAATCCCCACGCCAGCACGGTAGCAACCTCGTGGGACACAATGACTTAAGCAGCATCTAATACTAGAACTCAGCCCTTACATGGCATAGCCGCAAGATTTTTTAGATCGCTTGGAAGCTTTCACTCCACGAATGAATTGCGATAAAGAAGCACGAAGTTCAGAGTTGGCAGGAATCGTCACCTTACGGAAACCATCAATGGTGACCAGCAAATTGCTGTCCACTGTTTCAGCTTCTTCAGCCACCTCTTTTAAACTCGCAAGTCCACGACTGTTGTTTTCGCTTAATGATTTGATCTCGTTAGCGGCAAACATAAGACTTAGCATGGGGAAGTTATTGTCATACTCTCTGTAAACATAATCACAGAACGCATCTTTAGAATTGTGCTTAATATCAATAGGCTCTTCTTTTAAAGACACATCCGCAGCATTGCCACCTAGAGAGCGCAATTTTAACACTTGCAAATACTTAGATTGATTAGGTGTGGTGGCTAATGTTTCAATGGTGATCTTATTAAAGCTCCACGCCATCTTATCACAATTAGTTACACTTAATTGATGATTAAGTTTAGTCTCTTCCATTAGGGTCAACAGCTGCTTAGCGTCTTCTGACCTTACAGAAATTTCATAACCGTCTACTTTAATTTTAAATATGCTCTTTACTGTATTGGTCGCTGCACTTCCACGCACAGGCTTCAAAGAACTGATTAGGTTTGACCACTTGGTTTCAAAGTCTTTTCTTAAGTAGGTGCTACGTTGGCAGAATTGTCCTTTGCGAGGAGAGATTTTTAAATACACCTCATTACCAGGCTCAAAATTCCAACTTAAAAATGGGCTTCCGCCATCATCTAAAATCTGAATATCAACTTTAGATTTCAAGCTGATAGTTCTTTGGTTTTGGTGAATATTCGAGGTGGTCGAACAGTTTTGATAAAACAGCAAACACACCATGACGCACATACTTAATAAAATAGCTTTTTTAGACTTCATCATAATGATACTTTTCGCCTTTTAGACTTAAAAAGTTTAGATTTCTGGCAAGAATTTTCTTGTACCGTCTCAATCTAATACAGCAGGACGTAAGGCTTCAGTAGGAGTCAGTTTAGAGATCTTAAAAATCGGAACAATCATACTTAAAACACAAATAATCAGACAGAAGAAGGTCACACTTAAGATCAGCCAATGGTCGAGTCGTGCTGGCAGATAAGGGTCTTGATAGATGGAAGGCAAAATCTGTAGAGGATAAGTGTCTATAAACCAACACACCAAAACCCCTGGCACAAGCCCCATGAGCACTCCTGTTAAGCTGAGTAACAGTCCAATGCACCCAAAGATCATACGCACCTTTTGTCCAGACAGTCCCATAGACATCAGGATGCCCATTTCTTGTCGCTTTTTATGAATCAATAATAAAAGCACGGTCATCATCGACAAGCTTGTGATCACAGCACTGAGCCCCATAAATAGAGTCATGGCTAACTTTTCTAATTTTAACGCCATCAGAAGACTGGAGTTACGATCTTGCCAAGTTTCCACGTCTTGATAACCCTGTTTATGTAAACGATTTTTGACAGCAGTAGAGCTTAAAGGATCAGAGAGAAGAATCTCATATCCTTTTTTAATATTTTGCGGATGCGTATGGAAGTGGGACGCTGACGAATCATCAATCATATATAAAAGCATCTTAGACTCTTTGCTTGCGGCTTGCTGAGTAAAAAATGTTCCAATCAATTTCACTTGTGATAAATTCAAATTCCCATCTAAGGACTTAAGCAAAGTTTCAGGCGGGATGACATCAATGATGTCCCCTTCAAGTGCTCCCAAAGAGGTGGCCAGATCAAAGTTCATCACCACATCAAACTTTCTGATTTCTTCTCCAGCGGAAAAAGAATTGACGTTTTCCACAATCACACTCAAAAGCCTGTCTTTAGAAAGTCCTCTGGCAGTTGCTCCTTGAAAAATTCCTGTATGAGTACGCAGGATGAGATCTTGAGTTTCAAATCTCTGAATTTCGGCATCAGCATACTTAGGCGTTAAGACCTCCATGATCTTTTCAGAGGTGGAGTCATTGGTGTAGACCACTACATGAGCGTCGTAAGCCAAAAGACGCTCTTGGATATTTTCATTAAACCCACCCATAACACTTAAAACCAAAACCAAACCAAAAACACCAATGCTCATACCGATTAAACTCAGCCATGCCATCAGCTTCACTGAACTTCCACTTTTTTTAGAAAAAAAATAGGCTTTGAATAGATCAAAAATCATTTGGGTATCCCTTGGATTTGAAAATGATCTTAGCCTTTGCCTCAGCCCCTACTACTGACATTGTTCCACAGCCAATTAAACTAACAATGCTCCACTCCCAACCAGTTTTAAAAAAGAATTTCATAGGACACCTTTTTTAAAGATTCATAGAGTGTGGCGCGCAGCGAGGGTTCAGCATAAGTGCTATGTTTAATAAAATGAAATCCCTCGGATTTTTTGGTGAACAGCCTATGGGCTCTAGGCATGTGCACTTGTGAGGTTACCAGTAGCACATTCACACAGCCTAATTTTTTCAGCAGAGGCAGACTGTGGGTCTGGTTTCCAAAAGTGGTGCGAGAATGACTTTCTAAGATCACATTAAAACTCTGCACTGAAGGGTAAAAGGGACGCTGGGGGAAGATGTCTAACAGACGCACATCAGGATTGACCCCTGAAATGATGAGCTTGCGCACATCCCCTCTTTGCAACAGGTCAAAGCCCTCACGCACTCGTCCAGGACCACCAGTTAAAACTATTGCGCAGTCCCCTTTAGAATCTTGATACCACGAGGTCACTTTTTGATAACGTAAGCGGTAGGAATCAATACCGATCCACACCGCCAGAAGCAAACAGAGAACAGTAATACAAATAAGAAGGAGCTTCCATACTCTTAGCATAAGTTTATGCTAGGACTAATTTGGAAATCCTGCAATCACTTCTATTTCTACGTCCACACTCTTCGGCAATTCTTTAACAGCCACGCACGATCTTGCAGGAGCCACTTCAGGAAAGTACTTCGCATACACTTGGTTAATACGAGGAAAGTTGCCCATATCTGTAATAAAAATGCTAGTTTTAATAACATCTTCAAATCCGAGCCCCGCAGCCTTAAGAACTGCGCCTACGTTTTCCATCACAAGTTCTGTTTGCTCTTCAATGCTGCCCTTAAGCACTTCGTTAGTTTTAGGGTCAATAGGAATTTGGCCTGAGCAAAAAAGAACCTGACCAAACTGAACCGCTTGCGAGTAGGGCCCTACAGGAGCTGGAGCCGTTTCTGTAAAAATAATCTTTTTCATATATCACCTCTTAATTTAGTAGTTTTATAGCACTTTTTTTCCAGAAAGCGCACGCCCATTTTATGAACGTTCAGGGTAAATTGCCTCGGAAAAGATATTTTTGCTCACTTTATAAACGCTTAAAGTCACAACCCACTTCACCTGTCTCTTCAGACACACACAGCTCTATAACGCGTTGCCAACACACTGCCCTAGCCTAGCATTTAATGACATAGATAAAACTTCGTTTGTGGGCCTGTAGCTCAGTTGGGAGAGCGCGAGCATGGCATGTTTGAGGTCGCAGGTTCGATCCCTGTCAGGTCCACCAATTCGACCAATAAGCAACTTTTGGGACGGATGGATGCCAGCTAGAAAAGAGTTGGCGGGTGAGCTACGTATTTCAACACGTGTCACAATCAAGGAAAAGTTGGTGATTTGAGTTAAAAAGTAAGGCTTCAGGATTATCCCCCCGAAGCCTTTTTATTTTTAAATGATATGGCTTTTAGCTTAAATGTATTTTTATAGTTACAAAATCTTTATTCATTTAACGTAATGTGCATACGAGCCTGATCTAAGACACTTCAACATTCAATAATTTTATTCTTATAATCAATACATAGAAATTCTAGTTATCTTTTACGTTTTGAGCTTCCACCCATAAGAGAACCCAAAAGACCTCGGCTGAACTCGCGGGCCATACTGGTGGCCACACTTCGCACGGCACTGGTGGCGGCTTTTTCAACAAGGCCTGCGTGACGCCCACCACGCGGTCCTGTTTTACCAAACAGAATCTCTTTAAGAACATTATTGGGCTGCGGAGAAGCTGAAGTAGGAACTCCGACTGGGGTCTTAGCGCCCTCACTCGGGTCTGTGTTTTTCTTTTGCTCAGCTAAAACCTCAAAAGCAGAAACGCGATCCACTTCTTTTTCATAATGTCCTGCCACAGGGGACTGGCTCATCAGCACGGCTCGTGCTTCTGGAGTGATCGGTCCCATTTGACTTGCAGGCGGAAAAATAAATGCACGCTCGACAACCGTAGGCGCACCTTTAACATCCAAAACAGAAACCAAAGCCTCACCCACACCTAATTGCGTGATGGCCTCTTCAGCGGAAAACTCAGGGTTTTGCCTTAAAGTTTGTGCCGCCACTTTGACGGCCTTTTGATCCGAAGGCGTAAAGGCCCTCAGAGCATGTTGCACACGGTGAGCAAGCTGTCCCAGAACAGTTTCAGGAATATCCATGGGGTTTTGTGAAACAAAGTACACCCCCACACCCTTAGAGCGAATCAATCTGACCACCTGTTCAATCTTTTCCACAAGCACCTTGGGTGCATCTTTAAAAAGCAAATGAGCTTCGTCAAAAAAGAACACCAATTTGGGTTTGTCCAAGTCCCCCACTTCAGGAAGGTTTTCAAAAAGCTCTGACAACATCCACAATAAAAATGTCGAATACACAATAGGAGTCTGCAAAAGTTGATCAGCAGCAAGCACATGCACATACCCACGACCTTGAGAGTCAGTTTGTAAAAGGTCATGAATGTCAAAAGCAGGTTCACCAAAAAACTTTTTAGCTCCACGCTCTTCAAGAGTTAAAAGTGCGCGTTGAATGGTTCCAATAGATGCAGGCGAAAGATGTCCGTACTGAGCCTTAAGAGCGTCTTTATTTTCTTGAGCAAACATCAATAAGGCGTTTAAGTCTTTGATATCAATCAAAAGTAGTTCCGCTTCGTCTGCAATTTTAAACAGCACTTGTAACACTGAAGCCTGAGTGTCGTTCAGATTCATCAATCGGCTTAACAGAGTAGGACCCATTTCAGAGATTGTAGTACGCACAGGATGACCACTTTTACCAAACACATCCCAAAACAGGGCGGGAGAAGCCATTACCTCAGGCTCTGGAATATTTAAAGAGGTCAATCGGTTTTTAAGTTTTTCAGATAGAGTTCCAGGCTGTGAAATCCCCGAAAGGTCCCCTTTCACATCCGCTACAAAAACAGGAACTCCTGCTGTGCTAAATTGTTCCGCCAAGACCTGTAAAGTGATGGTTTTACCTGTGCCCGTTGCGCCTGTGATCAGACCGTGGCGGTTGGCCAATTCACTTAAAATTCCTATACGACTTCCATTTGGGGTTTGCGCAAATTCTAAATTCATAGAGACATAGTAAAGAACTTCCGACAGCTTTTCCAGATTTGACTCACCCTGAGGGGACCGTTATTCTTTATAAGAGGTTCTGTTAAAAAGAGCCTTTTGCTGAATTTGGGGTTTTCATGTCACATCATCACCATCATGGCCATCATCACTCTCATAGTTCATCTCACCACACAGGCCCCAATGACGAGAAAAAGGTGCTGGTCGCTTTTTGCGTTATCTTTGTGTTTATGATTATAGAGGCTATCGGGGGTGTACTGTCAGGCTCCTTAGCCTTACTGGCCGATGCAGGACACATGTTCACCGATGCCGCAGCCCTAGCTCTTGCCTATGCTGCCTTTAGATTTGGGCGTCGTGTGGCAGATCAAAACCGCACCTTTGGATATCTGCGCTTTGAAGTACTTGCAGGGTTTATCAACGCCCTTACGCTTTTTATCATTGTTATTTGGATTGCCTACGAGGCCTACCACCGCTTCACCAAGCCCCCAGAAGTCTTAGCGGGTCCCATGTTAGGGGTTGCGGTTTTAGGTTTACTCGTCAACCTGTTTGTCCTTTGGTATCTGACCCGTGGAGGCAGTGAGCATGTCAATATCAAGGGAGCCGTTTTACACGTTCTTGGAGATCTTTTAGGTTCTGTAGGAGCTATTGTAGCCGCCCTTGTGATCTATCTGACGGACTGGACCCCTATTGACCCGATCTTATCTATTGTGGTTTCTCTTTTGATTCTTAAAAGTGCTTGGGGTTTATTAGGAAGTTCTTTACATATTCTTCTTGAAGGCGCTCCTCCAGATGCCTTGCCCACAGACATTGAACGGCATTTAAAAGAACATGTCCCTCACCTACAAAGCATTAGCCATGTCCACGTTTGGCTGATCACCTCAGGCCGTCCACTGGCCACCTTACATGTTCGCCCCACCGAAGATCAACATGCAAGGGCGGTGGCTCAAGCCGTAGAGCAAGAGCTTCACGCTCACTTTAATATCGAACATGCCACCGTTGCCATTGATTGGAATGATGCCCCTGAGGTCGAGTCGTGCAGTCTGTCTCAGTCCTCACTTAAAACACATTCCCACAAACACTAAATAGAGGCCCATCCCCTACTCGCTAAATATTCTATGGGACAGCGGGATGGTCTCATCCAAGAACTCACTCTGTTGCTGTCGTCCGTGGCAAAAATACCAGCGATATTATGGGGCACGACAGCCTCATCATTACACGCCCCCCTTTGTTTTCAGGATAAAACTATAAATATACAAAAGATGGGCGCAAACCCACCCTGTACTCTCTGGACCTTTTGCTAATTATGGTGAGGGCCAGACGACTAAGATATTCTAATTTTTTTTAATGATATATTCTGTTTATAACTTAACCTATTAAAACCACTTATGGGGGCTTTATGAAACATCTCTTCATTTTCTTAGTGAGCGCGTTTCCGTTTATAGCACATGCCAACTATCTTAAAATCTCAGGAGCTTTAGGCTCAAAAACGACTGTTCAAGAGACCACCGTTGGTGGGAGTGTGGATCTGGAGCACACCGCCTTACAACCCCTTATTGTTGCTCTTGGAATGAGCATTGGGCCTGTAACCCTAGAAATTGAAGGCGCCATAAGAGAAAACGAAGATGACAGTGGTGGTGTAGGATTCACCCTACAGTCTCAGCATCTAGGCCTTAACATTGCGGCCGACATCACAGGAGGCAAATACATGGTCAACCCCTATATCGGAGGGGGTTTAACCGCAGGACTTTACACCATCAAGCCCATAGATGAATCAGGATTTGGAGTGTCCTTGCAAGTGTTTGGCGGAGCTATGTTTAAAGTCACCAACTTCTTTCATGTTGGTGCCGAGATCCGCTACATGAGTTCCGTTCGTGATATAGCTTTCGATATTGGGGGCGTAGAGGTGGAGTTTGAACACAAGCAGACTTCTTATATGCTCACCACCATGTTGCAATTTTAAACCAATTGAAACTCTGATGTTTCGTGATCTAGAGACCACAACTCGCCTGTTTCTAGATCAAAATACAATCCTAAAATTTTAAGTGTGCCTTCATCTAAAGCCTTTGCCACAAAGGGAAAGGTTTTTAGATTTTCAATGGACACTCTCACCCCTTCTTTTTCACAATGACGACATAACTCGGTGGCATCATCCGTGTTCAAAGTTTCTAGGGTCCTTTGCTTAGCACTCTCAGCAATGCTCATCCACTGCTGCACAAACCCACCTGCTTGAGTCTCTTCGGGGAAAAGCAACGCCTTGATTCCGCCACACTGTCTGTGACCCAGAATAAAAAGATACTCCACTTTAAGATTCACCACCGCAAACTCGATAGCCGCACTCACACCATGTAGACTTCCCACGGGCTCCTCAAAAGGAGGTACTAGGTTGGCCACATTGCGCACAACAAAAAGTTCTCCAGGGTCTGTCGAACTTAAATGCGCAGGGTCCACTCGAGAGTCTGAACATCCTATGACCAAAGTCTTGGGGTTTTGCCCTTTAGATAACTCTTCATAAACAGAGCCTTTCGTGTTGTAAACATTTTTTTGGAACTCTTTAAAGCCTCGCATCAGTTTTGCGATTTCTTTTTTCATAACGCCTCTTTTCTATCTTACCTACATCACTACAAGCAAAAAAAGCGTCTTACAATATTTTATTTCACTTTACGCAGCTCAGACCAACCACTCACATATCTCGGAGAGCGATTCTTATGGTTCATGATCCATTTTTTAGGAGTTAAAAAACACACTCCTGCCGCAATGGTGCCTGAGCCCTCTTTAGAATTGATCTCATCCACGGCCTGCATCAGCCTTTGAGATTTCGGCGTGTCTGACGATTCAACTAAACTTAACTGATACTGCTCTTGGGAACGTATGCTGTAAAGTCCCACACCTGCTTTCTTATATTTATAACCTGCTTGATATAACTTTTCTAAAGCGCGCATGGCATAACGGATCACCTTTAGCGTATCTGAAGTAGGAACATCAAGGTTAATGGACTGGCCACTTCGGATCTGTTGTTCAAAAGCAATAAAACTTGAAGAGCGAATAAATACCGAAAATCTTTGCGTGGCACTTTTTTGTCGACGTAACTTTTCGCACGCATAAGATGCAAAATGAGCGACTGATTCTTTAAGCTCATCTAAACTCAAAACAGGGTTGCCAAAGGAACGACTGCACACAATGCTTTGACTAGGAATGGAAACATTATCTAATTCAAAAATAGCCTCTCCGCGCAGCTCTCTTTGCCTCTCAGCCCCGACACGAGTGAACATTTTTTGAATGGTCTTTTCGTTTTTATAATCACGAAAGTCTTTGGCTGTTGTGATTCCTAGACTATACATCTTGCTCTGTGAAGCACGTCCCACTCCCCACACTTCCCCTACTTCGAATTCCCCTAAAACCTGTTCCCGAATTGTGGGATCAAGAAGGGACATCACTCCATTTGTAGTCTCGGGATGACTTTTGGCCCATTGGTTGGCCACTTTAGCCAAAGTCTTAGAAGAACCTAGACCTACGCTTACAGGTATGCCTACTTTTCTAAATACTTCTTGTTTAATAGTGGTGGCAAGACGTTCTACATCCCTTACCCCTGTAAGGTCTAAGAATGCTTCATCCACAGAATACACTTCAACAATAGGTGCCATTTCAGAAAGCACCATCATCACTCGGTGAGAAATATTGGTGTATAAAGAAAAGTTGGCCGAGAACACCGCCACCTTATGCTTTTGACATAGGTCTTTAACCTGAAAGTAAGGCTGGGCCATCCCTACCCCTAGGGCCTTAAGCTCTGGAGTTCTAGAGACAAAGCATCCATCATTATTAGATAAAACCCCCACGGGCTTGCCTTCTAAGTCAGGCCGAAATAGACGTTCACAACTGCAAAAAAAAGAATTGCAGTCCACCAGAGCATAGACTTTGGCTCTCGTAGCGCTCAACGAAAACCATCCTTTCTTTGAGGACCCAACACGTGTGTCGCTCTAGGTAAAATGTCACGCACGACCGAGGTCACCACCCCAAACACCTGCAGATCTTGTTCATCCCTTAAGATCAAAGGGGTGTGCTGAGAGTTTTCTGCATACAGCCCCACTTCATGGTCTGTGATCTGGAGCCGTCGACACAAAAGCTCCCCTTCTATTTGCACAATCACAATGCAACCTGATACAGGCTGGATAGAACGGTCTACAATTAAGATGTCCTTTTCCATAATCAAAGGACTCATGGCCTCGCCTGAAGCTTCAAAAAAGAAAGTGGCCGCTCGATCACGGATAAGACGTTCATCTAAGGATTGATACTTTTCTAAATGGTCTTCACTGATACCAAAGAGTCCGCTGGCCATACTTACATTTTATCCACAGAGTTAAGAGACGACAACAGACAACTCTTTTCTTAAAATAAAAAAAACACCCTCGGTGGAGAGTGTTTTTTTTAGATTTAAAAATCTTTAGGCTCAGTTTTACCAGCTTGACTTGGTGACGCCTGGAATTAAACCACGGTTAGCCATATCACGGAAGGCGATTCTAGAAAGACCAAACTTTCTGAGGTTGCCACGAGGACGACCTGTTAACGCACATCTGTTAGCCACACGAATTTCAATAGAGCGTCTTGGCAGACGGTTCATCTTTTTGCGAGCCTCTTCTTTTTCTTCCCAACTTGCCGTAGGGCTGCCAAGAATTTTACGAAGCTCAGCACGTTTAGCGCGGTAACGAGAAGCAATTTCCGCCTTTTGTTGATTCTTAATTATGCTCGATTTCTTTGCCATTCATTCTCCAAAACCTGAAAATTATAGTTCATTCAAAAGTGGATTTATCTCGCAATACCGCGCTTTATGTCAAGCCCTTGGCTGGTATTTTTACTTCTTGCTCTCTTTTAAGGCCTTTACACGCTCTATCTTCTCTTTCAGAGGGGCAAGCTCCTCGGTGCTGGCTCCGCGTTCTTCTCGCTTATTCGCGCGGTGCTCAAGCCTCTTGACCCATTTTTCTTTCTTTTCAGCCGTAATGCCTTTTTTTTCGGCATTTTCTAGCTTCTCGTCAAAATGAGCCTGCATGCAGGTCTTTTTTTCTTCCATGCAGCTCTGAAGCGCTTCCCCTTCAAGGCCACGGCATTTCACCTTCATACAAGGGCCTTTTTTGCCAAAGTCCTTATGTCCTTTGTGGGATTTAGCCATACCTGCTTGAGGCAGTAAAAAAGCGGTCACGACAGACAATAACAAAATCCTTTTAAGAGCAGTTACAGTGATTCTCATAAAACCTCCTTGAGTTTTGCACTACATCTATAACCTCCTAAAGCTTAAAAAGTTGCGCTTAAAAAAGCATCTTTTAACTTTCATGCTCATGCACAATGAGCCCTCTCCAGCGATCACAGACACCGCATTTACAATCCGTGTTTTAAAGCCACAGCTTGGTTTTTAAGCTTTCATTTTTGTCTCACTCTGGCTCACTTAATCAGTTGATCTTCCTTGGGAACATCGGCAAACTGCATATAAACCCCATGACCCATCTTTTGGAGGACCTCATGACAATTGCTGACTGGCACATGTATCTGCTGATTGGGCTGATTTTGCTTGGACTAGAAGCCTTTGCTCCCACTTTTTTTCTTTTTCCACTAGGTGGTGCCGCTTTGGGTACAGCTTTAGTCGCTCCTTATCTCAGTTTCACATGGGAGCTGGTGATTTTTTCACTGATTGCCACTCTTCTCTACTTTGTGTCGTTCAAATTCATCCGTCCGCAGTTTAGAAAGAAACGTTATCTCACAGGTTCAGACTCGCTGATTGGACAAACCGCCCTAGCTTTGGCTGATATTGACGAGAACAACAAAGGTTATATTAAAATTTATGCAGATGAGTGGACCGCTCTTCCCAGCCGACAAGGGGGATTTATTCCTAAAGGCACAAAGGTCATCGTAGATCGTGTCTCTGGAAATAAAGTTTATGTGTCCCGAGTTGAGGATTGATTTTTCTCTTATTTTCCTCAAAATAGTCAAAAGGATTTCGCATATTTATGGTTAGGTTTTTCTAACCTTGATCTCAAATCTAGTCCTGTTAAA
The DNA here is from genome assembly GCA_023954155.1 of Pseudobdellovibrionaceae bacterium. Classification (NCBI taxonomy): domain Bacteria; kingdom Pseudomonadati; phylum Bdellovibrionota; class Bdellovibrionia; order Bdellovibrionales; family Pseudobdellovibrionaceae; species Pseudobdellovibrionaceae bacterium. The sequence goes on along the minus strand of JAMLIO010000005.1, from coordinate 144,878 downwards.
AACAGGGCTGCAAAAAAGGAGTTAAAATGAGTGGAACAGTCGTCGCCCTTGGGCTTTTAGGTGTGGTCGTTATCTTTATTTTAAGAGGCATCTACATCGTCAATCAAAACCAAACTCTGGTTGTAGAAAGATTGGGCTCCTTTCATAAAATTCTTTCTAGTGGACCCAATTTTATCATCCCTTTTATCGACGCACCCAGAGGCATGAAGTGGGCGGACTCAGGAATGCTTTATATCACTCACCGTATTGATTTACGTGAAAGAGTTTTAGATATTCCCGAGCAAAGCGTAATCACCAAAGACAACGTTTCTATTAGCATAGATGCAATCATGTACATTCAAATCACTGATCCTGTAAAAGCGGTTTATGAAATCGAAAATCTACCTTCTGCAGTGGCTCAATTGGCTCAAACTTCTTTAAGAAACGTAATTGGTGAAATGGACTTAGATCACACTTTAGCCTCTCGTGATGTGATCAACTCAAAATTAAAACAAATCCTAGATGAAGCCACTGACAAGTGGGGCACTAAGGTCAATCGTGTGGAATTAAGAAACATTACTCCACCTCGTGACATCCAACAGGCCATGGAAAAACAAATGCAAGCCGAACGTGAGCGCCGAGCCCAAGTTCTTCAAGCTGAGGGAGACAAACAAGCTCGTATTGCTCGTTCTGAAGGACAAAAGATTGAACAGATCAATATCGCCGAAGGGGATCGTGAAGCTCGTATCCGTCGGGCCGAGGGTGAGTCTCAAGCCATTGCACAGATTGCTCAAGCAAAAATGGAAGCCTTAAACGCGGTCACAAAAGCTACAGGGGATGCTACATTGTCCACACAGTTTTTAGTGGCTAACGCCTACATTGAAGCTTTTGAAAAATTTGTCACTCAGGACGGAGACAAGGTCTTTGTTCCTTATGAATCTTCCACCGCACTTGGAGCCATAGGAACCATTCAAGAAGTGCTTTCAAAAAATACTGGTAGCAGATTAAATCACTAGTGAGGTAATAAAAAAATGGAAAAGTTTCCTTATATGAACAGATCCAACTTGGAATATGTAGAAGCCTTGATGGAACAGTACAAGGCTGACCCAGACAGTGTGGACCCAGTTTGGCAAAAGTTCTTTGAGGGAGTGGAGTTTGCTCAAGGTCGTCCCACTTACAGTGAGCACAGTGGGCCTATCGATTTTTCAGAAAATTCTCCAGAGTTGGGTGTGTATGAGCTGATTCAAGCCTATAGAGACTATGGCCATCTCAAAGCCAACCTTGATCCTCTGGGATTGCAAAAACGCAAAACCACATTTTTAGATTTCAAACGATTCCGTTTAGATGAAATAGACACCAATAAGCAATTTGATATGGGTGGTATTGTTGGTTTAAAAAAACAAACCTTAAGCCAAATCATTGATCACCTAGAGAAATGGTACTGCGGTACTCTTGCTATTCAAGTGGCTGAATGTAACCCCGAAGTCAGGGAATGGTTCACCAAAGAGATCGAAAAGTCAGAGTTCCAACTGTCTAAAGAGCAAAAACAAAATCTTTTAAAACAACTGACTCGCACCGAAACCTTAGAAAAGTTTTTGCACACCAGATACGTAGGTACAAAACGATTTTCTATTGAAGGCTGTGACTCTCTGATCCCCGCTTTAGAATACCTATGTGAAAAGGGAGCTAGCCTTGGAGTTGAAGGAGTCACTATTGGGATGGCCCATCGTGGTCGTATCAACGTGCTAGCCAACTTTATGGAAAAAGCACTGAAGTATATCTTTGCGGAGTTTGACGGCCACATGGGGTCAAGCCCAGAGTTAGGTTACGATGCCGATGTGAAGTATCACTTGGGCTATAACTCTATAAAGAAAACCAAAAATGGAGATGTAAGAATCTCTTTAGCTTTTAACCCTAGCCACTTAGAGGCAGTCAATCCAGTAGTTCTAGGTATTGTTCGCGCTCAACAAAGATTTCTTAAAGACACAGCCGAAAGAAAAAAAGTGGTTCCTGTTCTGATCCACGGTGACGCCGCCGTGATTGGACAAGGTGTGGTCAGTGAAACGTTTCAACTTTCTCAACTTAAAGGCTACACTGTGGGCGGAACCATACATATCGTTATGAACAACCAAGTAGGCTTTACCACAAGTCCCAGTGATGCGCGCAGTACAGAGTACTGTTCTGATATTGCCAAATCCATTAAGGCTCCCATCATCTTGGTCAATGGGGATGATGTTGAAGCTTGTGTCAGAGCCATGGATATGGCCGTGCGTTTCCGCCAACAGTTCAAACAAGATGTGGTGATTGAAATCGTGGGTTATCGTCGTTTTGGACATAACGAAGGTGATGAACCCGCGTTCACACAGCCCAAAATGTATGATGTGATTAAAAAACATCCTACAACTTTTGAAATTTATAAAAATAAATTGAATGACGAAGGTCTCTTCGATGCTAAAGACGCTAAAAGTTTTTACGATGAAAAGATGGATAATTTGCAAAAAGTGTTAGATGAAGTGCGTGCTGAACCTCCTGAAGTGAAGCCCCTCCCCTTAACCGAATTTTGGGAAGGTTTCAAAAGAGGTACAGCAAAGGACTTTTCTGCGCCAGTGAAAACGGCCACTTCTAAAAAGACTTTGGAAAAGGTGTTAAAATCACTTGTTCACCCTCCTGCTGAATTTAACCTCCACCCTAAGGTCAAGCGTCTGTTAAAGGCACGAGAAGAGATGTGGCAAAACGGCAATATGGAATGGGGATTGGTAGAACTTTTAGCTTATGGATCTTTGGTTGTAGAGGGCACTTCTGTGCGCTTAACAGGTCAAGATTGCATTCGTGGAACCTTCACGCATCGTCACTCTGAGTACTTTGACACTCAGACAGGCGCACCTTACAGCCCTCTTAAAAATTTAAATCCAGAAAAAGAGTTCTGTGTTTATAACTCCTCTCTTTCTGAATATGCTGTTTTAGGTTTTGAATACGGCAATTCGATTCAAGACCCCACGTTCTTAACCATTTGGGAAGCGCAGTTTGGAGACTTTGCCAACGGAGCACAGATCATCATTGACCAGTTTATTTCCAGTGGTGAAGCCAAGTGGCACCAGATGAACGGTTTAGTTTTACTTCTGCCTCATGGTTATGAAGGTCAAGGACCAGAACATTCCAGTGCTCGTTTGGAACGATTCTTACAGCTGTGTGCTCAGTACAATATGCAGGTCTGTAACTTCACTCTTCCTCACCAACTGTTTCATGCGATGAGACGTCAGGTGAAGCGTGATTTTAGAAAGCCTCTGGTGGTGATGTCTCCAAAATATCTGCTTCGTCATCCTAAAGCCGTATCCAAAGTCGAAGACTTAACTGAGGGTCGCTTTATGGAAGTGTTAGACGATCCTAGGTCTCTTAAAAAAGACAAGGTCAAACGCCTTGTTTTATGTTCAGGTAAAATCTACTTTGACCTAGAAGCCTCTGATCTTTTATCAGAAGAGGTGGCTTTAGTGCGTATCGAGCAGCTTTACCCTTACCCAGATTCTCAAGTGGCTGAGGTGATAAAGTCTTACCCCAATCTAAGAGAGATCATTTGGGCCCAAGAGGAACCGCAAAATATGGGAGCCTATTCGTTTATCATGCCTCGAATTCGTCAGTCTCTTCAAGCCATCAAAAAGGCCGACCTTCCTGTGTACTATGTAGGTCGCATTGATCGTGCGAGTCCCGCAACAGGCTCGCCTTCATTGCACAAAAAAGAGCAAGAAGAGATCATACAAGGCAGCTTAGATTTAAATTCATAATTTGTTAAAAGGAGTATTCGTGAAACTTGAAATTAAAATCCCAACAGTCGGTGAATCCATCACAGAAGCGATCATTTCTGAATGGCAAAAGTCGTCTGGTGACTTCGTAGAACAGAACGATGTCCTGTTGGTCCTAGAGACTGACAAAGCCAGTGTCGAAGTCGTTGCAGAAAAAGCAGGAAAACTAGATGTTCTCACTCCTGCTGATGAGACCGTAGCCATCGGAGCGGTGGTCGGAACCATTGACACTTCCGCAGCACCTAGCGCTTCTGCAAAATCAGCAGACACAGAAAAAAACAGTAGCAGCAAAGCAGAGTCTTCTACATCAACATCTACTCCTCCCGCTACTCCATCTAGAACATCTCCTATGGCAGACACTCTGAGTCCTGCTACCCGTCGTGTCGTGGAAGAGAATCATTTAGACGCGTCTAAAATTTCAGGTACTGGCCCTCATGGACGCATCACCAAAGACGATGCCCAAAAGGCCGCTCAAAGTGGTTCTGTTTCTCAAGCTAAAACTTCAGAAAGCAGTGTAGCTAAGTCAACGCCTACACCGACAGTAAGAACTTTTACGGCTAGGGACTCTCGTCGTGAAAAGATGAGTAACATTCGCAAACGTATTGCAGAAAGACTAGTGCAAGCTCAACAGACCGCCGCAATTTTGACTACGTTTAATGAAGTGGACATGACCGCCGTCATGGAGCTTCGTTCTAAGTACAAAGACGCCTTTGAAAAAAAATACGGCATCCGCTTAGGCTTTATGGGATTTTTTGTAAAAGCAGCTGTGGCGGCCTTACGCGACTTCCCTGCCGTGAACGCTTACATTGATGGCGAAGAGTTCATTTATAATGACTTCGTCAATATGGGCATTGCTGTGGGTGGTCCCAGAGGGCTTGTTGTTCCTGTGATCAAAGACGCTGATCTTTTATCTATTGCTGAAATTGAAGCTCAAGTGAAAAACTTTGGACAAAAAGCTCAAAGTAACAAATTGACCATTGATGAGCTCAACGGAGGAACTTTTACCATCAGTAACGGTGGGGTGTATGGTTCTTTGATGTCGACTCCAATTTTGAATCCTCCTCAAAGTGCCATCTTGGGAATGCACAAGATTGAAGAGCGTCCCGTAGTGATTGATGGTGAAATTCAAATTCGTCCTATGATGTATTTGGCTCTTTCCTACGATCATAGAATCATTGACGGTAAAGAGTCTGTTAGCTTTTTAGTTAAAATCAAAGAAGCACTAGAAGATCCGAGCCGTCTTGTGCTAGAAATTTAACTCTATTACAAAATAAAAGAGAGAGGCATTCATGTTTGATTTAGTCGTGATCGGTGCAGGACCAGGTGGATACACTTCAGCAATACGAGCATCCCAACTGGGGCTTAAGGTCGCTATCATCGAAAAACGTAAAACTTTAGGGGGCACTTGTCTTAACATTGGGTGCATTCCTTCTAAAGCTCTTCTGGATTCCAGCGAGCACTACATTCAAGCCCAGGAAGAGTTTGAAGATCATGGTTTAACGGTTTCTGGAATTAAAATTAACTTAGACCGCATGATGGGTCGCAAAGACAAAGTGGTTTCTGATCTGACTTCAGGTGTGGCTTACTTGATGAAAAAAAATAAGGTCGAAACCTTTTATGGTTTTGGAAAGATTAAAAATGCCAACACTGTGGAAGTCCGACTAGATTCTGGCGAAACCACTTCCCTTGAAACCAAAAACATACTTCTAGCTACGGGATCCGCCGCTAACACTTTACCTGGAATAGAAATTGATGAACAAAATATTGTGTCCTCCACTGGTGCTTTATCTTTGCCTGTGATCCCAGAACATCTTGTGGTGATCGGGGCAGGCGTGATTGGGCTTGAATTGGGGTCAGTGTGGAAACGCTTAGGTTCTAAAGTCACAGTGATTGAATACGGATCTAAAATTGCGGCCTCCAGTGACACTGCCACGTCCAAGCTTTTACAACGAAGCTTAACCAAACAAGGTATGGAATTTGTACTTGAAGCTAAAGTGAACAGCGCTCAAGTGAATAAAAATAATAAAGTCGAAGTCGAGTACGAAGGTGTAAAAACAGGTGAAAAGCAAAAGTTAGTTGTAGACACCGTACTGGTCGCTACTGGTCGTCGTCCTTATTCTGAGGGACTAGGGTTAGAAGACCTTGGGATTGAAAAAAATAAAGCAGGCTTTGTGATGGTCAACTCTCATTACCAAACCACAGTTCCTAATATTTATGCTATTGGTGATTTGATTCCTGGACCAATGCTGGCTCATAAAGCTGAAGAAGAAGGCGTGGCCGTGGCAGAAACTTTGGCTGGGCTCCCAGGTCATGTGAATTACATGACTGTGCCTTCTGTCATTTACACATGGCCTGAGCTTGCCAGCGTGGGCTACACTGAAGAAGAACTTAAAGACAAAAAGATCGCTTACAATGCAGGTAAGTTTCCATTCACTGCAAACGGCAGAGCCAAGTCCTTAGGGTGCACAGACGGCCAAGTGAAAATTCTAGCAGACAAAGAAACCGATCAGATTTTAGGTGTTCATATTCTAGGTCCCAGAGCCTCAGACATGATTGCAGAAGCTGTGGTGGCTATGGAATTTGGGGCAAGTGCAGAAGACATCGCAAGAAGCTTCCATGCTCACCCTACTTTGTCAGAAGTTATGCGAGAGGCAGCTCTTGACGTCAATAAGGCCGCTAGACAGTTTTAATAGAGGCTGTACTTGGCAATAAGACCGCTAGGCAGCTTTAATAAAGGCGGCTGGGCAGTTTTAACCTTGTTTATGTACTCAACTGCATTTGTTTTGTTGCATAAAAAGATTACAATTTTAAACCCATGAATACCCAACATTTCTATCCCTATGGCATGAGATACTCATCCTAGGGGTAAGTTTATGTTTCAATATTTAAGAGCCATGTCTAAGGCTACACAGCACTGTGTGGACCCTCATAGTGGGCACAAAATAAGACTGGCAGCACTTTGTTTCGCTTCACTTTTATGCTTTTCACATGCTGCTTATGGTAAAAATATCTGTTCAGATTATTTAAATAACCTTTTATATCAAAACACCAACGCCATCTTTTTTAACAATGTAGATGTGTTTAGACAAAACAACGACATCGGTCCTCAGCAAAGAGGCAAACTGCGTTTAGAAAAATGGATCGATTTTACTTTAGACTTTGAATTCAAATCCACAACAGCCAACTCTGCTATTGGCTTGACCGCGGAAGGGAAACTTTATCATGTAGTGACCTTTGAAGGGCGCACCATTGCAAGACTGCTTAACGGCCAAGAGCAGTTCAAAGATTTTAAAATGCTAGAGTCAGGAGAGATCATCGCCTTAGATGTTCGTGATCGCACACAGGTGTACTTCCCTCACTTATGGGAGACCTCACCCAAAAAAGCAGTGATGAAAAAAGGCTTAATGTACTGGGGACTCAGTTCTGCTGTGACCATCGGAGCTAAACTTGCTTTAGTGGGTTCCACAGGCACAGTGCCTCTGATGGAGATCAGTCAGTTTACTGTGGGTATTCCTATTCTTGAGACCATGATCATTGCAACGGCTGGGATGAACACAGGTTTAGTTATGGCCAATAAATACTATCACATGATTTCTTATCCTAATGGATTTATTCCCATTGAGGTCAGTTATAATGATCACCTTAAACTTTTTTCTGAAATAAGAAAGCTCAGAGCGAAACACCCTGAGCTTTTAAAATCACAACAACATTTAGAGCCACCTGATTTTTCAGCTCTTCCGCCAGCCCTACCTAAAGAGCTGACCGAAGACATCCAAAATTAGATGTTTAGAGACTGCCTTAACAGCTTGTAGTAGTAATCTCTAGTTGGCATTTCACCCACAAGGTAGAGGTACACATTCGCTTCACCTGAAGCATAGACCGCTTTTTGCTCTTCAGTGGCTGTGGCAGGAAGCGGAATGCCTCTTGAGATTAAAGTGTAGATCTGAATCAAGTCTTCACGACTGAACTTATCATATAAATCCATAAGACCAAGGCGCTTGAAGGCTTGTGATCCCACTTCATTGTCTTCAGAAATGATGTAGTTTCTTGGTCCCACACGGTACACTTCGAACTCATCAGAAGGACGACCATCTTCAGGCATTCTTTCGTACACACGAATACTTTCTTTGAAGTTTTCGTTATTCAAAGATGTTTCACCTTGAGTGATCTCTTTGGCTAAGACTTGTCCCACAGCTTCAATCAGATCAATCTTTTCATGTCTGATTCCAAGGTATCTACCCACCCAATTGGTCAGAGGTTTTGTAATCTCATAACCATTAGAGAAGGTATGACCATATTCAAAGTCATCCAAAGTGCTACCATCAGAGAAAGTCACCGTGGTTTTTGTCACCACATCCCCAATCAGTAAGTTTTTGATCACGTTATTGATCTCTGTACCTACTTCAGGGTGATCTAGGTAACTCAGTGATCTCTTGTCAAAAGAGAAGTTGTTTAAGTTTCTAGCCACAAGATATTTCAAGGCAATAAGCTTATCAATCCACACCCCACGAACATCAATCTGATCTAAGTAAATGTTGGGGTTGTCTCTGTACTTCTCGTCTTCAAACTTACGTCCCACTTGTCCAATAATGGCAAACTGAGTGTTAAGACCTGTGATTCCAAAACAGTCTTTCGCATTAAAGCTACCAGTTAAAGTTTTGATTTCTTTATAAGAGATCATTTGGCTGAACTGACCGTTTTGAGTCAATAGACAGTTCAAGTCTGGCTCGGATAAGATTTTTACAAAAAAGTCCGATGCGATCTTAGCTCCGTCATTCATTTCTTTAAGCCACTCGATCTCTTCCACTGTTTGCATGTCCAGATCGTAATCCATAAGAATATCGCTGAATCTTTCTAGCATGAGTCTTAAAGACCTAAAGGTCCCATTGATTCTTGCAGCGTAATAGATGTCATCAATCATGGAAAAGTTAGCTCTGCCATTTCTGAAGTTACGCAGTTTATACATATCTTCATAAGAGCTGATCAAAGACTTGGCGATCTCTGCATATCCCACACCTTCATCAAAACGATTACAGTTAGGGTTTAAAGACACACCTTCATCTGAACAGTACTCATAAGCCTTCAATGTTCCTAAATCCGCAGGGATTTGTCCTTTGCCTACAGGGACAAGGCTTCCATCTTCTAATTCCACTTGTTGATTGTAGCCGTATCTTAAGGCTGCAATGTCATACTTTCCAGGAACTCTAAGAGAGGTGATTTCAGATTTAGTGTACTCCATCATTGAAGCGTATGGAGAACCCATATCTGAAGTGATCCCACGATCAGCTAACTCTTGTAGAGAGTAAAAATTATCTCTATCTTCAGAACCCGCAAAGTTATGACGTAAACCTAAATTGTGTCCAACTTCATGGATGAATGTAGGAATCCATACATAAGGCATCACAAGGTCTACAATCTGAGCACGCACGGACTCATCTAGTTTATCCCAAGGTACTTTTTGTCCTAAAGCCAAAACCTCATCTCTAAGTACAGTGTCTGCAATATCAATAAAGGTTTGCTCTCTGGCAGGAGTCATATTGTTTCTAGAGTAAAAATCAATGATATCTAACTGATCAATATCAAATTTCTCAGGATCATTTTGATTTTGGAATCCTTGAAACATAGAACGTAAGGCATGAGCGGTTCTGTCAAACAACATCCAGTCTCCGCGCTTTACAAAATCTTGTGATAAGACTCCTCTATTATCCACAACAGGAGGTTTATCAAAGATGTTACGATCTAAGGTTCCTAGTCTAGGTTCCCCTTGTTCTTCTCCATCATCTGTAGAAGACGGCTCCACAGTACTTGTAGCAGCAAGAGCTAAGTGGGACATGTCTCCACGATGTGGTTTCCATGCTGTCTGTTGTCTGACCTCTACACTGCCTTGAGCAAAATCACGCAACTGATTTACGATGTTGGCATCTTGAGCTAAAAGCTTATTGCCCGCTAAAGCTTGCTTTTCGCGCTCAGCTTCAAGCCTTAACACTTCATCATAAGCCATACGGATAAATTGTTTCATCACCCCTGGGTACATCACGGTTCTAGCTTGAACCAGTTCTCCCGTTCTAGGGTTAGCCACAGACGGACCGTAACCCAATAGACCCACAGCCAGTGGATCTTCCACGATCACAACAGATGTGTAACGTAAGTCCCCAGGAAGCATGTCTTGTGGACCTTCTTTCACAACAAGTCTAAAGTTCACACCTGCTTCTTCTAGGCCTTTATTTAAACGCTCAAACCCAATCAAAGTCGCTTCTTTGATAGATTTGTTTTCTGGTTTTTCAAACTTAGGATCAAGATGGTAAACCACTTCTTTACGTTGGGGGTTCCAACGATTCATATAGTAAACTTCTTCGTTCTGAGTAGGACTGTTAGCACTGTCATACTTTTGATCTAATGTTTGAAAGAAACCAAAGGTATTTTCCCAATCTCTTTTATAGATAATGGGGTCATAGTCTTCTGCAATTAAATTTTTCATAGGTACTAAAGAGTAGTGAGTCACCTCTGACCAAGACAGGTCAAATAGGTCCATCACCGATGTGTCACAGAAGTAATTGGTGCGGTAGTCTCTTTTGATCACGATATCAATGCCAGAGTCTTTCACATCAAAATTAAGTTCAGACTGTCCTGTCATAGACGAACACTCATAACCAAATATCTTACCAAATTCAGATGGCAACATATTCACATCTGTAAAAGCGAACTGCTCAGGTTTAGGCTCAAAGTATTTGCGCTTTGACCAGTCAATATAGTTGTTCTCTTCTTCTATGTTTGTGCCTTCACCAAAAGGATCACGCATTTCACGATAGTCGATGTGACGAATAGGAATTCGAAACACAGGCTTGTTGTTGGTCGTGTTGTCAGAGAATCTGTCGTCTTTTTCTTGAGCATAAGCCACAAGATGGTTCTTCTCAAAACGCAGCTTTACGATTCTCGCATCACCTTGCCAATAAGGTCGTCCCTGATTGGTAGATCTAGACACCTGATCTGTCGAAGGCACATACAGATACTCGGCTTCCGTATCAATACTGCTTTTACTAAAAACTTCAATTTTTGGTAAAGGCTTGTGCTCTCGTTCAGCACCACAAGCAATAAGGCCTGAAGCCATGGCTACGGCACCTATAACTTTAAGGATTGTGTTTGGTATTTGTTTCATTGACTTTTCCCCTCCCTAGAAACAAACCCACTACATAAAGTGTGTGACACTTAAGTATGTGGTTGTAAATCTCTCGTTAAAAAACTTAATGTTTGAACTTTGTCCATCAGCAGTAAGGGGGCTAGCTTGTGTGCTCGCACCCATCGTAGCACTCCACTCAGGAGTGATCACGTAAGAGGCATAACCTCCTAATAAATAGTTATTTCTGATATTGCCACCATAGGTTCTGGCCCATGACCATCCAAACTCAGCTCCTACTTGTAACTTTTCAGTTACAGAGTAGTTAGCCACACCAAAACTGGATAAGGTGTTTTGAATGTTGACGGCTCCAATTTCAGACACGCGATATTGGTGGAAGTTCCATCTCAAAGTGTTCAGCCACAAAAAGTAAAGTTTAGGAGTCAGTAGACTTCGTCCCAAACGCACTTGTGCGCTTCCCGCACCTACAAAGCTTGTTTGTTCGTGCATAAATTCGTTTGTCGGTAATGTGACATCCACACGAAACCTAGGCGCCCATCCCATGAATGGATCCACTGACTTTTCAAATCTGATAATGGTGTCTAAAAGACCCAATATCTCTTCGCCGTTAAATCTTTTAGAGATTCTGGTTAAAAGCCAAACGTTGGATCTTTTGATCGTTTCAGGTGAATACTTAATGCCCAGAGTGTAGGTCATCCCACTGCTGTTATCTATAGCGTCTAAGGGCTGTGGGTTGGTATCCAAAGTCACATCATTTAGAAAATTAAATTTTTGTCTTGATTGCAGCCGTTGTTCTTCGAGTGTTTGTGCCCAAGATGTATGGCCAAAAACCATCATCCCAATCATCATCCCTAATGCAAGAACAGCTTGCCGCTTGTGGTAAAAGAAATCCATTTCTTACCGCCCCTCCCAACGCTAGAATCTAGACTTTTTTACGGGGCTTGTTAAATACTTTTAATTAACACAATCTATAACGATTACTTATGGATCAAGAATTGGATAGAAAAATGGCGGCAAGATTAGGAATTTTTGACGATGAATTAAAACGTAGTAGATTTGAGCCGCATCGGGTTAAAAATCTTAATTTATCTAAAAAAAGAGCTTATAACGTTTCGCGCTATAAGCTCTACTATAATTAAATACAATCTGAAGAAATTACCTAGTCACATCAAGGCCTGCGAACTGCTTAATCACTGACTCAAGCTGCTGCTTATAAAAAGTAGCCTCTTGCTGTTCAAAGTCTTGCACGTAGTTGATGTTCTCAGGAACACGCTCCTGCCAAAGACCTACAGCTCCAGGAAGTTTGACTTGCAGATAGTTTTTCACAAGACCCATCTGTGTAACTGGAATCGTGATACCGAATTGAGTTTGAAGTTCACCAGCAAAGCCTGATTCAGAAAGCCTTTTCAAAATGGCTTCCGCTTCTGCTACATTGATCACACGTTTTTGTGGCTGCTCTTCACCTTCTACTTCGATTTCAACTTCGATCTCTGCCTTTCCAGACTGCTTTCCTGCCATAACCACTTGTGAAAGCATAGACATCTCATTGATGGCCTGACCATAAGGCGATACCGCAAGACTGACCTCTTTGATCATCTCTTGATCTCCTCGGCTCTCTTCAATAATTCTTTGCAAGTTTACAAATAAAGTATTGAGATCTGTCACCTTAGAGACATAGTCACTTCTGGCTTCAATACCCAAAGGTAAATTTGTGGTCAAATCCAGTACAGCTTCAAACGCATTTTGAACGGTAGGTGTTGTTCCAAAGTTCACATAAAGCGGGTTATTCATAGTTTTGTATCTATCAATCAAAAGTCCCGCAAACTGATTTTGAACTCCCGTGTAGTAATACACAGGTCCTACTTTTACAGAGTAAGCCCCACCAGGGATTTCTAATCTGTGCTGAGCAGGCATGATGTTAAAGTCACGTAGTTGTGCAGTCTTTGTCACTCCATTCGAACCAATGTTGGACTTCAGTAGCGAAATCAGCTGAGTCATATAAATATTAGACTCTTCTTTAAACTTTTTAAATCGCTTTGTGTCCTCAACTTGTAATGAAGATCCCGCTTCTTTTAAAGCGTAATTCACACGATCAGAAATATCTAGACCCACAAAGAAACGCTCCATAGTTCTAGCTTTAAAATCTTTGTAAAACTTTGGCTCATGTAAAACAGTGGCCACAAGACCCACACTTGCAGTAGGTCTAAGAAGCTTATGGTTGATACCCGAAAGCAGTTCACCCACCATGACACGATCGCCACCCACACCAATAATGTCTGGAGTGTCCACAGTGTCTTCAAGTTTTTTAGAAAAACGGATGTTATTCACTGGAATACCTAACTCAGTGATCACCTCTTCATTATATTCAGGATCTTTTAAACCACTTACAACCACCTGATCCTTACAAGACGTAACAGTAAGATCATCAGAATCGTTAATGAACTTCTCTTGTACATCACTAAATTCACGGATGTTGATCTTACCAGTTTGGATGTTTTTGGTCACACAATAGTAATTGGTCATATTTAAAATTTCCATCATGTACTTGTAGTACAAGTCAGAAATTCCCACATCCCCAGCCAGTTTGGACTTTCCATTCTTGATGGAATTCATCAAATTTTCAAACTTAGCTTCATCGTAGTTGAGTAATGTCGCATCATTAGGATCTGAAAGGTAAGATCGTAAGTTATATCTCCAGTTAGAGTATACTGCCGACATTCCCACCAAGGCATTACCACGCACACCACCACTTGCCGTAAAGTGCTGACGACCGATCTTTTTCATACCTACAACCACATCATTTCTGTATCTATCAAAATGGTACTCAATGATCTCTTTGTAAGACTGACCGTAGTCATGCAGTGCGCAGGCTGGGTCAATCACTTGCGTTCCATCAGCACGGAACATGGCTTGCTCATCAGTACAGTACAAGGTAGGACGTAAGCCTGACTTTTGTGAACTTAGATCCGTATTTGTATTGATAGGCTTAAATGCAAGCTTGTTACTTCCTGCCACAGGAATCTTTTCTGCATAAGAGTAGGCTATCGCATAAAAGTCTGAGTAGGACGGTGTGATGTTCATAATACCGTTATCACCAGAGAACCATGTCTGAAAGTAATCCATTGAAGATGAAGTTCTACCTAAGAACCTGTCCTCAGGTAAATACTTATGCAAATCTTGGAAACGATGAACTGGGAAAAGCTCTTTGAGTTCTTGAGTCGAAGCAATCGAGTTGTCTTTATCATAAGAACCATAAAAGTTATGACGTAACCCTAGCGTGTGTCCCATCTCGTGCACCGTGATGGCTTCGATACGCTTAGGGGCAATCTTTTCCAAACAGGCATTGATATAAGGTCTGTCTGTTAAAGAGTCGTTAAAAATTTGTTTTTTAGTCTTACGCGCATAAGACACAAGGTCTGGACAGAAGTGTCTGACTTCAGCCACAAATCCCTTCATGATCTCGCGTTTACTGATGTCTTCAGAAAAGACCGTGTCACTGATTAAACCTCTTTCAATATTTAAAACTTTATTCAAGTCCCTAGAAATATTGGCAATGGTGGTTGCCACATACACGTTGACTGTACCATTGATGATCTCACCTGTTGTAGGATCAGCAATAGTCGGTCCCACACCACCCGATCCATCATTTGCAAGGTTGGTGATGATATTGATGGTGTTATATTCAAAGTCCCCAAGCTCGTTATCATCTTGGTCATCAAGATGCACTCTGGATTTGGCACCCACAAGTTCAAACACACGGTTCCAGTAGGCTACAGAGTTGGCTCCGATTTTTCTATAATCAATTTTTAGGCCGTAGACATCGGTTTCACCCTGAGCTAATTTAGGTGTTAAAGTCGAAAATCTAAACGTGATGTTCTTATTAGGGTTAAATCTATTGATCAGAACGTCTTTTTCAGAGTCCCCTTCACCATAATTGTTAATATCAATCAATTTAAACTTTTGCGTTTTAAATAGCCCAAACACCTTAGAGTCTTCTTTAAAGTACACTCTAGGTTTATAATCAGACTCTTTAAGTCTCATAAAAGAGTATCTTCTTTTGATACCACTAGCCACAGTGTGAACTGTAAAGCTAAATGTATCTTTAGAAAATTTAATATCTGATAACTCCAAACCACGAAAATAGTCTGCAGTTTGACTTGCAGAGTTTCCATCCACAGCAATGGCCTTTACCAGTTTAAAATCCAATCCTACATATCTTCTTTGGTTAAAGTCGTTTGCAGGAAAAATCTCTTCGGCTAAACTTTCAAATTTTCCGTCGGTTTTAACACGGAAGTCATACCACTCGGCTGGAATGTTTAAGGCGTCGTTAAGTTGGTCTTCAGGGATATGGGCTCTGTCATCCACAACCACGTTCACCGCACGTAAGAAGTCTTTACCGCGTAAAAACTTAATGCGTGTGGCTTGGGCTCTTAAAGATGAGTCCATACCTGCATCAAAGTATCCCATTGAGGATTCTTGACCTTGACGAGTCGATACGATGGTTGTTGCAAAATACCAATCTCCTTTAAAGTATTCAAACGGAAATAAGTTGCTCTTTGAAACACGAGTAAAAGGGATGAACGACTCTTTATCTAATTTATAGTGGGTTGCAGTCTTATAGTTTTCTGGGGCCACTGGATAAAAATCAATCACATTGGTCTTTCTTTTATCGGCATTCACCACATGCTGTCTGCTGAAATAGCTGATACCATAACCACCAACAGGAACCCACCATGTGTCATTGCCCATCTTTTTACTATAAGGGGCCTCGTAGTGAGTCATGTCTTTGGCAGGGATCTCTTTATAAATTTTTAAATACTTGGGGGTCAGCTCATAACGAACTTTATATTCCGTACCTGCCTTACCAAATAGCTTGATTTGATCAATGTGTGAAGCCAATAAAGGAGCATTGGTCTGAAACTCAACGTAATGCGGAAACTCAAATCCTGCATCAGGAGAAATTCTCACACTTGCTGCGTCTGAAAGATCACCTATAGTTGCCGTTTCGCCTGTGATGATCACGTGTCCTGAAACGCTTTCAGCTTTCACATGTGATACAGCAGGGTCATCAATTGCATTTAAAAATGAATCAATGTCTCCACCTTTAGGAATTTCTCTGAACTGCTCGGGGTCCGTGTGTGCTGGCGAGATCATATCTGGTCGCTTTTTCACACATCCCGTCTGCAAAACAAAGGCTGCTGAGAATAACATTAGGGTTAGCTTTAGTTTCATACTTTTTCTCCTTTATGATTCAAAACCACGGTTCGCCGTTGTTTTAAATGCTATAAGACAGTCCTAAACTGTAATAACTTTTATTGTTGTCAAATAATCTATCGTTAGTGATCGCACGATCGCGCCACATATAATCTAAATTCATTTGTATCTTATCACCAATGGGAAATAATACCCCTGCATTGACCGTTTCAATCCAATCCAGGTTGGAGTCATAGTCGTATCTAGCGTGAGCCGAAAAAGCTCCATACATACTGATTTTCTTCCAAACGTTATAACTTAAAGACGCTCCTAGTACTGTGCCCAAAGGTGAATTCACCTCATAGCCCATGGCATCCCCATCATCATATTTAAAGTGAGCCAGCACCAAAGAGGCACTCACCGCAGACATCAATTTAGGTGTGAGCCGTGTGCGCATTTGGGCTGTACTTACAAGTTGCGCCACTAAAGACTTATCACGTGAGCGCATAGATGTAGGCAAAGTCAGTCTTGAGCTAAAAGTCACAATGGATTGAATTTCATCTAGTCTGATATAACCTGGTAAACTCACACCAAGGCGTAAATCTGTAAGTCCATAAAGTCTTGGGTTGGAACTCTCTCCATTAAATACAAAAGACTTATCAAAAGCGGAATAAAGGATCGAATCATAACCTAGGTTGAAGCTTAAAAAGACATTCTTTTTAAATTGATATTGGCCTGATACAGAATAAGTAGAATAGTAGTCCGAAAGCTCATCTAGACTTCTATAAGCACCAACGTCTAACACAAAACTCCAAGGGTTTTGCGCAAAGTAGGTCTGCTGTTCTTGTAACGTCATAGAGTCTCTGTTTAAAACTTCTGAGGCATTAGATGAGGCCGATGCATTTGATGTTTTTAAAGATGTGGTGTTGGAACCTGACTTGCTCTGAGTTGCGGAGTTGGATTTATTTTTTAACTGCGATTTAGATGTATGACCAGATGTCGATGCCACTGATTGCGAGGCCGATGCAGACTGAGGTGTGGCATTAACTTTATGTTGGGCCAACTTTTGATCTTGTTGTCTTTGTACTTTTTCATCTTGAGGAGTCAGACAACGAACTCTTTCACAGTCCACAAGACTTACAGATTGAGCAAAGCTCAACGAAGACCACAATAATAATAAGGAGGCACCAAGGCCCAATAGCGATTTCATCATCATATGTAAGATATGCAATATAAAGACCACCAAAGAAGCCATAATTTTCTATTATGAGCCCATTAAATTTCTGTATTTATATGATATTTCAATAGGTTATATCCAAGACTTCAAGTGAGAGATGGCCTCACAGATCCTAGACATGACAAGCTCAAGCCATCAAGCCCCACCTTAAAGTGACAAAAAGAAGCCCTACTTTTGCAAAAAAGCTATTGGATATCTTTACTTGATTACTCTCGCTTTCAACTCATCATATCTGGGATTCGTATCCGCTTAACTATGACTTGAGCTTATCATGTCTGGGTTTTGTGCCGCTTAACTATGACTTGAGCTTATCATGTCTGGGTTTTGTGCCGCTTAACTATGGCTTGATCTTATTATATCTGGGACTTGTACCCGCTTAACTCTCTAAGCTTTTCTACTGTGTCGACAAGTGTTTGAACAAAACTCTCGATGTGCTCTAGGGTTGTGGCTTTTCCTAGGCTGACTCGCAGTGAACTTTGGGCTTCGGCTTTTGAGATTCCCATAGCTAAAAGCACAGGGCTGGGTTCGGGGCTTCCCGCGCTGCAAGCGGCCCCCGTGCTGACTTCAAACCCCTTAAGGTCTAGGTTGATCAACATGTTCTCACCATCAACACCCGAAATGATCAAGTGAGAGGTGTTACACAAGCGGCTCTGCCCGTGGGCAGTGATGTCTATGTCTGCGATCTTCTCTTTGACTTGAGCTTCAAAATGATCGCGCAGTTTTTCAACCTCTTGCAAACGGCTTAGAATATCTGGAATCTTGTCAAGCATAAAACCAAGGGCGGCGATGGCTAAAATGTTTTCTGTGCCTGCTCTACGGGAACGCTCCTGTCCTCCGCCATGGATAAGGCTTTCAAGAGGCAGACCTTTACGACAATAAAGTATTCCGCAACCTTTTAAGGCATAAAATTTATGCGCTGAAAAAGAAGCCAAATCCACATTTAAGTCTTTAAGGCAGAACTCTTTTTTTCCAAAGAATTGAACCGCATCACAGTGAAAAAGAGCACCATACTCATGAGCCATTTGACATAGGTCTTTGATGGGAAAAATGACTCCCGTCTCGTTATTCGCGGCCATGAAAGAGACAAGTCCCACTTTTTGGGTCGCAAGAACTTTTTGATACTGCTTAATATCCAACTCTCCTTGTCTGTTCACAGGTATGATCTCGACATTCCATCCCCACTTGGCGATGGCCTTTACGGTATTTAAAACACTGGGGTGCTCTACAGCTGAGGTCACTAGCGTGTCCTTGCCTAAAGTTTTGAAATGCTCAAGCAGACCTTTAAGGGCCAGATTGTTGGCTTCACTTCCCCCACTGGTAAAGATCAGTTCTAGAGGGTGGGAGCCGATCAGTTCCGCAAGTTTGCGTCGGGTTTCACGAAGGATGCGCTTGGGCTCGCGGGCCGAGGTGTATATGGAGCTAGGGTTTCCCCAATACGGCAGAAACTCACCAATGTACCCCATCAACTCTTCGTCTATAGGAGTTGTCGCATTATGATCCAAATAACATCTTACGCTTTGCTGTGACACTTTTCCCTCGTCGATGATAGTTTTGTCTCATTATGATCCAAATATACTATAGATTCCATTTAATAGCCTTTTAGCTTTATTATCTTCTTCGTTCTTAGGAGCGTCTCTTTTCCATTTCAAATAGCGAGCCTCTCTAGGGAGCCAACACTCGTAGTGTTGAAGCCGTAACTTTTGATTCCATTTCAAAAGACGTGCCTCCCTAGGTGAGAGTTTATCAAAGTCGCTGCTTTCGCTCCATTTCCAAGCCCTTTAACCTGTGATATCTCCTACACTTTTTAGAGGCTTTTCAGCCTTCTGGCAATGGCATTTATTATGAGCTAGGTAGAGATCGTGCCCCACAGGAAGCTCACTCAGCGCTAGAACCTCTTAATAAGACTATACTCCATCGTCACTTAGATTTTTTGGCAGAACTCTAGATCTCCAACATTTCTTAGGCTTTCTTGCAAAATCCTAGATTTCCAAGATATTTCTTGGACTTTCTAGCAACACTATTTACCTGTATGGGTTTAAATACAGATAGGGGAAATAAATCCCATGCCAAAGGCTATATTTCCTGTCTTAGCTCAATTACGGGTTCGTTTTACCGATAATTTAATATCGCTACAGAAAAGAGGGATGTATGTTGGAATCGTGGTGTGAGGCTTTAAACGTCAGTGCACAAAAATATGCCGAGCTTAAGGACAAAGCTCCTATGGGATGCTCACCTTTATTTTATGGTTTAAAGTCAGGAGCCCTAAACTTTGAAGACTATAAAAAATGGGCCACCAAAAAATACAATATTCCTTTTATGCTGGACAATGCTTTGGATAATATTGAGCTGCTGACACAGATTCAAACTTACTGTGGTAAAAGCCAACTTAAATTCACACAAGGTCACGAGAGCATTGCCTTTTACAAATACAAGGACATGAAATATGTGGCTTGTTTTTATCCCGAATTTTATGCCAAACAGGACGATGAACTTTTAATTCTGGTGTCCCCCACTACTTTTGAAATTTTTAAAACTTTTAATGCCAACGTTGAAGTGTCTGAGGTGTATGAGTTCACAAACACCAATACAAATAACCAAGATATTTTCAAAAAAGTAGGTTAATAAGCAGTTAAGTCGCGAGACGTTTAGATTTGTGAACGTTCAGAGTAGAAAATTTAGATCGTAGTTATCAGCATTTCAGATGTCCATATTTATGAACATTCAGAGTGAAATGGTTTAGCATGTATCTGTCATTTGAGCGACTCAGATTTTTCTCTGAATGAAGAATCTAGATCGTCTCTATCAGACCGTGAAATATTCATATTCATGAATGTTCAGAGTAAAAAAACTTTAAATAAATTGCTCTCATTTCTGCTTCAAATTTTCATCTATAAAAATTAAAAATCCAAATGATGTTACATCATAAATATCCAACGCAAAATATAAAATTACAAAAATAATTTGACACATTTTCTTGATCCCTAAAACCTCCGACAATAATTGCTATTTAGTTATCCCAAAACTTTTGTCTCAAGCATTCGGAGCTTCTTTAGAATTGCTTTATATCTCTTATATACTGGTATTTATACTGCACTTCAAACCTTAGAAAATTACATTTTTAAAACTCGTGGTATATCTGTGTTGAATAGAAATAGAAATAGAAATAGAAATAGAAATAGAAATAGAAATAGAAATAGAAATAGAAATAGAAATAGAAATAGAAATAGAAATAGAAATAGAAATAGAAATAGAAATAGAAATAGAAAAAAAGCATTCACTAGCTTACAAAATATGTTTAACCCTGGATACCAAATCATGAACTTAAAACACTTAACTGACGATCAACTGAATTCTGATTTAAGAAAACTAGTTGCAGAAGAAAGAACTCTCCTAACAACTATTCTGTATCATCTTAAAGAAGTGAACAGCGTAAACTTTTGTGGAATATAAATGCAGTAGCTTTATTTGATTATGCTTGCAGGGAACCCAAATACTCTTCAGATCAAATATAGACAATTCAAGCCATGAGACTTTTAAAGCAAATACCTGAAAGTATGGCTCAAAGATTAACTCTGGTGAACTTAGTCTTTCTAATATCAATCAAGCTCAAGGTTTTTTAATGAAAACAAAATACTAAACCCCAGCTTCAATCCTTAAAAAACTCGTCAAATAAATCTGTTCGTGAGGGACAAAAAGAAATTTCGCTTTCCCCGCCCTTGCCCCAAGAAACTCAAAAACAAGTCAGTCCCACACATACTCATGTGAGCTTTAACATGTCAAAATTGTTAGAGCAAAAACTAGAAGCCACGAAATCTCTGTGGGACCAGCCTATAATATGTCTATGGCAGAGTTCATTGAAACCCTAGCTGATCTTGCCTCTGAAAAACTTCAAGAAAAGAAGTTTGGCAAAAAGAAGCTATAGAAGGCGTTTCTCATCAACAATCTACAATTTCGAGTTCAACGACTCACGACACTGAATTTAATTCTTCATAAAACAAGTTCAAGCTCTTGTAAAAAAACAACTCTCTACCCTGAACGTTCAGGGTGATTTGCAACAATCAACTTGTCATTATTAAAGATCATTTTAATAAAAATCCTAGATATATTCATAAAGATAGAAAGCATCATTTGGCATAGAGATAAAGCCCAGTGCACTCGATGTCATTCCTACTAATTTACACTTAGATCATATCAAACAGCATAACCTGGTGGGCAGACTCACGTGCATAATTTGCGACTGTTATGTTTTCACTGTAACCAGAGAGACATAGAATAAATATGAGACTTGGTGGCTGAGTTGAGCGTTGTGGGTGGCTCACATGCTGCCGATGTTTAGTATAGAACAAATTGCGGCTTGGTGGTTGACTTGGACATCATCAAGCTGCTCGCATAACATTGATATTTGATATAGAATAACTTGAGGCTTGGTGCTGAGTTGGGTGTCATCTATAGAAAATTACTGAGCCCTCAATTTTTAGACGAGGTAAAAATTAAAAAAACCAGATATAATTTAAAAATTTAAAGGACTGTTGATTTTTGTAATTGTGTATTGGCGGGAGTCATTGAGAAATTCATCTTCGCTTTCAAGAATGTGAGTAGGATTTTTTTTAGACCCATTATCAGATTTATGAATGGAATTGTTTTGGGAGTCACCATCAGATTCGTTAATAAACTTATTTTTAGGTTCATCATCAAGTGCGCTAACGGTGTCTTCTAATACATAATCTGGGTGGGTGATTTTGATTTCATAGGTGGGGCGATTTGGTAGATCTTCTGGATCAATTCTTTCGGCCCATTCGATAAAAATGATGGATTTAGGATCATCTAAGACATCCCATAATCCTACTGAAGCAATTTGATCTTCGTCTTCTAGACGATAGAGATCAATGTGATAGATGGTGTAATTCTTAAGCTTGTACTCTTGAATTAAATTATAACTGGGAGATGAGAACTGAACGGCACGTAAGTTAGGTTTAGCGGCTTCTCCTACTTGGGTAAAACGATTCTCTGTTGTATTTTTTTCTATTTCGGTAAGCTGGGCGTCTTTCTCTGTTTCGACAAATAGAGTGTCTTTTTCTATTTTGGCAAAACGATCTTCGACAAAGTTTCGTACTAAAGTGGTTTTACCCATTCCGAGATCAGCACGCAAAAGCACTATATCGCCCACCTTCAGACTATCAAAAAATAGCCCTAGGTGATCTTTGAGTTCTTTTTCCGCACTATGTAATTCCACTTATTCACTCTTTTTCTTATTTAAAATTGTTTCGTCTTCTACTTACAAATAATGAGCTTCAATTACAATCTTCCAAATACATACTCTTCTATTATAATTTCAAATCTTTTATACTTTCACACCAGAATATTGATTATAACTTTTTACATATCCTCTTATAACTCATAGTTTCTAAAGCTTTATCCTTTTCACTTAAATCTGTAATTGAGACTTTATCCTTTTCACTTAAAGCTGCAACTGAGACTTTATCCAGTTAGAAATTTCTTCGGAGCAACTGACAGCGAGTTCTACTTCTGAGGCTTCGACCAATACGCGAATCAAGGGTTCTGTTCCTGAATAGCGCACAAAGACTCGACCTGAATCTTTAAGTTTGGCTTCCACTTTGGAAATCATCTCGTAGTAACCTGGAATTTCTTCTAAAGGAATTTTTTGTGATACAGGAATATTTTTTAAAATTTGCGGAGCATTGGTCATGATATTACGTAGCTCGCTAAGCTTTTTGTTTTTTTTCAGCGCCACTTCCAAAATCTTTAAAGCCGCCACAAGTCCGTCCCCCGTTGTGGAGTGGTCCAAAAAGATCACATGTCCAGACTGCTCGCCACCAAGAATAAAACCTTGGTTGCGCATGGCTTCGACTACATATTTATCCCCCACATTGGCGCGATGAACTTTGATGTCATGCTTTTTAAGCAACTGATCTAATCCAATGTTACTCATGTGAGTCGCCACCACTGTGTTTTTCAGCAGACGTCCCTCTTCTTTCAATTGCAAAGCGCAGATCGCAAGGATTCTATCCCCATCCATGATCTCGCCCTCTTCGTCACATAGGATCACTCTGTCCGCATCCCCATCCAAAGAAACACCAATGTCAGCACGGTACTTTCGCACGTTTTCCGAAATCTGTTCAGGATTCAGAGCCCCTGATTTTTTATTCACATTAAACCCATCAGGTCTATTACCAATCACAATGACTTCCGCACCTAATTCTTCAAACACCATGGGTGCTACCTTATAAGAGGCCCCATTGGCACAATCCAAAACAATCCGAAGCCCTTCAAGCGATAAATCCAAAGGAAAGGTGCTTTTGACATAAACTAAATATCTTCCTAAAGCGTCATCAATTCTTTTGGTGCGACCAATTTCATCGTGGCTTTTTAAGAATTTATTCATGTCTTGATGTAAGACTAAGTTTTCAATTTCTAATTCTTGCTCATCAGAAATTTTAAAACCATCTGGTCCAAAAATTTTAATTCCATTATCATAAAAAGGATTATGCGAAGCCGAGATCACAATCCCCGCAGAAGCTCGCATGTTTGTCGCTAAAAAACCAATCCCAGGTGTTGGCAGCGGACCTACAAGTTGCACATGCACACCCATAGAATTTAACCCCGCAGCCAAACACTGCTCGACCATATATCCTGAAAGTCGGGTGTCTTTACCGATCACAACCTTGGGGCGCTCTTCTTTTTTACGAAGCACAAACCCAAGAGCCTGTCCTAGTTTCACAATAATGTCAGGAGTGATAGGAAACTTTCCCGCCGTACCCCGCACACCATCTGTGCCAAATAATTTTTTGCCGACAGAGGAAGACGCTCCACCCGTAGAGTCTGGACCACTAGAACCTTCGGAACCCACCTTGACGGCTCCAAAAGAACTAGGACCATCAGAACTCATTTTTATTTCAGTATCTAAGATTCTAGAATCTACAGTTTTAACTTCCACTGCGTTCAAAGATTTAGAATTCGTAGCAGATACGGTATGACTTCCTACCACAGGGGCAGTGTCTTTGTTTGCCGTCACAGTTGCAACTGTCTCTTTTGTAGACATTGCATTTTTATTTGAGCCCGTTTCTTTGTTTACCGTTGTTTCAGCTACATCTTTTGTAGCCCCTGTTTTTTTATTTGAATCCGTTTTTTTACTCATAAGTCTAATCCTTTTGGGAGGCTTTTCTTAAAACCACTGGCACTCGGCTGGGTTTTAAAGACTCCACTTTTACTCCAAGAGGAAGGTTAAGACCATCCTTTGGCACCTCGACTGTAAATAATCCACCCACTGGATATTGAGTGATATCAATTTTTAAATTTAAAGGAGATTCGTTCAACTTACGAAGCGCACTGCTTGGTCCCGTGAAGTACACCTTCACCTTTTGCACGGACTCGAGCATCTCCACTCCCGAACGCAGTTGATACTCTAACAGCACGTCCTTTTCTACACTGTTCTCTTTCTGGCCTAAGATGAACACCCACATAATACCTGCCACAACCAGTGCCAGACCTTTTTGTTTTGTGTTATGGAAAAACAAACCCTTAATGGATTTGACAGTTCGTTGGAGTAAAGATTCTTTAGGTTTTAAAACAATCATTCTTCATCTCCAAACTCTAAAAACTCCACCACATCCTGTTTCAAATCCGCAACGTCTTGGGTGCTGTGCATAGTTCCGAACTCCACAAATCCAATCGCGCGTCGTTCTTCACTGACAATGAAAACCTTAGCATCTGTCAATTCTGTGATTCCAAAAGCAGCACGATGACGAGTCCCCAATTTTTTATCTAAAGCAGGATTCTGACTTAAGGGCAAAAAGTTTCCTGCGGATTCAATACGTCCTTCACGAATCAACACCGCTCCATCATGTAAAGGTGTTGAGGGTTGAAATAAACTGACCAAAAGCTCTGAAGTCACATCCGCATTGATCATCACACCGTTTTCAATAAAGGAATCAATGTTCATGTCCTTTTCAACAATGATCAAAGCCCCCCAGTTTCTACGTGTGAGTTCCTTAAGAGCCTTCGTCACCTCTTCAGCAATACGATTAGCCTCTACTCGAGAGATGTTTCTCGAAAATAAAGGGGCTCCAATTTCAATCAAGACCTTACGGATTTCATTTTGGAATAAGATCACCAGAATCAAAAGCAAGTTAGAGAAAAAGTTGTCTAAGATAAAATACACAGACATCAGTTTAAAGTTGTAACTGACTCCGTATAAGGCGGCTAAAAACAAAATCCCCGCAAGAATCTTAATGATGCCTGACTTTTCAGTCATGCGCATCACCCGATAGACCAACACCCAAAGGATCAACAGATCAAAGATATCTTTATACGTCAGCTGAAGCACAAAGGACTGTGCGAAGCTAAGTATCATGTGGTAGGAGTTGATCAATGCTGTCATATTCTAAGTTGTATCCTGTTTTAAAAACTAGGCGGGACTCCCTACTGGACTGGGGTCACCTAAACCTGATTTATCATCATCAGGGGTTTGGGATGACACTTCATCTTTAAGTCCTTTTGATTTTTTGTCGTTCTCTTCTTTTAAACTGGCTGAACGCTGTTCACGACCCTTACGCAGGTCTTCTACGGATTTCCCCGCAATCAGCTCATCCACCTCACGTCCATCAATAGTTTCAAACTCCATAAGAGCTTGAGTCAGACGTTCTAAAGCGTCTTTCTTTTCAGTGAGGATGTCGGTGGCTTTTTTATAGCCTTCCATAATAATACGATGAATCTCGGCATCAATCTCTTGAGCCTTAGCATCCGAGTAGTCACGGCTGCGCTGACCACTTTGCAATCCTAAAAACACAGGGCCTTCATTCTTTTCATAAGCCAAAGGACCTACTTTAGAACTCATGCCCCACTCTGTGACCATCTTTCTAGCGATCTCTGTCGCACGTTCAATGTCGTTGCTGGCACCCGTGGTGAAGTCCTTAAAGATGATCTCCTCAGCCACCCGACCACCAAATAAAAACGCGATCATGTTTTCGGCTTGGCTTTTGCTGTAACTGATCTGATCTCTTTCAGGTAAAGTCTGAGTCACACCCAGAGCCATACCTCTAGGAATGATAGTGACCTTATGAACAGGGTCCAAACCTGGAAGTGAGCGTCCCACAAGAGTGTGTCCCGCTTCATGATAAGCGGTATTGAGCTTTTCCTCTTCAGACATCGTCATAGACTTACGTTCTGCACCCATCAAAATTTTATCGCGCGCATTCTCAAGATCATCGTTATCAATGATCTTTTTACGAGCGCGCGCTGCGAGTAAAGCCGCCTCGTTGATCAGGTTAGCAAGGTCTGCTCCCGAAAACCCTGGAGTACCCCTAGCCACCACTTTAAGATCCACTTCATCGGACAAAGGAGTTTTACGAGTGTGCACTTTTAAAATCGCCATACGACCTTCAAGATCAGGTTTGCCCACCACCACTCGACGGTCAAAGCGACCTGGTCTTAACAAAGCAGGGTCAAGCACGTCAGGGCGGTTGGTCGCTGCAATGATAATGATCCCTTGGTGATCGCCAAATCCATCCATCTCCACAAGAAGTTGGTTTAGGGTCTGCTCACGCTCATCGTGTCCACCACCCATACCTGCGCCACGGTGTCTTCCCACAGCATCAATCTCGTCAATGAACACGATACACGGTGCACTTTTGTGAGCCTGCTCAAACATGTCACGCACACGACTGGCTCCCACACCTACAAACATCTCGACAAAATCCGAACCAGAAATAGAAAAGAAAGGCACTCCCGCCTCTCCTGCAACTGCCCTAGCCAGCAAAGTTTTACCTGTGCCAGGAGGTCCCACAAGCAACACACCTTTTGGAATCTTACCACCAAGGCGCGTGTAACGGCGCGGTTCTTTTAAAAAGTCCACAATCTCTTCAAGTTCTTCTTTGGCCTCGTTCACACCTGCCACATCTTTGAAGGTGACGACTTTTTTGTTTTCATTTAAAAGTTTGGCTCTACTTTTACCAAAGTTAAAAGCTTTACCCCCACCCGCTTGCAGTTGGCGCATAAAGATTACGAATAATACAAAAATCAAAATCAACGGCAGCATGTTCATAAACACACTGAGCATAAGAGAAGAGTCTTCGTTGTTGTAGTTGGGCGTAATGCCATACTGTTCAACAATTTCATAACCTTTGTCAGAAATGTTACCAGGAATTTTAAACTTAGTTCCGCCAAATTCTTTTTTGAATTCATCGGTAAACTCTGGTTTGATCACACCCTCTACTTCACCCTTAACGGTGTAAAAAGTGACTGATTCGACTTTTTTCTCTTCCAAAGCTTTTACAAATTGAGGGTAAGAAAATTCTTTTATAATTTCGTTCTCACGTTGTGACATCTGTTGAACGAAAAAAATTCCGATGACTAATACAACAAGCCATACGCCTAAAGTTTTTTGCGATGACTTTGGCACTCTATTCTTCATAAATTCTCCCTACGTGCAGTGATCTTTTCGGCATTTTTCGTCCAAAAGATGGGGCCAGTTTGAAATCTGTGCTCTTTTTGCCTTTGGTCAAGTTGCTTGATCACTTCTTCAATCTGCCCTTGTGTCAAGCTTTTGTGAGCCAGTCTTAAGTAAGAGTTTAACACAAATTTCTGCTTTTGACTGTAGGTAAAAAGCAACCATTCAGAGAGTAAAATCTCTGTAGGCACATCAACAACCTCTAGAGGTTCTCCGAGTGCCTCAAAGTCATACAGTTTTTTTAAATTCTGACTCAAACTCAGCTTTGCCCCTGGGAAACGCCCTTCTAGAGCCAGAAGCAGCTCATGTCTGATCCAATTGCGTGTGATCGTCACATCTTGATTGCTAGGATCTTCAAGATAAGGGATTTGTTTTTGCTCTAAGTGCGCCACAATGTCTTTTTTATCGCAGAGACTTAAGGGCCTAAACAGCCCTTGGTGATAAACCTTAAATCTGTCCCAACTCTGAAAGTGACTTCCTCGCAACAGGTCCATGATCTGTGATTCCAACTGATCTTCCAAATGATGCCCCAAGACTAAGATTTCTCCTTCAGACTGCCAATTCTTAAAGCATTCATAGCGAAAATTCCGAAGCTGCTCTTCGGTACGCAAAGACAAAGGTGCTTCCTGTAAAGAATTGGTCAAAAACTCTACTCCCCACATCTCACTTAAGTCCCCGACAAGCTGCACACTTTGCTGACGAAAGTCTTGCAAATGTGAGTCATCTGTCAGCCCATGATGAACATGAGCGATCCTCCACTCGTATTGAAACCGTGGTTGAAACTGCGAAAACAGCTGAGCACACGCCACAGAGTCAGCGCCCCCTGAAACCGCCACTAAAAATCGTCTTTCCCCCAAAACCCTATGGTCGCCAAAATGGGATTTGAAGGTGCGAATAAAATGATGCTCAAATGCGCTAAGATTCATGAAGAGTAAACTTCTGCCACTCTTTTTTTATAGGTTGCCAGCATCTGAGGTAAGTTCACAGCGATCAATTTTTTTGCAATCGCTCCTGGGACAAAAAGTTTAAACTCTGCCCCCACCTCATAGGTCACTTGGGTCTGCGTAGGAGAAATGGCCTTAAGCTTCCAACTGCCGTTGTTGGATTTAAAAATCTCGCCACTTTCAAAAACCCAACTCAGGCCGTTGGGTTCATCTAATGTCGCTATGATGTTGTAAGTGAACTCTTTGATCATGGATACAGAAAGCTGCACTGTTTTTTTATTGCCATTGTCTTTAAGAATCTTTGAGGCTTTCACCTCGGGTAAAAACTCCGAGTACTTTTCAAAATCAGAAATGACCGCATAAATCTGTTCAATAGGAAAATCAAAAATTTCTACTTTTTTTGCTGAAGCCATGTTTATACCTCTTATTCTTTTTTGTTTCTTAACCCAAACTGCAACACCACTTGGTCTGTTGACATATCTTTTGCACCCACTTGAACCCAACCTCATGCAATGACACGCGCAAACGGATGCGTTTGCAGTCCTACCCGCCCAGACCTGAATGTTAAAAAAAAACGCCCTGCTGTCAGCAAGCAAGGCGTAATGAACGAGTTTTAATTCCGAGTACCGTCTTAACGGCGGATGATGAACTCCACTCGACGGTTCTTACGTAAATTCTCTGGTGTAGTGTTGGGCACCACTGGTTTTCTCTCGCCCCAACCATCAAAAGTGATCTTGCTGCCGTCAATGCCTTGCTCGATCAGATATTGATAGACCGAACGCGCTCTCTCAAGACTGAGTCTTTCGTTATAGAGAGCGGCACCGCGACTGTCTGTGTGCCCCCAAATCTCTAGAGTTTTAAACTCATACTTGTTTAAGTAGTTCACCACATTGCCCAACACGGGATAAGACGAAGGCAGAATCAATGCCGAAGCCGTGTTAAAGTTGATGTTTTCAATGTTTAACACTTCCTCTTCTTCTGGAACTCTGTCTTTAAACACGTCCTCATCTGTATTGATGGTAAAGGCATTCGGGTTGGCTTCATATCCCGTGTACCCATCACTCACATCTTGAGGTTCTGCCTCAGGAGCAGGTGTTGCGGTATCAGGAGCATCAATCCATCCGTGCTCAAAGCCCAAGATGTAATCAGGGTCAGAGTTAAGCTGAGACCCGTAGTACTGGTCTTTACCTTTACCAGGCCCGTTACCAAGCTTACCTTGGAAGCCTGTGCGATAGCCCTTTCCGTAAATACGACGGTTAGGATCACCAGGGTAAGGCCCTACGGCATCAATGTAACCATCATAAAAACCTTCTGGGTATTCAAAACCACCATCTAAAGTTTGCCCATGCTCTGGGCCCATGCCGGCATAAGGTCCAATGCCATAACCTGCCTTATACCCTTCACGATAACCAGGGTTGTAAAAAGACTCTTGAGCCTCATCGTCCTGAGACGGCTCTACAAAACTGTCAGGAGCATCTAACCAACCTGTTTCAAAACCATCAGGACAATCTTTGCCGAGCTTTAACTGGGAACCATATTTTTGCCCTTTGTTGGCTCCAGGTCCATTGCCAAGCTTACCTTGGAAGCCCGTGCGATAGCACTTCGCCCAATTCGGTCGATTAGGATCCCCAGGAAGTGGACCTCCGCCATCAATATAGCCATCATAAAAGCCTTCAGGGTAATCCTGTCCACCATCATGAGTTCGTCCCTCTTCAGGACCCAAGCCCGCATAGGGACCAATACCATAACCAGCCATATAACCTTGACGATAACCTTCGTTATAAAAGGACTGACCAAAATCATCTGAAATTTCTGCCAGAGGTTTAGGTGGCTTTTTCTCTGCGACTTTTTTCGTGGCGGCTTTTTTCACAACAGGGCCCGAGCCGCCAAAGAGTGGACCAAACATATAGTTCACACCCACATACCCTCTGATCGTCGGAGTCGAAATCCCCTTATTGATCCCTTTGGTCACACCAAAATGAACATTGAGCTCTTCAGAGGATTCATACTCCTGCTTATAAATCCCGCCTAAAAGGGCCTCATAAGAATTTTCAGCGCGGTCCACGCCTCCCATATCTGCATTTGGCATCGCTGCCCATAGCTCCCCTAAACCAAACCAGTTTTCATTAAACTGATAACGAGCCGCTGCGGACATGATAAAGGAATCTCCCAGAGGTTGGAAATGAGTGAAACCTGGGATCTGAGGACCTGGAGACACCATACGGTATCCAATGTTCCCAGCAAGTCTCCACTGCCCTACAAGATGGTCGATTAAAACTTGAATATTAAAAGTTGGATCAGGACTATCCCCCACAAAAGGTAAATTTTTAGTTTGGTTCAGTCCCACAGAACCTAAAACCGCTAAACCCCCACCGCTTTCAAAGTTCATCAGTCTGTACTTTGAAAGTAAACGAATTTCAGTCATACCTTTTGTTTTGAACTGTCCACGCAACTGAACATCATCCACCGATTGATTGGCCATATAAGGGATCGACACCCCCACATCCCATCTGTCAGTCAGACCAAAACCCAAACCTAAAGTGGAGTAAAGAGCGCGGTCATCAATATCAGGGTTAATGATTGTAGGGTAAACAGGAAGAGTTTCTATGGAATAGTCTAAAAACAGCCCGACGTTAAGGTGATATTTTTTAACAGTGCTTGTGGAGTGCACAGTAGTAAAGTCTCTGCCTCCATAAACAGGGTTAAAGTTCTGCGTTGGTCCACCTTCAATGTTGGCGAAGGCTTGATGAAAGAACAGCAGCATTAACGTCAGTGAAAGGATCAAGAGTTTCGATATCCGTAGCATTAGTTTCATGAAAAGGTTACCCCCCCTAGGCACTACTTATAGTGTCAAAAGAGATGCCCTTAAGGTCAAGTCCACAATGCGTTTAAACCCTGATTCTTTGCACATTTGGCCCCATTCCAGTTTAAAAATCCACCCCCTTTCACCTCAAGCCAAATTCTTAAAATCAAAGCCGCAATTGTGCCTGTTTTTTCATCCAATACTTAGGTCCAGTAATGGTGAGCCTTAGAATATTTTGCTGCTAATTTCTGATATTTTTAGAACTATGAAAATGAATAAACTTTTTAACTTTCTAAAATCCACGACCCTTCTTCTTTTTCTTTTCAGCCACACGGCTGTCGCGGAGACGTCTGATGCTACAGGGGCCGCAACCACGACCACCCCTGTTCCAAGTGGTAGCTCAGACGTCTCTATTCCTTTAAGATATTTTGAGCAAAGTCCAGATGGAGTTGTGAATCACAGAGCCCGCGAAGAATTTGTTCAACTTTATAACAAATTTAAAGATAACGAAGAGCTCAAGGGGTCCGAAGTGGCCTTGCAAAGGGTCTTAGCCTTTTACGCTAAAAATAAAGACGGCATTCCCCGCTCTTGTGGTGGAGACTTAGATGCCACCAGCTCTCCCCGCGGAGAGAAGTTAGATGCCGTTAATAAAATCGACAATCAGGATTTTATCCTACTTGTGGATTACACTAAGCCCCACGTAGCTGATCGATTTTTTATTCTAGATATGAAATCAGGAAAGGTCGAAAGCTGTCCTGTGGCGCATGGATACGGATCAAATAGCAACTGTCCTCCCGAGCATCAAGTCCGATGCAACGGTAAGATCAAATGCAAAATCACCTCCGAGGTCAACAACCGCAGTGGCGGTGGGGCCACCTCCAGAGGCTTTTATCTTACTGACGAGGGATACAGATCCAGTCAAAACACCTTTAATAGCGGAAGCCCCAGAAGCAGCGGTCACAATGCCTTAAACTTACGTGGCCTGCTGGGTGGGGTAAATGACAAAGCTTTAGATCGAAGTGTCGTCTTCCATCGTGCGAGCTACGCTGAAAACATGTGCTCCAGCAGTGCGGGCTGTCCCGCCATCTGTCCGCAGCTTTTTGAAGATTACAAAGACAAGGTGAAGCGTTCATTGATGTATGTTCATACTCCTGAAGACGAAGAAAAGCCTCAACCCGATTGTTAGGCAAAGGATTTTTATGTTTAGAATTTTATCTTTCACTTTAGCTCTCATGGTTTCTGTGGCCGCCCACGCCAACACACAAAAGGCTTACAATAAAGCGCCCGCTAAGATGACTCCTTCTGCGCGACAGGCTCCTACAGGCAAAGGCCAAATGGATCGTCTACAAAAGCCCAATGCTCCTATGCGAAAAACTGCAAACGCTAGGTCTTTTGAAATTGTAAACATTCACTATACCCCTCAAGCAGGTAGCGCTAAAGTTTTCAAAGATTTATCCTTAAACCTCACTCCATTTGGAAACTTCATTAGTTTTTCTTCGGCTTTAGCTCACAAAAACTCACCCAAAGCGCCCATTCAAATGGACTGCTATGTCTCTGATGACGCCACAAAGTGGAATTGCTTAAGCTCCTGTGAAGGCGGCAAATTGACCATTGCCTTTCACGAAGACACCAGTTTTTCTCAAATCCGTATCGCGCCTTTTAAAATCCGTGACCGTGCTTGCGATGGCAACGAGTCCGAAGACGACAGGGTCCTTAGCGCTACACAAGCTCTTGTCTTTCAGATTGATAAAATGAGGATGAGTCAATAGCTTATTTCTTTTTAAACAATGCTTCTGCTTGCGCCAATAGATCTGATTTACTTGGAGTTGTCGAAGATGTTTCTCCCGCTACTCCCGTTTGGACTATATAGAAATCGCAGTAATTAGACTTTTCTTTATTCAAAATACGATCCGCAGAAGGGTCCTTGCACTCGTTGTAACTGCCTTCATCATAGTTCTGACACTGTTTGCAGCTGTGCAAATCCTGTCCGCAAGATTCGCAT
Source organism: Pseudobdellovibrionaceae bacterium (assembly GCA_023954155.1). Classification (NCBI taxonomy): domain Bacteria; kingdom Pseudomonadati; phylum Bdellovibrionota; class Bdellovibrionia; order Bdellovibrionales; family Pseudobdellovibrionaceae; species Pseudobdellovibrionaceae bacterium. The sequence goes on along the minus strand of JAMLIO010000005.1, from coordinate 111,323 downwards.
TCATCACGAAAGTGAACCTTATCAGAAATCTGATTGATCTTTTGGCAATGAAAACACCTTACCTGCAACTTACAACCTAACCTTTGTGATTTAAAAAATTAAAGCTCGAAGGCTTGCGTTCTAAATTGTGAGTGGCCTGAATTTTACGAATGGTGCCTGTTTGTGAGCGCATAACAATAGACTCAGTCATGGCTTTGCGTCCTGGCAAAATGCGAACTCCTTTAAGCAAAGGACCATCGGTGACACCTGTAGCGATGAACATCACCTCACCCCGTGCCAGATCATCAATGGTGTAAATTTGATTTAAATCTTTGACTCCCATTTTTTGAGCCCTAGATTTTTCTTCTTCATTTCTAAATTCCAAACGTCCTTGAAAATCTCCACCCAAACACTTCATGGCCGCCGCCGTAATCACACCTTCAGGTGCGCCTCCTGTACCCAGCAGCATATCAATACCCGAATCTTCCCACGCTGTTGCAAGGGCTGCGGAAACATCGCCGTCTCCAATGAGCTGAATGCGTGTGCCTAGAGCTCTTAAAGTTTGAATCAGCGTCTCATGACGAGGGCGATCTAAAACCACCACAGTGATGTCTGTCACATCTTTGTTTAACGCTTTAGCCACCGCTCGCACATTGTCTTCGACAGAGGCTTCGATATTGATGACACCACGTGCTTTCGGACCCACAGCAATTTTATTCATATACGTATCGGGAGCGTGTAAGAAGTTTCCTCGCTCGGCCACCGCCACAACAGCAAGAGCCCCTGGCTGACCGTAAGCACAAAGGTTGGTGCCCTCTAAAGGGTCTAATGCAATATCAATCTGTGGAGAACTGGAATCCCCACCGCCCACTTTTTCTCCGATATAGAGCATCGGGGCTTCGTCTCTTTCGCCTTCCCCAATCACCACTACACCTTGAAAGAACACCCCATCAAACGCGCGGCGCATGGCATCCACAGCCGCTTGGTCGGCCTTGTCTTTTTCACCTCGCCCCATATAGCGTGAGCAGGATAAAGCTGCGGCTTCGGTGACTCTTACAAATTCGAGGGCCAGGTTTCTGTCCATACTCCATCCTCCACATATTTTGCATACTCTTTAGGGGGGTGCTTTACGACCTTCAGATCACGATCTACACCAATATGCAATGTAAAACCAAGAGCACATAAAGTTTCCCCATTGTAAATCTCATACACAAATCTAAATTTTGACCCTTCTGAATACACCTTGGTTTTGACCTCGACTTCATCACCAAAACGGCATGGGCGTTTATGAATGCAAGAGGTCTGCAAAACTGCCAAAGTGTAATCGATATACGGAGCATGACACTCTTTGAGTGTCGTGTTTCGCAGTAAATCCACCCTCGCCTCTTCCATCCATTTGATGTAGTTGGAATGATGCGCAACACCCATCATGTCGGTCTCATGATACTGCACAAATTTTTTATAAGAATTTAGCTCTTTATTTTCCGTCATCTTCCCAGTTTTAACACCTTACGGCTTAAAGATAAAGTTCGAGTTACAAGAGTTGTCGTTTTTAAAAACAACCGTTATCTTTGATGGCACTATGTTTTATTTTATCAATGGACTGACCTTAGCAAGAATTATTCTTTCCCCTCTGATCCTCATGCCGTGGTACTTTTCTGGCGAGTGGACTTGGTACGTTTCCAGCTTTGTCTTTATCTGTTTGAGTCTCACTGACTTTTTTGATGGACACTTGGCCCGAAAGTACAATTTGACCTCTGATTTTGGAAAGCTCTTTGACCCGATTGGGGATAAAGTGATGGTGCTCTTTGGGATGGTGATTTTAACCGTCAGCAAAGAGGTCAATCCTGCTTTCATTCTTATTATTTTGTCTCGAGACTTTTTAATTAACGGCCTTCGTTCTTATGCGGCCAGTGTGGGCCGAGTGATTGCTGCACGTCCTTTAGGCAAATATAAGGCCACACTGCAAATGATTGCGATCCCACTCTTGCTTCTGCCTCAGGACGCCTTTGGCCTACCCACCGTCAGAATGGGCCAAGTTGCCCTGATTCTAAGTGTAGTCTTTAGCATCACATCGGCATTTGACTATGTTTTAAGCTATAAAAAAACCAGTGTTGACAGATAAAAAACTTATTTGCATACTCTGTGCTTCCTAATGCGACCTGCGGGAGTAGCTCAGCTGATAGAGCGTCGCCTTGCCAAGGCGAAGGTCGCGGGTTTGAATCCCGTCTCCCGCTCCATTCCTCAATTATTTTCTAGGGCGACAGTATCTTAATAAGTTTGTCGAGCAATGCAAATTGCCATTTAACCTATGAGGCTCTGCTGTATTTACAGTTCTTTTCTTTACGCCTATTTTTCGACTCAAATCTGTTAAATACTTGTCAAAGATTTTATTGTTGGGATCTGAATAGATCATAGTCCCATTGATATTCACCCCGTTTGTAGGGTTAGGAAAGATAGATACCGCATCATCATCTTGTCTGGCTGTAAACAACATCGGTACACGCTCAACCACATCTCCACATTGCGGGAGCTTGGAACCCATGGTTTTTTTCACACCCTCTGCAAAATTATCAAGTTTTGCACCAATTTCATTGTTACGAGAACCTTCTTCACTACGCTCAAGATTTCGCAAAAACTTTTGCGGTGTACAAGTTTTAAGTGGCTCACTAGATCCCTGTTCAGAACTCTCAGACCCACTTCTTCTATCTCTACCTTCTCGAGAAGGAGCTCGGCTCCCGTCTGGACCCTCTACACGCAAGTCTGCAAATGCACTTTGAGGCATTAAATACTGTAATAAGAAATTTTGAGTAGTTGTAGTAGAACTCCCACCACTTCCTGGAGAAAGATTCGCTTCAGTTTCAAAACCACAGACATTACTGGTTATGTCTGTAGGAGTTGGGATAAAATCCTCGTCCTGCGGAGCTGCCGCCATAAGCTCTTTAGCTAAATCTACTGATCCCACCAACACCTTAAAGTTACAAGGAGGTGGACCGCCTGTATGAACGGTCTTCATGATCTCATCTGTATGTCCCACTTTCATAAAACCTGTGGGCGCAACCATAATATTCTTTGCACCATTACACATAAAGGAGCGTTCGGCTTCTGGAACATTATCCCCAATCACACAGAAGTCAGGAGGCATCCCCTCAATATTTCCTCCCATGTATGGATTAGTGCCCCCTCTCCCTTCTTCATTTGTTTCAAAGCCACATTTTTGAATTCGCTCAGGAAGACCTTTATAAACCGCACGACCTTCCCCATTATAATACTCAGGATTAAACCTGACTACAGGCTGCCCTGAACTGTTCACATAACCTTGCATAAAATCTTGTTGCCAATTCCATTCACTCTCAGGGTTGCACTGAATATTACTCACCCAAAGAGCCCTTTTACTTGCAGGGGCACGCCTAGCTACTATTTGTTTTGCCCACGCACAGTCCGTATTTTTACCTGATATGATCACGGCAGGAGGCTTATCTGGCTGACTTGCAAAGAGCTGACTCACAAAGCTTCCCGCATGCACAGCACCGCCATCAACTTCAGTTGAAACTGTGGCCATCCTGACTGGATAAACTTCTGATAAAATTCCTGCTCCCTCGGGACACAGGGGAACACTAGGGTCACTCGCAGAATGATCCGCACAGTTATTTGCCAGAGATGTATTTATAAATATTAAAAATATACTTAATGAAAATATAATTTTCATATTTTTATCTCTTTGACTTCTTGTTTTGTAAGGACTTGATTTTTAAAGGTACGGCTTTTCGCTTAGGGGTCAAAGAGTTTATTTTTCTTTGATTGACGGCCTTTGACACCTCTAGGAGGTTCTTTTCGTTATATTCAAAAAAATCACAACGGATTTTGCTATACCCTTCAAATAGATAAAGTTCGGCGTAGTTTTTATAGATCACCAGATCCACATGCTCTTGCAAGCCTCTTTTTAAATCAAAAGACAAATCCTGGTTGCACTTGGCATCTGTACGTAAAGATTGCACACTGTATTTGGAAATCCCTCGACCTTTACGCTCATCTTTGATTTCTTGTAATTGCAAATCGCAAGCAAATTTACTTTGATTTACTTGGCCCACAAGGGACACATGCCCACTTTGGGTCAGAGAATAAGTGGCCCGAAAGTCCTTGTCGCCCACCTTACAAACTAAGGTTAAATTAGACCCTTGAGCCTGCGCGACACTTAGACTCAAAAACAAGGGCATTAAAAAAGAGATCATATATTTCATTTTGGAATCCTTCAAACTACACTATAAGTATGGAATATCATGGTGCCGAAAATCTAGATTTTTATCGGCTAAACTAGACCCTAGAATAAGACTCTAACAATAAAAAAGTTCTTTTATTTAGACCCTTACACATAATGATTAACCTTTAGACAGCCAAATCTTTTATATTCTATTTGGCTGGATTAGGATTTTTAATAGATCTTATAGAGTTTAAAACTCATATCTTCGACATCTCTGCCGTCTTCACAAGTCGTGGTGAGATTTAAAGTGAATGTGCTGTGATCAACAGGGTTATCGTAACTGTCATAACCAAATCCACCTTTGGTTTCACATACTCCATCAAATGTTGAGATCACTGTGAGTTCAAAAGACCTTTCGTGAAAAAGGAGTTCGTATTTAAATTCATTCCCAAATTCGTCAATATAAGTCTTTAAACCAGGACCAATCTCAGCCTGAATATCAATCACATAATTGATGTGATCCCCACCCCTAAGTGCGCCGTAACGAAATCTTAGAGTTTCGCCCTCACAGTCCTCAAAAGGATGATCAATATCAATGATCGCATTGGCCCCAGCGCCTTCAATCATTAAATACGTTCCCGCAGCTATAAAGCAGTTCTTAGCGTACGCCTGCGCAGGCAAAAGAAATAACAATAAATAGATTAAATTTTTCATATAGATTCTCCCCTTATTTCAAATCTGTGACTCAGACTACAAAACATTTTATGCCTTTAAAATAAACAACATCGTGCTCCATACACTATGTGTTTATATCTACATACAGAACAAATATAGAAGAGTTGGTGGCTCAAAGCGGTCTAGAGATTTATAAATCAGCAAGGACGACGTCAAATTCGCCCAAAGAACTCACAACCCTCTCTCCCACATCCTGTTGTGTTTCCTCTTTTATTACAAAAATAGGTTCTAAAAACTTAGGCTTGGCCTGAGACTAACCATACGCTGGCAGAGGCTTTGACCACTTCGTCTTCTTTTAACGATGAGGCGTAATAGTCGCTCAACATCTCAAAGGCCTGAGTGCGCACCTCATCGGTGTGTGCGGCTAACATCTGGGCCACGCTAAACATACTTAAAGAGAATCTGGCCGCTTCATGAGGACTCATGCCTCCCCCTATGGCCAAACGCCCTTCCCACTTTTGAGAGTTGATATTTTTAAACCCCGAGTGCGACAAGAGCTCTGTATATCGATTCATATCTGCATATCTAAAGGGACCTGGGCTATCTGGCTCAGGAGGTGTAATCGGAATCAATTTAGCCAAAATTTTATTGATGTCATCTACCCATGGGTTTTCTTCGCGTGGCCCCCACACCGCAAAAACAAATTGCCCACTTGGGGCTAACCACTTGTGTAGATTTTTAAAAGCCTTTAGTGGGTCATCAAAAAACATGGTTCCAAAGCGCGAAACCACCCGATCAAAGGGCGCTTGCGCTGGACACTGCGTTCCCACATCCATCACTTGAAATGAGATATCCAATTTTTGTGCTGCCGCCCTCAGCTGAGCCTCTTCGATCAGCTCAGGAGAAATATCAAATCCCATCACTTGCGACGCTACGGCAGAAGAAGAAGAAGATGGTGATGGTGGCTGAGGTGATGAAGACTGAGGCCATAAAGATAAAGCACGTGCGATCTGTAATGTTGTCCCCCCAGCTCCGCACGCCACATCCGCCACCACAAAATCCTTTGAGATATTCTTAGGAAGGTCTAGCCTTTTGATGAGAGGTTCATCTATAGGAGCCATCATCGCTTCAAGTGAAGCACTTAACTCCCGCCATTTTTTTCCACGATCTTTGGACCATTTTAAATTGCTCATTGTCATCAGGCTAATCTTATGATCTCATGAAGTCATGGGAAAAAGTAAACTTATCGTCGGAATTTTAATTGGATTTGCTGTTGTGATCAGTATTGGCTTTATCGCTTTCACCAAAGGCATGAAGGACTTTCAGCAAAAGACTGTGACTTCAGTTTATAAAACACAGGCCAAAGTGCTTCTGCTCCAACTCAGAACACACATTTTGATTCACCAAATCAGCACAGACTCCTTTGAAAACGTGGACTTTTCAAGTTTTTCACAGCCCGAAAAGGCCGACTTTGTTGTCGGTGTCGTCTCTACAGGTCCTGGCGATGAAGAAGGATTTTGGGCAGGTAAAACTGATGACCCCACACTTATCGAAAAGGCCAGAACACTTTGCCCCGACTGCACTATCACCTCTGAAGGTTTTAAGCTGATTGTTATCGGCAATCCAGGTGGAGAATTTTTAGCTCAGACCCTCACTCATGAGGAAGATGCAGAAATTCAAACTTTAGAAGTTCACAACTAAATTGACATTTATGCGCTCTTAGATAGCCCATTTAAGTCCAATCACAAAATTTTATAGTTTTGTTTTCTGAATTTTTTTCTCGCTCACAAATTTTCTAACACACTTCATTTTTCTCTCAGAAAAAACCGTGAAATGTCTTCACAGTAAGGCATTCAGGCACAGTGTCTGCTTTGAGACTGGCACACGGGGACAAGGGAACGAAAGGAAAACAGTCCCCCATATACATAACAGTACGTTAAAGGAGAGAGAAAAAATGATCACAAAAAACTTCGTTTTAAAAACAGCATTGAGCTTAAGTTTCTTTGCAACAAGTTTTACAAGCCATGCCGCTCAGTTAGTCTGCGAAGGTGTCGAGCAGCACGATATTGCCTATCACTTTACAAACAGTCAGGTAAATATCCTCACATCTAACCGCACTGAGGCTCGAAATATGGATGTCAGCAAAGCCGATCAGCAAAAACGTGTCGAGCGTCGCGTGAAGGCCTACCATAATGGTGTAAACGGTTACAGCACGAGCGACATCGCAGACCTCGTAGTTTGGGCCGCATCCTGTACAGGAAACGACTTTACTTATTTAGCTGGAGTATTAGAAACAGAATCTAGATACTGTCGTAATCGCCACAATACAGGCGGTGGAGATTCAGGCTGTGGGCAATTTACCACTCCTGCCATTAAAGAATTTAAAAGCCAAATGCGACTTCCTGGACAACAGGCTAAAAACAATGCGGTCAAAGCCGTCACTGATGGCCTACATAAAATGGCTAAAGACTGTTTTGCCCAAGCGGGAAACAGCAAACGTTATAATGACTTTATTGCCCTATTTTCAAAATCCCCTTCTGACCTACAAAAAAGTTTACGCGCGGGTAAAGACCTTGATTTAGATATTTTAGGTTCTGCCATATACCTTAAACTTATGGTGGCCCTTGCAGGCGGATATATAGTCCCTGGAAACCAACCTGGTGGTATTGCCAGGTACAACGGCGGCGGCAACAAACATTATGTTACAGAAGTAACAGGCGCAGTACAAAAAGTAGATTTCATGTGTTACGAAGACATTTACACCGAAGACATCCAGTCCCTAGCCTGTCAGCTCAGCAATGACCCCGACCAGTGCGTGGCCGAAGAAATCTTTGGCGAAATCACCATCTAAAAATTCATTTAAACTTTTCACTCATGTTATAAACCCTAGCCCCTCAAAAGAGGGGTTTTTTTATGACATAAAACAATCGAGTCCTTCCTCCTATTTGTCTTCTCTTTTAGGGTATCTCCTTGAAGGCGGACACGCCCATCCATGGGCTCTGCCAGCATTTGCCCCTTTGGGGCAAAGCGCGTCCCGCTTGCTGGAGGTCCACCTTCAAGGAGATACCCTAAAAGAGAAGACAAATAGGAGGAAGGACTCATCTTGGGCAAGAATTGTCTCTCTGCGACCCCCAAATACCCAAGCTAAGCTCCCTTAAATCCTAATCTCTTATTTATGCGACTTTAGCCCTCTATGGGCGGCATATTTTTTGAAATTAAACCTAAATACTTCATGATTTTTAGCATGTTAGAGATAAACCCTAAAGGAAAACCAGAGAGTAAAAAAGGCAAAAAAACTCTCAGAAGAGAACCTCAAAGGACCCAATTGAACACTAACCCCCATCCCCCCGCTTCCAAATATCTATTTTTACAAATCTGGGTGCTCACCAGTGTTTTGATCCTTACGGCCTGTCAACGCCCTCTTTTTCCTACTTACAATAAAAAAATCTGTACCCCACCCAGTTCCCCTATCTTTGAAGGCCTAACGGAAGGCCAAGAGGACTACAAGTCCTACCAAGTGGGTGACTCTTGGAACCGCAAGTCGATGGAAGATCCAGGTGAATTTCCCTACCAAGTCTTTCAACTTTTTAGAACAGGAATGGGACAAGTAGGAACAGGTTTTTATTTGGGAAAATTTGCAGACAAACACATCGTTATGACCGCGGGACATGTGTATGACGACCTGAACTCTTGCCACAATGAAGTGAACTTTTTAGTTCGATACAAATCCCTACGTTTTTATGTGACTTGTGATGACTGGCATTACAAATTTGCCGAAAACGACGCCATGATCTTTTCGATCACTACCGAAAACCCAGAGCACCTTAATTTACTTAAACCCGTTGAATTCAATACTGAACATCAAACAGGGGAAGCCTTAAATCTGATCAGCGTGGACAACGACTACGACTATAATTTTGATTGGAAAGTGGACGACCAAAAAGACTGCCGACTTTTAAGTACCGAAGAAAAAGTTTTAGAAGACCCCGACTGCAATGTCAGCGGAGCCCTTTTACAATCTTGGTCTCTACCTGTGGGATGCGACGGAAAGCACGGCGACTCTGGCGCACCCGTATATGATAAAAATTTACGCCTTAAAGGGCTTTTGTGGACAGGAAAGTTTCCTAAACTGAGTCAAAGCTCAAACCAACTGCTTTCTGACCTCAATGCACAGTCACCCACGTTATGGAAAGAGTACAACTATATCGTCCCCATGAGTGCTCTTGAAAAAGAGATCGACAAAGACTTATCCAGCAAATTTCATCTCAGTATGGATTCTAGAAACATTCTCAGCGCCCTTACAGAAAAGATCAAAGCCGACAACACCAAGGAATAATCATCATGACTCTTACAAAATACCTCTTTCTCTTTTTGTGCTGCACTTTTGAATTTGTCGTATGCGTCCCTCAAGCCCAAGGAGCAACCACAACAGAAGAAACCCCTATACAAATCAAAACTTTTACACCCAGAGACCTTGATGTGGCTTTGATCTACAAACTGGATCAAAAGCAACTCACCACCCTATATGTGGAGTTTGCTGAGCTTATTCGTGACTTGGGGTTTTCACCCGCAGTCCTTGATAAGGCTCAAAATATAGACACTCACAGTTTACTAAAACTTGCCAATATCAATTCACCCTCAGCACACCCACAGTGGGATCGCATAAAAGAAAATATAGTATTTTGGCAACAACTTCTCCCTGCAAACAAAGAGACTCACAAACTGTTTATCTTAGAGCAGTTCTTTTTAAAAACAGATCACTCCAACCCCTTTCATATCCTCAATATAGACATCCCTGCATGGACAACCTTTCTGGAGCTGATGCTTCACCTGCGCATTTTCTCCTCTATCAATGGTCCTGAAACACGTAGTTTTAGAAGTTATGTCCTTAGACACTGGTGGCTTGAGGGCGCACAAACCAGTAAAACCAGAACCTTAGACTACTGGCAAAACTGGTCGGGATTTTTTGCACACTCAAAAACGGACTTGAACAAGATTGGCGATGCTCTCTATGCACGTTTTTTTAATCCCTATAAAGACACTCAACATAATGACGGTGTACAGAGTTTTTACTTGGCTTTAAGACCCGAGCTTTATCACCTCATCCACAAATACCCTCACCTGATGACTCCCGAAGTGATCACTGGGATATTCACACTCAACCTAGCTCATGTGGCAGCAGCAGTGGAGCAACTAGAATCCTTACTTCAAGCTCAACAAAATTTAAAAATTTCACCCTCTCAAAAGACAAGGAACATACTCAGAGCACTTAATATTTTGATAGATACGGGTCGTCTGCCTGAACCTAAAAATTTAGAAGATCTAGTTCCCCAAACAAGATCCAAACGCCCTATGCCTACATGTAAAAAATATTTGTACGACTTCATTTAAATTTAGTCTGACTTGCAATCCTGAATCCTTATAAACTATAAAAAAGAGAGTGACCTAAAAGGCTCACCACACTACGAAGCCTGCCAACACCAAGGGTTTTTGCATACCATGGGAGTTTCTAAAAATTATTTTTCAATTATAAAAGACAAATTTCATGCGGCTTATCGTGCATGTTGTAATCACTAGACATCGAGTACCCATAAGCCCCTACATCCATCACCGCCAACCAATCCCCTTCTTGAGGTTCTGGTAAATATCTTTCATAACCCAAGACATCCGAAGATTCACAGATAGGTCCGACCACATCAAAGATGTTCTTTTTGGCTTTAGCATTTTCATTTAAAGGTAAAATTCTGTGATAGGCTTGATATAAACTGGGACGCAATAAGTGGTTCATCCCAGAATCCACCACAATAAAGTTTTTAAACCCATTGTTCTTGATGTATTCCACTTGAGTGACCAGCACTCCCGCCCTTGCTACTAAAAAACGGCCTGGCTCTAAAAGAATCTCGCCTTTGAAATCAGAAAAGATATTTTGCAAACCCTTACCATAGGCTTTTAGCATCTCAAGCTCCGCTGTCTCATCAGCGCTCTTGTAATCAATGCCCACGCCCCCACCAATATCAAGACTTGTAATGTCCTGATCATAAAACGTCAGGTTATGTCTGACACGCACTAAGGCTTTTGCGGCTTGCAGTAAAGGCTCCACATCTCGGATTTGTGATCCAATATGAACGCTTAAGCCCTGCCATTTTAACCAAGGGCTATACTGCTTTACGATCTCTAAGACCTCTGGAATTTGTTTTTCAGGCAGACCAAATTTATTTTCACGAAAGCCCGTTGAAATGTAAGGATGAGTGTCCACTTGAATATCTGGGTTTAAACGAATTCCAAATCGACATTCGCGTTGATAGACAGAGGCGATCTCACCTAATCTTTTCAGTTCCGATAAACTTTCTACATTTATTTGTTTGATCCCCAAAAGCAGGCTTTGTGTCAGTTCTTTTTTACTTTTTCCGACACCTGATAAGATGATGTCTTTGGGGTTAAAACCATGCTCTAAAGAATGCAGCATCTCGCCCAAAGAGACAGTGTCCACACCACACCCCTGTTGTCTGACCATCTCTAGGATGTGAGGATGGGCATTAGCCTTGACCGCATAATGAATTTTACTTTGAAGCCCACCTAAACTGGCCTTCAATTGGTCGATGCGGTTTTTTACAGAATGCAGATTATAAAAATACGTAGGATGAGGGTCACTAGGGAGCACCTCTAACAGATCAATCCATTTGCCTTCGGTGACCGCTCCTAATCTGTGATTCTTGTAGCTAAAACTTTTCTGTTCCATCATCTTAATTTTTATTGCCCTAAACTGAACTCGGCATGTAACGCCTGAACGATCTCATTGACCAAAGCCCTAGGGATCACCGCGCTCATTTTGATATCAGAAGTGGTGACAAGTTTTAAATCTACATCTCTTGCGGCAAGCACTTTAAAAAATCTGGCCGCAACACCTGAGTGTGAACGCATCCCCACACCAATAATGGAAACCTTAGCCATGTTTTCCAAAGTCGTAATACTTGTACTTTCAGGCACTAAAGACTTAAGAACGTCAAAGCCTTCCCCAACATCTTCATCAGAAATCGAAAAGGCCACACGCTGTCCCTTAATTCCTTGGGCTTGAGCAATGATATCCACGATGATCTCTTTTTCTGAAAGAGTATTAAAAAGATCGGCTAGGAACTCTACACCATTCGGAACAGGTTCAGCTTGCAAAATGGCCACCTTGCTATCATGAGTGACCGAAGAGACAACGGGGGATTCTAATTCCATGGCGGCGACCTCCTTTTGGATCATAGTGCCAGAGTTTTCTGAAAACGTAGACAAAACATGAATGGGAACATTGTACTTGGCCGCAATCTCTACACAGCGAAAGTGTAACACTTTTGAACCTAGAGCTGCCATCTCCATCATTTCATCATAATTTAAAACTTCAATCTTTTTAGCGTCTGGAACCAAACGAGGGTCAGCCGAATACACTCCCTCCACATCCGTATAGATCTCACACACAGACCCTTCAAGTGCTGCGGCCAGAGCCACAGCAGTGGTGTCTGAGCCCCCTCGACCTAAAGTGGTGATACGGTCATGATCATCTACACCTTGAAATCCCGCTACAATCGGAATTTCATTTTGCTCCACCATCGAAATCAATCTGTCGGCATCAATGTTTTTGATTCTAGCTTTAGAATAAATGGAGTCTGTAGAAATTCGCAATTGGTAAGCGAGCAGTGGTTGAGACTTCAAACCTCTTTTCTGCAAAGCTAAAGACAAAAGCGCAATGGACACCTGCTCACCTGAAGCAAGGAGCATATCATAAGCAGGGCCTTTAAAGCCGCTGTGAATTTCATTGGCCAAACGGACAAGACGATTTGTTTCTCCTGCCATAGCAGAAGCCACCACCACAAAACGTTCCCCATTTTGGTAGGCTTTGTACAGTCGGTCCGCCACATGTTCAATGCGCTCGATAGATCCCACAGAGGTGCCACCAAATTTCTTAACTCGAATATCTAATTTTGACATAAGGGCTAAAGAACTAACATGCTGTCTTATAAATGCAAGGCGAAAATGACTGAGAATCCGCCCTTGCCCATTGATTTTCCTAGGAAAAGTGCCAAAGTAGGCTCTAGCAATACAGAGCTAGGGGCGTGTTATGGAAAAGATGAAGGTCACCATTTTAACGACAGGTGGAACCATAGAAAAAATCTATAATGAAGACGACGGATCGTTAAAAAACAGAGACGTCTCTTACTCGTTAAAAACCAGACAGTCCCAGTTAAAAAATAAAATACTGACTAAACTCCGTCTGCCCCATACTGACATTTCAGTTTTTGAAATCATGTCTAAAGACTCTTTAGATATGGACGACAAGGATCGCCAACTGATCTGGCAGACCATAGAACAAAAGTTTGCCGAAGGTACCCCTATTCTGGTTTTGCACGGCACAGATACTATGGAGATCAGTCTACGTTACTGCTATGAGCAGTGCCCAACCCCACCTGTCGCTGTGATCTTTACGGGTGCGATGATGCCCATAGGTTTTGAAGACTCCGATGCCTTACAAAATTTTTGTGAGGCTCTGGCCCTTTGCCAAGTGGTCCCCGCAGGATTTTACATCTCCTTTCACAATCATCTATTCAAAGCCCCTCATGTGACCAAAAATAAAAAACGCCGCACCTTTGAGGAGCAAACTTCATGTTAAATCAGATTCTATGCTCCATCTTTCTTGCGGCCATTTACTTTTTTGTCATTTGGTTTGTGCTGCTGATTGTGAAACAAAGAGCGACACAGTTACAAGCTGGCACTTCATCACCCACGAACTCCCCCACCGTAACAGCTTTAACCCTTAGTCATGGGTTTTGGTTTTTAAGTTTTCTGGTTCCTTTTGCTCTGGATTTTTATCTTGATGGGATGAAACATGCCAACATCATCATGTTTGCAATGGTGTGCCTTTGGGCTCTTCGCCAAAGTCTCTTTCATTTTTTACGCTTAAGACACGTTCCTAAGGACTCAAGATACCAAGAACTCACACGCAAATGGCAGCCTCAGCATTTTAAAGCCAACTCTTTAGTTTATGTAATTTTACCTCAGATGATCGCCCATATTCTTTTGGCAACAGGTTTTTATATTTACCTGTCTTCACCTGATACAGGTTGGTCGTCGCCCGCTTGGAACGTGCCGCTGGCATGGGTGTTTTTATTTGGACTGATTTTACAAACACTTGCTGACTTACAACTTTATAGATTTAAGAAAGACCCCAAAAACCATAACCTCACTTACACAGGTGGGGTCTGGAGATGGATCAAATATCCCAATTACTTCGGAGAGTTTTTAATTTGGCTGAGCTTTGGACTTTTAGCTCTACCCTTTAAATACGGATATATAGGACTTCTCACCCCTATTGTGAGTCTCTTACTTCTGACTCGCTGGACAGGAATCGGTCTGCTGGAAAAGAAAAGAAGCACTCAAAAAAGTGCTCCTCACTTACGGCCTAAATATAACTGGATACCTTGGATCTACTAAAGAAAACTCGTACTAGGATTAAAGTTTAAACTTTAATCCCACCATCAGACGTGCGTGGGTGTAGTCTAACTCTCCCACATCTACTCCCCCACCGTCTTTGATATCAATGCTGATAGGTTCTAACAAACGAGCCTCTGCTGTTAAAGCCATAAACTCTTTAAGGTTAATGTCCACCCCTGCCGAAATCTGCCAGATGAAACCTTTCCCATCATAGTCATTATTATCAATGGTCACAATGGAATAGCCTAAACCCACACCCGCAAAAGGCTCTACAATCATCAAAGCAGGAAAGTGAAAGTAAAAGTTTAATAAAGCTCCAAACTGTTTCATATCATCACTGCCCCCAAGCATACTTGGTGGAAGGTCGGTCAACTCGGCAGTTTCGTAATTCACTTCCAAAGCGAGGGAAGTTAAAGGGGACATGTAAACCCCAAAACCCAACGTGATCGGGTAAGGAGGATCAAAGCTGGTATCAATGTCAGTGCCATCAATGCTTCCATCTGTTACAACAGGAAGTCCTACCTGCGCTTTAACATACATAAGGTCAAAGATCCCCGCGTGTGCCGTAGAGGCTCCCATGACTAACATCATCCATAAACTAAATATCATTTTTTTCATATCTACTCCCTGAAAATGTTGCGTACATGATAAACTAAGAACGTAAACTCCGTATCTTTATGAGGTCGTTCTATTTTAAAGAGCCTTTCTAAGGCCCTTTTGATTTTCTTATTTAGTGATTTGAGTTCGTTTTCTAGCCATCTCTTGTTCAATTTCAGCCACTTTAGCTTTTAAAGACTTGGACTGCTTCTCTAGCTTTTCCACTTCTTTATCGAATTTTCTGACATCCTTCTGAGCCTTTTCAAGAGACTTCTTTTTGCTCTTAAGATATTTATCCGTCTTAGCAATGTCCTTTTCTATTTTTGCAGCATCGGTGCCCCAGTTATAAAACTGATCAAAAGTGGGCTTGATCACCAAAGGGCAATTCTTTGTGGGTTTCTTTTTAGTAACGCCCATTTTATAGGCATTATCTGGGCTACAGTAGTCATTGATCCCCATGAGCCAGCCTTTTTTATACTGCTCTAAAGGAATCTCTACCCCTCTTTTCTGACAAGCTTCTTGGTCTTTAAGAACCTTATCTTCGGCTTCACCTTTGATTCCATACTCACGACCCACAGCAAACCAGTCGTTGCTACGACATTTAGATTCAGAGATCGCATGAGCCTCTGTCATCATAAAAAACACCAAAGCCACACACATCCAAACGCTCTTACTTGCCATTTTAAATACCTCCCAAATAAGACAATAATTAAAGTTAAAGATTACTCTTACATCATGACTTTTTCACAAAAAAAGTTCATAATGCAAGCCATTATGAAGGCAAAAAAAATCTTAATCCTCAGACTGTCGTCTTTTGGAGACATCATTCAGACTCTTCCTTGTGTGGACGCGCTTGCGGCAGAGTCTTATGATGTTGATTTTTTAACCAAAAAGGCCTTTTTAGCCCCCCTTAAGGCCCATCCCCAGATTCGTCAGATTTATACTTTTGAAACCCAAGGCTCTTCTTTATGGCAAGAGCTGCGTAAAGTAAAAGATTTGATCCGCACTCAAGAGTACGACTGCATTTATGATGCCCACAATAATTTACGTTCTACCTTAATCTTGATCTCTACCTTCTTTTTGCGTTTACGTCTTAGACTCTTTTCAGGTAAAGCACTCACCGTAAGGCGCCCAAAGTCTCGCTTTAAACGCTTTTTATTATTTAAATTAAGAATAGACCGATTTCCTTTGCCCTTTGTCAGTGCCGATTCCTTTTTAAATCCTCTTATAAAAAATAAGGTACTGACACAAAATCCTCAAGCACAGAAACTTCCCGTGAACGACACTTACAATCAGAACATTTTAAAGGCGTCTGCCTTCACTCATCCCAGACCCTACATCTGCTTGGCTCCTAGTGCGGCGTGGCCTCTCAAACGCTGGCCACTCACTCATTTTCAAAGCCTGATGGACAGCATGCCTGATTGGGACTTTATTGTGATCGGTGGAGCCGAGGACACGTTCACTCACGAATTGCAGACCCCTCGCTTGACCAATACCATCGGTCAGCTGAGTTGGGCCGATACGGGGAAGGCCATCAAAGAGGCTCGGGCTCTTGTCAGTGCCGACACTGGAGTTTTACACTGGGCTGACTATATGGGAGTGCCTAGCGTGGGCCTTCTAGGTCCCACCGCTTTTGGTGTGCCTTTTAGAAAAAGCACAACTATAATGAATCTAAATCTATCTTGTTCTCCTTGCACCAAAGATGGTCGAGGACAATGTAAGATTAAAGAGACACAAAAATGTTTAAAAGAAATTTATCCTCATAACGTCAAACAAGAGATCTTACACCTTTTATGATCCGTCTATACCGACCCCTTTATGCCTTTGTCTTAATTCTTGCATTGTTGCTGGGTCCTCTGTTTTCAAAAAAATTACGTCAATATTTTTTGATGCGTTTAAAACAAGGTAAGTTTACTCCGCCACCTCGAGATCAGTTTGTCATCTTGATTCATGCCGCCTCTGGTGAAGCGGAATATGCCTTCCCTTTGGCCAAGCGTCTTAAAGAAGAAATTCCTAATAGCTTTATTGTGTGCAGTTACTACTCCCCAAGTTATGTGGACAAGATTAAAACCCATCCTTATGTGGACTTGGCTTTACCCTTGCCTTTGGATCTCCCAGGGCCATTGCGTTTCTTTTTATCACAACTTCGCCCTCAACTGATTCTCATCAGTCGCACGGATGTGTGGCCCGAATTTTTACATCAGGCTCAAAGAAAAAAAATTCCCACTCTTCTGTTTTCACGCACCGAAGAGGCGACAACAAATCCATTTAAAATTTGGATCAAACGCTGGATCTACAAACAACTCCATAGCATTTCTGTGGTGTCCCAAGAGGACCATCAAAATGTGTTAAAAATTTTAGAGGGCACCCCCCTAGATCAACGCCCCCACGTGCTGACTCATGGAGACACTCGTTGGGATCAGGCCTTTAGTAAAATTTTACCCTTAAAGACACAAGCCTTTTTACCTCATCCCTTTTTTGTAGCAGGTTCAACATGGGACGAAGACTTAATGCCTCTGCTCAAGGCTTGGAGACCCGCCTATGGCACTCTAGTCATTGCTCCTCATGAGATCCATGAAACAGGTTTGCAAAATTTAGAACGACAACTAGAGAGTTTAAATTTAAGAAGCCATCGTTATAGCAAGTTCTCTTCAGCTCAAAACGGATTTGAAACCCCAGAGGGAGAAGTGCTTCTTATAGATCAGATGGGAATTTTATATAAATCGTATTTAGGTGCCTATGGGGCTTTCATCGGGGGATCTTTTAAAAAGAAAGTTCACAGTGTCATGGAAGCTTTGGTCTGCCAAACTCCTGTGATCGTAGGCCCCCATTACACCAACAACCGAGAAGCCACACAGTACAGCAAAATCCCTCTATACGATCCACCACTAACAGCGAATGCAACAGATCCCAACTTTAAACCATTAGAAAGTATAAACCCAAGCCAAGAGACTCAAACGTTAGAAGTGATGCGTGTCAGCCCAGACGCCCAATCATTAAGAGTTGTAAACCTATGTCAAGATGCCAAACAACTACAGCAACAGATCGAAGCCCTACATCAAAGATATATAAAGCTTCAAAAAGATCCCGCATCTTATTTGACAAGCGCGTGGGAGCATCCCATGTGTAAAGAGACTTTGAGTTCTCCCTCTGCGGACCTCACCCAATACATCACAAGTTCTTTTTATTACTGACAGCGAGCACTGGCCTTCATCACCTCACCTGGTGCTTCAGCGCCCCAAGGCCAAGTTCTTTCGTTGTACTCCTCTTCATCTAGTTGAGTGTACATTCCTGGGAAGGTCGGCATAGTACGATTGTAGGTTTTTACCATTTGATCAATCGGCCAATCTGTGCGTTTCGCGATTTTATAATGATCTGTGGGATTATAAGAACCTGCCATGCGCTGTTTTACGTTTTCAGCATCGTTCTGCCACATATCAAAGTAACCAATCATCTCTTCGGCATCTACAACTTCACGCTCTGTCTTATTACCCGCACCGTCTTGCTCATAAGACTGAAGTGCCAGCATAAAAGTATTGAACTCACGCACTCCACGCAGAGCCAGCAACCAAGGATGGTTATGAATGTCCGCAGGGTCTAACATATCCCCTTCAGTAAAATGCTGAGTGAAGTAGTAATATTTTTCTTTGACCGCAATAGGAGTATTTTCAACTTCACCACTACAGATCATCATTCCCGCAACGATATCTTCTGTAAATTCACCCTCAGAAAATCCAAAACGACGGTCTTGTCTTTCCACAAACACAGGGTTCCATCTTGCCACAATACACTGCTCATAAGATTTAAGTTCAATCTCAAACTCTGCGTTTTGCATCACAAGATAGGTTCCTTTGTTCACACCTGAACCTTCGTTAAAGCCACGGTCCCTAGCCATATTGTATGTGAAATCTAAAGACCCTAAAAGTAAACCAGAAATTTTTGATGAGAATGTCGATCCCTTTTCAATGATTCCAGTAATAAGTCTTAAAGGTCTGACTCCAAAAGCTCTTGAAACACGCAGTGAAGACGACAGTTTCACATCCTGTGTGGATTGAACGTTCATAGACTTACCACCTAAGAAGTAGTAACGACCTGTTTCATTGATTCTAAAGCGTCGCTCTAAGGCCAAAGGCTCAAGTCCTTTTGTCACATCATCTTTACAAGTTGTGGCCATAGCAAACAGGTTGGCTCGCAGACGGGCAAGCTTACGCTTATCATTGCCATACTTCTTATAAGCCTTAGGAGCAATCTCTCCGTATACAAACAAGTCACACATTTTAAATTGATCTTCTGGTGTGAACTTAGCATGACCCGAAGCTACCATACTTTGTCCTTTATAAGGCTGTTTGATGATCTTTAACAGCTCATCACGAGTAGGAGCCACATAATCCAAAGCCACATCATAATTTGTAGTCAGACCCCATAGACCAGGAGACTTGTTGCTCTCTTGGCAAACATTGCTCTGTACATTTTGGCAACGATCTAACCCGACGTTGTACTGCTCAGATATAAATCCGTAAGGCATCTCTAAGGGTAAATTGTGACCCGCCGAACGATTAGGCACTGAAGCTAAACTTCCCAATAAGTTTTGAAAGTTCGCCTCGTACTTATTTTTATTTTTATAATCTTGGTCGACAATGCCTTTGACCACTTCGGAATAGTTCTCAAAAAATCTATTCAGAGGAATATATCTTTGCGTGTCTTTCTTATAACAGTGAGAGCCTTTAAGCACGTTGTCTGTACACACCAAACGATCTGGAGCGATGTCTTTTAATGACAAGTAGGACAGATCATACGTGTCTAAAAAGCGTGTGAGCATACCATCGACTTGCGCACGAACCTCTTTGGCCGCCTTAAGCCTTTTGTACATGCTTTCAATACCTTCAATCACTTTGGTTTGCCCTGATTCGTCCACAAAAGTTTGATCTTCAAACACTACGTTTTGAAAATGGGCGATAGATCCATGGTAAGGAGACTTTTCATATTCAAAGTTTTCAATGACTCCGTACTGAGAGGCCAAAGATGTATTTAAAGAATTACAATCATCTGTCACACAATAAGCTTCATCTAAGTTGTCTGTAGGTCTTAAACTTCCTGAGTTGGTATTGTATAGGAAGGTCATTGGGCCCACAAAAGTACGACTTCGAATACCCGAGTCTTTATCATGTAACTTGTCTAAGTCAGACACGGGTCCAAATGCCGCAGATACAGTGAAGTCATTGGTTAAAATTCTATTGAGAGTGGCCTCATTTAAAAGATTTTTAAAGAACTGTTTACCTGCATCTTTAAAAGGCTGAAATTGCGACAGACGATCCGCATAGTTTTCAGGAAAAACACCTGTATCAAATGGGATATAGGCCATAGTCACAGGATCAATGTCTGCATTTTCTTTTGAAAGATCAAATTTAACTTCCCCTGTAGACAACACTTTAACAGGGTTTAAGCTCTCACACTGCCCTGCTGCACCTTGGGTGACAGGGTCCACAGCTTGACGTCTGGACTCTGCGGCAAGGCGTGCGGCTTCCGTAGCCACTTGCTCACGCTCCGCCAGCTCTTGATTTCTTTCGTCTACGACTTCTGAAAGTGTGTCATCAGTAACAGCGATCGTCGAGGCAATCTTAGATTCAAACTCACGCTTAAGATCAATCAAAACATCCTTAAGTAAGTATCCTAATTTCGAGCGCTCAAGATCATCCATAGCAGAGATCACCTTAGGGTCTTGAATGATCTTTTCAAGATCTTCGACTTGAGTGATATAAATGTCATCATCAATACTATCTGCAATAGCATCTAAGACTTTTTGCATTTGAAACTTAATCAGAGTTTGATCTTGTTCAGATAACTTAGCAAGAATAGGGCTGACTTTTCCTGTTTCAAATTGAAAGATCTTTTCAAAACGTTCTTTAACAATGTTCACCACTTGCAATTTCACTTGATTGACCAGTTGCAGTTGCACAAAGATTTGTGATCTGATTCTCATTAAACGTAAATCTTCAATAGAAAATTCAATAGGAGTAATGATTCGACCAGAGTTCACACGCACCAGTTTTTTAACAAAACTGATCGAACGTTTACGTCTGGGATCACCGTAAGGAATTCCATGCTGAGTTCCCACATAGTCATCTCCATACATAAGTTTACTGTCTCCAGGAGGAGCATCCACCACGATCTCACGCATGTCTCTTTCATCTAAAAGCTCTTCGGCGGCATCGACAGGTTCTGGTTGCAGAACATAGTCTCTGGCCGCAGGATCAAGATAGTCCTTTTGCAGAGCTGCCTTAAGAATATAAAATCCGTCACGAATGCGATCTACAGCATTGATCCCTTGCAGAATCGAAGAGTATCTAAGCACCAAGGGGTCTAACGTCAAAAGCACCGTCTTTTTAACGTTAAGATCCATGGATTTACCAATTTCATATCTAAAACGTAAAGTTTCATATCTGAAATTCCCAATAAAGAAACGTGATTCAATTTTTTCACGACCTTCAATATTTTTAATAAAGGATTCCGAGGCAATGCTAGCATCCGTACCAAAGGTTCCGAATCTTTCATCCCATGGGTTGATGTACATCTTAAGCTCTTGAATGTTCACGCCTTTTGAAGTGGGTTTACCCTCAACAAAATTTTTCACTTCTTCAACAAAATCAAAATTTCCAGATTCAAATTCAGGCTTCCATCTGGCAATAAAAACTCTTCTCTCAACCAACTTTTCACGATGGTAATACTTGTGAGACATTTTATCATACCAAAAGATTTCGCCATCACGATTCACACGACTAGGATCCTTAACGTCTTTGGCATTTGTGATCTTCATAAACTTCCACTTTGTTTTATCCGTGGGATTAGAAATACCTGTATGCAAAGACACAATTTCAAAAGGCGTATTAGGAGCTGCTGTTGAGCCTGTAGCTTCATCGTAAACTTTCGCACTGACTCTAAAGATCACAGTTCTTTGCGAAGCCGTTTCACCCGCTTCGACTGTACTGAATTTAATGTTCATAGTACCAAAACTGTAGTCTCTGATTTTATAAGCATAGCCATTATTGATGGCCTCATTACCACCTGTGGCTCTTGCTATATACTCATCATAGTTAAAGATTCTTTTAATCGTACGCTCATCGGGATATAAATCACCCATACGACCAATCAGACTCTTATAAGGCCCCAGAGTGTACAAGTAATCCACATAAGAAAGCTGATCTTCTACACCCAATGGGATCAAACGAACAGCTAATTTAATATTTCCTGTTGAAGGTAGATACGGGATAATCGCTTGATAGTTGGCAAATAACTTACCTTCAAAAATCTCACCTACAATGGCGTTCATATTAGGGGTCAGAATAATAGGGTCTGCACCACTTGATGGCTCAAGGACTAATTGGGATAAAACTCTAAAACGTCCATCCATTAAAGGTTTATTTTGAGTGACTCCCTCTGGAGTTTGATACTCATATTTTAAATTCATCTTAAGATCAAAGTTGAATTTCAGACCATCAATATTTTGTGAACTGTCGATGTCTTCATACACATACACAGCCTTATTGCCAGTGCCTTCCTTACGTAAGAAGGTAAAGTCACCTTCAAGACCCGCATCTTTTTGACGACTGACAAACTCGTTCTTACTGTATCTGCTGTACACCAAATTTTGAAATCTTAAACTGCCTTCTTCACGATCATCTAGTGACTGCTGAATGGCGGAGTCTGATCTCATAGCCACAAAGGGTTCAATGGACTGGATCACTTGCGTGCCAATACTATCAATGATCACTTTGGCTTTTTGTTCAGGGTTGTTACCAGAAATCTTTAAGGCTCCGTAAGGATCATAGCTTGCCTCTTTGAGCATCTTGGCTTGCTCTTCACTGAGGTTAAAAGTGATATCCCTCACTTCAGGAACACTTAAACCTCTTAATGTTGACCATGGATTGATCTCAAGCACTACGGTTCTTTGCCCCGTACGACTGCCTGTACCTTTGATCTTTCTTGCTAAAAGTGCAGACTGACTGTCGCGCTTAAAGAAATCGTAGGGAATAGATTCTGTCCAACGGATCTCGCTGGCCGCATTAGCGGTGAACTCACACTTTGGTGTTTCTCCAGTGGATCTTGCATCACACACGGGCTTCCCAGACGCTTCAAGCACCTCGAATCTAAAATCACGTAGACTTCGTCCTTGCAGACCGTCACGTAAGGTCACAATAAATTCATAATTTTTATAATAAGGAACTTTCCAACCTTGAGCTTTATATAAACTGTTCTCTTGGTTGAGGGGCCTTGCATCCACTTTTAAAATATCAAAGTCCGCATTGTCACCAAAGACCAATTCGGCTTTGACTTTAGGGTCATGAGTTTTATGTCTCATACATCCCGTAGTCAGCACAAGCACGCCCAGAATTAGAGCTGCAAAAATGTGTGTGTGTTTCAAAAGAGCTTTAGAAGAGGCGATCATAAGATGTCTCCAAATGTATCGTAATAATATCTGCATCATACTGACGGCCCGAAGTGTCTTTGTTAATCAAATCCGCTTTTACATATCTACCTGACACACGTACTTTTTTAGGAATCCACTCTAGACCCAGCTCCACAAAATTCCCTTTTCTATTTGTGTTTCCCATAACCGTAGATGTGTAATATCCAGGAACGGCGTCAGATTCGACAAAGTAATTGCCAACGTTAAAATCTAAGCCCAGATCAGCATTAAGACGTCTAGAGGCAAATACACGAATCATCTGCGCTTGGTTAAACGTATCAGGAGCGCTGGTGTTTTCTAGCATATCAAGACTAAACCCCACGGCGATGTCGCGGTTAAAATCGTATCTTCCCGCAATACCTGCCATCCAGCCTTCAAAACCAAAAATGAACTGACTGGCAGCCCCTGTCCCTATCACGCTGTTGCCTAAGAATCGAGAAGAGTCGGCCACCTTAGAGGGTAAATTGTTATAGCTAAAGCCACCAACGTAGGCACTCATATCATAACTTCTTCCGCTTTCATAAGTCGCACTGGCCACAGCAGAAAATAAAGTGGGAAGTTCTTCTTTAGCCACTAACTCTGTATTAAAAGTGTAAGACGTAGGAATCACCTGCTGCGTAGAAAACCTGTACAGCATTTTTCCGTCCATAGCTTTGATGTTCACTCTTTCCTCTAAACCAGGAAAAGATCGTTGAGCCATAACAAAACCCGAAAAGACTCTTCTTTGATCTAAAGTTCCAAACATCAGATGAAACATATCATCATTCAAAATATCTAAATCAAAATAACCATAGTGCAGGTAGATTCCGCTTGGAGTAAATTCTCCAAAGCGCGACTGCACACGTCCACTTCTAAATTGAACGTCAATGGTCGTGGTAAAAATCAAACGATCTAACAGGCGGTATTTGATCTCTGAACGGCCACCTACAGCATAAACAAAATCTTCATCAATCTGGTCAGCATAAGACTCACCCGCAGATCGCAAAGACCAGTTAAGCATTAAGCGATCGTCTTGATCAAATTTTTGAAAGTCTTTTCTGGATTCTCTGGAAAAAGAACTGGTTCTAAACAGAAAGTCATTGTAAGCCCATGACGTGGTCGCAGAGAAAGTGAGGGTAAGGAATAGGATTTTTGCAGGTGTGAGAAGGCCCTTAAAGCCATGCACCATAGCTCTAAGTTTAGGTCCCATAACAAAAGCGGTCCTCACTAGCGTTTTCAAGTCTCTCCCTCTTTCAGTCTTTATCTTAGATTTATGATTCAAGAAGTATTCTCAAGCCTTTAGCACTCAAATCGAATATATCCTTTTCTAAAATCTAAAATTGCCATTTTGAGAGTGACCCTTGCTTTTGAAGACAAAAATAGTCACTGCATGTACTCACAGACCCTATAAGAACCAAAAAAACCGTGAAAAATAAACCTAAAAAATTACATGATTAGGTTCTAAATTGTTGTTTTTTTAGGATATTTTAAAATTTGTACAGATTCTTAAAATCCATAAAATTAGACCAAATCAAATATATTAGATATGAAAGGCTATATAGCTTAATATATGCTCAGATTGAAATTATTACAGTATGGATACTTTAAGCAGGTCCTGACAAAATCATAATAATTTATGCTCGAATTATGGGACAACTTTAAGGGCTGTATTGATGAGCATTTTCACATGCTCCCTTAGGGCTTTGCCTGTGGCGCACTTAAGCTGTCTTTTATACTCAAATTCCAATATGGTGGTAGGAAATTTTTAAGAATTTATAGGTTGAATCTCGACTCAAAATCATTCAACTCATAGATTTGAACATGAGCACTTATAGGAGCTGACAATATGGCAAAGTTTAATCCCCTTAGACAACTTCCCCTTTCTGCAAACTATGGCCCTAAGGACACGCTTGTGGTGTTCGGTGAGGTTTTCAGTCGTGGTTACGTCAACGGTCTGATCGAAGAGGCCGAGCGCAAAGGCATGAAGGTGGTCTACACCACCGTAGGTCGCCGTGATGCTGACACCCAAAAGCTTCGCCCCTTAACCCCTGAAGAACTTAAAGAAAAGCAGCAGACCCCACTCGTCAATGTTCCTCTTGAAGCGGGCTTTGATCTTATTCCCTGGTCTGATGGACAAACCTTAGTAGACAAGATCTCTGGTTACAAGATGAGCGAGTGGGATAAAGTCGCTGTAGACAGAAAAGAGCTTGAAGACATCATTCTACAAAGTCGCAAAGACTTTAAAGCTCGCACAGCAGATATGATTAAAACCCTAGAAAAAGACATCCCTTTAGAGGGACACATTGTTTTTGCTCACACTATGGCAGGAGGCATTCCACGTGCGAAAATCATCATGCCTTGTTTAAATAAAATCTTTAAAGGCAGTGGTGACAGATACCAATCTTCAGAAGAGTTTTGGAATACGGATCTTGGATACCTGTGTGATCGTTCTTTTGATGAGGTGACAGCTAACACTTACCAAATTCTTATTGATGAAACCCAAGCTCTAAGAGAGAAAAAGACTAAAGAAGGCTTTAAGGTGTCTTATGTGGCTTATGGCTATCATGGTTGTGATACTTATGTGGAATCCAAAGATGATTACATCTGGCAAAGCTATTCTCCTTACCTGCAAGGTTGGGCGAAGATCAAATTAGAAACCATTGCTGAAGACTCATTAAAACAAAACATTCAAGCCTCGGTCTTTAATGCGCCAGAAATTTTAACTAACTCTAGCAGTGTCTTTTTAGGCATTGAGGTGTGTCTCTATCCCCTTCTTACGGCTTTAAGACATGAGGGACTCAGTCCTAGTCATCCGCTTTTTAAAGAAAGCCAAAGCAAACTTAAAGAAGGATACACTTTGCAAGACATCGAAGCTTATGTGCAAAAGTATTTGAATGCGGACACTAAAGATTTTGAAAGTGAATTTAACAAATGGCCTACTCACAATCAGCCTGAGCAAATGGACAGAATGAAACGCGCTTCAGCTGAGCTGATGGACATGCACACAGACTCTAAAAATCTATGCACTGCGGACTTAAGTGAAATTGTATTTAAGGCCTGCGGTGGCCTCATGTTAGACAAGTCTTATGACTTAGGTGATGCCGTCTGGTGGATTGGACACGACATTGTGTCCAAGTGGACCGTCGCTAGGCAGAACCTCTAAAAGACATTAGTGCTTCTTAAAGTAAAACGTGCTGCCAAAAATTCCGTATCTGACTTCGGCATTTAAGACTTTGCCCGTATAGAATAATTTGGCATCACCTTGATTACTTTTAATTTCTAAAACATTGTTCTTTAAACAGATGCTATTGATGGAAGACAGTTGCTCTTCACCTGCAGAGTAATCTCTACTTTTGATAGCGCCTAAGAGATCATTTTGGTTCTTGAATGTTAAAATTTTACTCTTCTCTGGATTTCTAAAGTTGATATCAATCAGTATTGGGTTTCTTTTTGCGATGTTTGTAGAGTGTTGATTTTCCACCTCGACCCAATGCTTGTTTCTTTGTAAAAATCCCTCAATCAAACTTCCCTGATTGTCACAGGCCCAAGAGCTGATTGGCATCATCATCAAAAGACTAAGTAAACATACTTTTATTGTTCCCATTTCTTCCTCCGTGCAAACTCTCTAAGCACATCCCTCTGGCTTAGAGCTTATATCTCTTGTCAGCTTCATAACTAACTGCGTGCTAACATAAGAAAATACAGAGCAATCCTAAGGCCGTTTTCAAATTTGCCTTAAACGTCTTTATTTTTGAAATGAAGGGGAATTGAATTTTATTCCTGTAAATCTCTTACAGAAGGAGGTGATCAAAAATGTCATCGAAGTCTGAAAAATGATCTAGTCCGCCGTACACGCGCCCACAGGCTCTTTGACGTAGAAGGTATTGTTAAGTTTATACTCTTCCCAAGCCAATTTAACAGACTGGCAGTACTCACTGGTGACCTTGCCACCTGTTCCTGAAATGGCTGTCAGTACACTGTCAAAAATTTCATAGATGTCTAAACGATTATACGGAGGAGGGTCAGTCAAGCTACGACTGCCTATAAACCACATTGCCGAATCCCAAGTGCCATCAGGTGTATAAGGCATTTTTTTGTCTGTGATCAGCTTACGGTAAATGTGCTCGACAACCATATCTGAAAGCTCTGTGCCCGCTTGGGCCTCACCAAGGCGTTTGACCACATCTTTGAATCTATCATGAAAAGCAGTCCACAACTCAGAAAACTCAAGCTCGTTGTTCTTCTGACGTGTAAAGAAGTACCATTCTGAAGCTTCTGTATCGTACACTTCAAATAGAGTTTCTATATATTGTAATAGAGCGACAGCGTACTGAACTTCATCAAAACTAAATGGAAGCTCGTTATTTTTACATGTTCTAACCATGCTAAAGTATTGGTTATAAAACTTATCAAAATCCCCTGCATTGATAAAATTTAAAAACCCAGGGATATGGTATAGATGCTTAGAATAATCTTTCTTAAAGTAGTCTTTAAAACAGGTGGCATCAATATAAGCGAAATTTTGATACTTCGATGTTCCAGGGATGGCACATCCACTGTCTAAAGCCCCACGATAAACATCTCGGGATGTCGTACTTGCCGAAAGGATAGAGGCAAACCACTGAATCCCTTCATACATATCAACTTTACTATCCCCATTGCCCGAATAAGAAAAGATATTGGCTTCCAAAAAGGATCTTGAACCCGAAGAGCATGACAGAGGATTGATGATCCCTTCAGCCACTGTAATCGGCCGGATATCGCGGTACACACGGTCCACTGTGTTTTCTGTCACCAGTTTATCCACTTCGTGCGCTATAGACTTTTGCTTTCCATAAGAGTCAAAAAAGAACGACACGATGTTGGCTAAATTACCCTGATAAAAGTGATTTAAAACACCATGAGTGGATGAACGAATACTTTTTTCTGGTGCACTTACAAAGTGAGATTTATAACTAAAAACATCACTGAACATAGGGTTATAAATTTTAGACTTTAAAACCACCTCTTGGTACAGCTCTCCAGCCACTGTATCAGGGTCCTTGATGTAATCAATATCATAAGTCAAATCTGTGTATTCTGACATAAAGCTTCTGTCATTATATTCTTCTAAAACCTTAGATAAAGTCAGCATCCAAGTGTTAAACTTATATTTGAAAAACAGCACGTCTTCTTTAGTGACACTCCATTTGTCGTCATACTGTGCAGTAAAGAGGTTGGCCCCCATCTTTCTTACAGCAGTCAAAAAATCACTGCGCGACTGAACATTTTTAAATAAAATTTTTGATTCATAGAGTCCCACCACCACGTCTTCGATGGCCTTTTGCTCTATAGGATTGTCCCAGTTCAGCTCGTGAGCATAGTCCACAGTATCCACAATAGATTTGATCACAAGGGCGTAGTAGACCGTACTGTTAGGTGTGAAGATCTCCTTTTCCATTTTTGATCTTCGAATATGAGCATTGATTCTTAGAGTCTTTTCAATAAATTTAAACGCATTAGACCAGTTCTTGGGCTGAGAAGAAGAAAAAGAGATATACAGATCAAATAGTCCATCAAAAACAGGTTTAAACCTTTGTAGGCTTTGCATACTCAAAATCTGGTCTTTGAAGAACAGAAGCTCTTCGGTGTTCATCTCCCCACCTGCGGCAGTCAATTTGTCTGTCAGATCACTTAGGGCCTGAGCAAATTGATCCTGCTTTTTGGTGATGGCTTTATGGTATTCTTTATCTTGATTATAAAAGTAATAGCTATCAGTCAGAAGTCTTGTATCTAAAATTGCTTGGCGAATGACGGGCCAGAGGACTTTCACCTTTTGCCACTCTTCTCTTTTAAAGTGCGCAGAATCCCCACCTACAAACATTCTTTTTACTAGAAGGAATCTCTGAGAGTACACATCACCTTCTTTAGTATCTAAAACAAAGGACTCTAGAAGTCTTGCAATCTCTTCGGCGTTGTAGCCCTTAGCTTTGTCCGACTCTGATGTTCTACGCATAAAATCGTCAATAGAACGCTCCACACAGCTAAAAAAAGTATTCACTTTTTCTTCCGTGACGGTAGAAGAAAAATAATCTTTTACAAACTCATTAAAGTCCACAAAGCAGTTCTCATGCTGACTGTCGACTTCTATGGCTTTGGCTTTATAACTTTCTTCACCCAACCATTTACATGAGGAAAACAGCAACACGCTGCTCATACTAAGAAGTAAGAGTTTAACACTTTGACTACATGGCATAGGTCATCCCAAATAAAAATCTGTCGTTGGCCTTTTGGTTGCCCAAAAAAGAACTTTCAGTGGAGTTGGTGCCCACCAGATCAAAACGTGAGTACAAAGTCAGATCCTTCTGAGCTTGGTATTCAATTCGAGGTGATAGCAGGATAGACTGGTATGTGAAGTCATAAAAAGCTTTGAACTGCATTTGTAAATTCCAAGGCTGATAGGCCGCAGCCACTTGCAATGAAAGGGCTTCGTCAAAATTAAAATCGTTGTACTCAAAATCTTGCAATACATTTAAAAGAGTCTGCTTCAGACGACGCATATAATGAAGCCCCGTTTGAATCTCCACATCGCCCAGTCTGATGTTCTGACGTTGCAACCCCATGTGCAGAAAAGAGCTTTCTCGTGCATTGGACTGCATATCATTGATCGTGGCCCCTTCGGTCATATCTTCTAGGTAAGATTCAGCAAAGTACTCTCCAGAAAGCACATAGTCCTCGCCGATCTTTTTATCAAAAGACACCGAACCCACAATACGATTCAAAAGTTCGGGATTGATATTGGCCACGACTTCCGTAGCCCCATTTCTCACTACTGCTGTCGGTCTTACATTCAACGTCCATCGTCTTGAAGGCAAAACCCCTGCATTGATATTGATGTCCACCGTGTCCCCAGACCACTCTACCCCAGTCATGGCGGAAAAACGAAAGAGCTTCTCATACTGATTGGAAATAGAAAGATCGTAGGTCAAAGGCACTTCATTCCCATTGACAGTCACCGTTCTAGGGGCCGAAACAAACCATGGACTCGTAGAACTGACAGCTCCGTTTTTCACATCAAAGCTTGTACCTAAATCAGGAAAGCTGACCACAGACGCAAAAAGTTTAAACTTCAGTGACGAAGAAAGGGACATATCAAAAAATAATCCTGTTAAACCCTGATGGATAGGATCAAGAGGGTCACCACGAAATTGAGACTCCATAGCCCCTAAGTTCCACACAGAATCTAACTTAAGATTTGAAAAGTACTTACGCCCTAGGCTCAAACGGGATTCATTTCCCAAAATGTTCATCTTACCCGAAGACAGGTAAGCTTCTCTCACCCAAAGTTGAAATCTCTCGTAACGCGAATAACGCCCACCCAAATCCCAATTGTAAAGCCCGCTGCCAAAATCCCCGTTGCGGCGTGAGTGCAACATAAAGATCAAGTCTTGATCTGATGAAATGACGTTGCTGGGGGAAGAGACAAAATTATCTAAACGCAAATCAACGGTTTCACCCAGATTTGAAGAGGTCGATTTATAAATCAGATTCTGAAAAGACTGCGCAAAAGTGGACGGCTGCCAAAGGGCGATCCCCGCTAAGATTATAAAAAAAGCGCGTCTGGTGTGGCACATAGTCCTCAGTTTTACCTTACCACCAGTTGGCTTTCATTAAAAAAGTGACCTAAAGTGGACTCAAAATAGAGCCAGTTGAAATTTTTACAAGCTCAAATCCAATTAAATCGCATTAGACAAAAATGCCAATATTTTCATCAACTTTGAACGGCTCGATGTGTACTCGCAGGTCGACACATTACTAGCAAGGGTGATTCGCCCTTGATCGTCCATAATGGTGCATCTTTGCACACGTTTAAGCCAACCATAAAGTTCGATGGGTTGACCAAAGACCTCTTTAGGTAAACGTCCATTGCGCAAAAAGAAAGAGTACACCGCAAGCAAAATCTGTGGATCGTCTTCAGCTTGGGTGCCTTGAATCTGGGGCAGTGCTAAAAGTGCCGCCTTAAAATTTTCAAAAGAGTTCACGGTCTCTTTAAAGTCGATCAGCTCGTCTTTGTTCTCGTCATACTTTCTTAAAAAGGCTTCGATGTATTGAGAGGCAATGCTGACAGCCAATAACTCCGAACGCTTAAAGGCTTGAGGCTGCTTGGTTTCTCTGGCCATCTCTTCCATTCCTTCAACCCACTCTTGCCACTCGGCAGTACTTAAGCCTGAACGCAGATAAGTTCCAAATTGAGGGATCATAGGTTGCCAGAATTTGGCAGGTGAATTTTTAATCCATTCTAAATCACACCGTTTATCATCTTGGGTGCAAGTTTTTCGCATCTCTTCTTGCTGCAAACCCGAAAACTCTAAGCCTGAAAATAAAATTGCAAAATAATCCACACCTTCAATGTAACTCAAATAAGAATCTGGTAGAGCCCGAGGCACAAATAGATTGGCTTCATTATAAATGCGAAACCACGCTCCTTCGTCTGTGTCTGATAAAATATCTAAAGCTTTTAAAAACTTCCACACATCGGTGTAACCAAAGCGCAACTCATCTAGGGTGACTCCAGTAAGCAAAGAACGACGAACAGGTTCGTCGGTGTACATCAGCACAAAGATTCTTGCTAAAGCTCTTTGCCAATTGAGCTTAAAAAGATTGCCGTAATTGGCTTCTACCATGCGAGGTTTAAGGTCGGTCAAAACATAGCCATCTTGATCGCTGAGCATAGGCCACATAAAATCTATGGCCCACTGGTTATGAATAGATAAACTTTGCGATAGACCTAAACTCATTAAACTCGAGTCAAAACGTCGACCATAGAAGACTTCAGTGTTGTGTTGAAAGTTTCTAAACTCATTCCACTCTACTTTAAGCTTACGATAATTTTTCAAATCCAGCTCGTCTTGTACTTGAAAAAAGCGAGTATAAAATCTGTCAACGAGCATCTCTCGAATTTCAGCATCAAGTTCTGGCATATCGACAATGTCGATCACAATCTCAGTCAGTTTCAAAATACGCGCACGTGTTAGCACTTGGCGATCTTGGTTTTCAATAAATTCACCCACTAAGGGGATGGCCTCTTCTACAATGGGTTCTAGATGAGAAAAGTTTGTAGGGTTTCGCCAGCCCGAGTCCAACACACCATACTTAAGCCTGATAGCCAAGAAGTAAACTTTTTCAATATACTTGTAGATTTTAGACCCTGGAGTCAAAGCAATGTCTGACTCTAACTCCTGCCCCAATATAATATTGATGACACTCCAGTATTTTTTTAACTCTTCAGGGTTGATAAAGCTCACATCAAAATGTTTGGTAATTCTTTGGATCACTTCATGGGCTCTTTGCACATCCACAGGAGTGACCACGGGTGCCGAGGCCTCATTTAGATTTTCTATGATTTGACCTAAAATCGAACGCAGCTCTGTAGCCTCAACAGAAGTGAACTGATGGGAAAGATTATGCTTGGGAGCGGGCTTAAAAAATAAACGATAAGCCACAGGAGTCAGGCGTGCTAGTAAAGGTTTTGTCTCGTGTAACAATGTAGATAGACTTTCTAACTCATGACGTGTGAGAATCTTAGAGTCGCCGCCTAAAATCCAAGTTTTGACTTCTAAAATATCGTCTACGATGGCCTGATTGAAATCTCTGGAATTAAAAAACTTTTGTAAAATATGAAAGACTTCGGTGTGAGTGTAATAGGTCGCATCAGCCCCTCTGACCCGTCTTAAAAAATAATCAATGGCGTCCCCAATGCAACTCACATCGGCTTGGATTGTTGAGGCCGACCCTCGGCCTTCAGACCACTTGGCGACACGATCAGCAAGTCCATTGAGACACTTGGAATCATAAGACAGCTGAACCGAAATCCCCTCACCCTCTTTTCCTTTATTGGAACAGGCCCAGAAGGTCACACATAGACCGATAAGGCTGAGTGTTTTAAGCACAGGTTTTAACTTAAAACACATAGGCCACTCCTGCCCATACTCGATCTAAATTTCTATATTGATAGATAAAACTTCCTTCAGGAGCATCTTTAAAAGGTTCGATGGCATCCACACCCAGCTCTATATATGTGTTTTTATTTATAGACCGCTTTACATTCAAAGTGGCAATGAAGCCTCTCTGGGTCCAGTCGTAAGCCACACTGCCTTCAGCCTCCCAAGACCATAGATTTTTTAATCCTAGAGTGCCCTTCACGGCTCTTTGATAAATGTGTCTGACGCCTTGGTGGACGAGGGCTGAACTAAGTTCCCCTACTGAACCTAGGTGGCCTCCATCACGCACCAGAACCCCTAAAGAGTAGGTGTAGTCATAACGCTCTTGACTAAGAATCAGAGAGTACACCGTTTGATCCGTAAACGTCTGATAAGTGAACTGATGAGTATCAAAACGAGGTTGATCAAAGACCTCTTGTAAGACAGAGGCTCGTAATCGGGTTCTTTTGCTGACCTTCCAAGAGGCTTCCAAACTTCTTAGCTCATGCTCAGCGATGCGCGGTTTAACGAGTACATCAATCGGTACATCGGGGTCAGAGGCATTTGCAGTAAAATTTAAATCCAGCAGCATGTGAGGATTGGCCTTTCTGACCCAGTTCATGCGCAAGTAAAGTTCTTTATTGGGCCAGTATTCAAAGGCCACCCCATAAGCAGGAACTTGTAAGAAACTCATGATGCGAGGTTCATCTAAACTGTAATTGGTCTGAAAACTTTCACCTTCATAAGGTACTGTTTCAGGCGGTGGTAAAAACCACGGGCTTTGCGAAATGACATTCCCACCTGCAAAATCATAATCAGGTCCCATGTGGGGTAAAAAATAAGGAGAGTACATGGCCGTAAAAGTCAGCCCCTCCATTTGCTTTTTATAGAAAACTCCAGGCAGTCCACCCTGACCCACTCGGAGTTTATTTCTCTGCATCTGTGGACCCCATTCTGAAGAGCCCCAAAAATCTAGGCCTTCATTCCAAGCTTCTTGGTGGATGCCCACGATCAGGCGTTCAATACTTCCTAAACTCACATTCAGATTTTTAATATTATAAAAGAGGGCACGCTCGTTACCACTCCACAATAGGTCTGCATCCATGACGTAAGTCGTACCAAAAAGAAAGGAAGAGCTTCTTAGCAATTGTGCTGACACCACTTGGTCACTACTTTGGCCTGATTCAGACACATTGATGTACTGATCTAAAGAGGCACTGAGTTGTGCCTTTTCAAAAGCATGGACTTGATGCCCAGTAAGTGACCATAGTCCCAAAAAGCAAAACAGAAATTTCATTTCTGTCTTAAACCTCATAACCCTCCCCCTCAAACTTATGAGCTTTAATCCAGAGGGGTCTAAACCCCTACTATGGTTTAATTGTCACATGTTTTTAAGGAAAAGGTGGCCTCGCAGCGCACAAATCTGGACGTCACTGACTCGGGGTGTAGACTCCTAAATGCTGGACTTATGTCTTGATAATTGGTGCGGATTAGAAATGATTCCATTGAGAGCGTCAAATTTTTATCATCTCCCCACATTTATTATATGTGGGGAGAACTTCTATTTTCAGCCTCTAGGAGTGAGCCAACGACTTTTTAGCCCTCATCTTCTGGCGGATCGTTGATGTCTAAATCAGGATCAACAATCAAGAACGGGATAGGATCCATAGTCCATATGAGCTCAGCAGGCGGAGGGGTATCATTATTAAATGACCAAGTCATTGGGAAGAGCGCTCGGTTTCGAAGTTGAGTTTCGGTCAATCCATTATTACTCCCCGAAGCACCGCACCCCAAGCAAGCTTGAGCAGGGATACCACTGGCATGCCCATACCTTGTATCTTGAATGTGACACTTCGCTGGCCCTTGATTGGTTCCTGTGGAAACCCCTATCACTCCAGACAAGTTGACCATATCCTCTGGAATATCAATTCCATCTACCGGTGCGCCATAGGATCTTCTAAGATATACTACCTGTCCACCGCGATTCACATTCCCCATGTTACAACGACCCATAATAAAACCTAGCGCTGATGTGCTTGCCGCTGTCTGCGGTAAGACATAGGCCGCATGCGAGTGAGTGTTCTCTACAAGGAATGAATACTGCAATGAACTTCCTCCACCAGTGTACTCGTTATTATCCCGACGTTGATACTCACCAATCAACCCACCCATAATGGTATTAGGAGCTGTGGAGTTCAAAGTAGCCATCTCAGAGACAAAGGATCTACGAAGTCTGGACATATTTGACGTGTTGCTTAAGGCATGGGGCTCAATCATCTGTCCAATCAGTCCACCCACATAGTGTTCCCCATGGGTTCCGTAAGATGAGATGGTCGCGTAACCATCCACAGCCACACCAATCATATCAAAGCCTTTAGATTTATCACTGCCAGATGGGTTTCGAGTGTAGGCCATACGCCCAATGGCTCCACCAATCTTGTTTCCCGCACAAAGAGTCCCATTACAACGAGCAATGATCTGAGAATTTAAACCTGAAATATAGGCGATGCTCATACCAAATCGAGAAGATGAACTTCCACTATAACTGTTGGCATAAACAGACCCAATCAGTCCTCCCACATGGTTTCCTCTATTACTGATAGATTCCACTTTCATAGCCGCAGACTGCACATGAATATTCGAGAACAGAGGAGCCACAATGGTCTCACCAATCAGACCACCCACATCATGCACTCCATTGTCCCCCACCACTCTCATGGCTAGCTCAGGTATATCGTAGATCGGTTTACCAGTGACAGGGTCAATAGGTGGATCTTCAAGATCTTGTGGTAACTCTAAGTAAACTTTATCCATTACCAGACTAGCGTTAATATTACTGCCTAAAATAAATCCGACTGTATGTCCCGTATTTCTGTGAGTGTTATCATCCACCGTTCCCCAAAAGCTCCCCGCCACATTTGTGGTGTTGATCCCTTGAATAGAAGATTTATCAATCACACCTGCACCCGACTCACCAATCAGACCTCCGACCCTGTGTCCATTGAGTCCTCTTTCAGAGCGCTCCACATAAATGTCCCCTACAACAATGGGGGCCACAATTCCTGGCTCAAAAGAGTTTTCAGTAAAGACATAGTTGTTACTCATAGCCGAGCTTGTGGCGTTAAGTCGGCCGACAATACCACCCACTCTGTGTCCCGCTTTACCGTAGTCGTTTTCGTAAATATAAATATACCCACTCACATCCATTCGAATGGCGGCGTTTTGGGCCTTGTTGTTACTCATATTCCCGATCATGTCTCCGACAAAACCACCCACACGATGGCCTTCTTCACCATTGTATCTAGTGTTGATCATTCCTGAGACTTTGATCTCTGTGACTTCATCATCTTGGCCTGACTGCGCACTTCCTTCACCATTGATGGTACAGTTTCGCATCGACCCCTCTAAGAATCCTGCAATACCTCCTGCACGCACACCTACAGAGTTGCTCGCACTTCCTCTTACAGTAATCTTACCTCGAAGATGGACGTTATCTATCGTTGTACCGTCTTCACCGTATCCAACAACAGCACCCACATACTGCTTACCTCTTACGTCCACATTTTCTAAAGTGAGGTTCTTGATTGTAGCCCCATCAGCGGCACCAATAAGTCCAACATCTGTAGTATCTTGGCGGTTGATCTTTAAACCAATAATTTTTCGACCAGCACCATCAATACTGCCCGTAAACGGTTTGATGTAAGTTCCCAAAGGCTCCCAGTTACTGTTACTAGGTGCTGTGATGTTTTTGCTTAAGCGGTAATGACATTTTCTATTGCTTAAAACACGAATGTTATCCAAGCATGAGTAAGTCCCAATCAGATAAGGGTTACTCTCTTTACCACGACCATCAATAGAACAGTCTTTCATCACATTACTTCCACAATGAGAATAAGAAGAATTTGTAGAAATCATTACGGTGATCTCACGGAAACCTATATTTCCTGAAATGTTCTGTTCCGCACGAACGATTAAGTTTTGTTCCTCTTCTTCTTCCTCTTCACCAGGTTCTTCTGGGTCTTCTGGATCTGGTGGCTCAGGTTCAGGCAAGGTCACCACAAAGGCATTAGCGACATAAGTGCCCTCATTCGTACAAGGTGTGGTGACAGGGTTTGCCAGTCCCGTACCCGATACGGTGACGTTGTATCCCGCTGTACAAGTTCCTGTGATTTGCACCGCAGAACCCG
Organism: Pseudobdellovibrionaceae bacterium; assembly: GCA_023954155.1. Classification (NCBI taxonomy): domain Bacteria; kingdom Pseudomonadati; phylum Bdellovibrionota; class Bdellovibrionia; order Bdellovibrionales; family Pseudobdellovibrionaceae; species Pseudobdellovibrionaceae bacterium. Next base: position 73,811 of record JAMLIO010000005.1, on the reverse strand, counting down.
ATTGATGAGACGAGTTATCTTCAGGATCAGAAATGGTCACTTGTGGATTCACTGGAATAGCTACGGTGTTAATCTTAACTGAGTCCGTCGCAATATACCCTGGAGCCACGTTCTGTCTCACTGTTACATTTAAATTATTTGCTACGACATTCACCAAATTCACACTGGAACCAAAGCGACCATCAACTCCACAACCCGTTGTGGGGTTTCCTAGAACCGCATTCCCAGTGATCTCTACGGTCACCCCAGGTCGACAGTCGCCATCTACTGTAATACCCACTCCACGAATGAAAGAAGAACCAGCAAGTGGTGATGAAATATCCAAGGCTGGAGTTTCAATAATATTAAAGTTTCTAGAGGCCGTACCCACCTGTCCCGCAATGTTAACCTGTCTTGCAGTCAAGGTTTTAGCACCTATTGCCGTAGTGATTGTAACCTGTGTGCTGAATGTTCCGTTAGCTAGACATCCTGTTGAAATAGAAGAAGTGATAGCTGTTCCATAAAGGTCCACAGCCAGTCCTGTAGAACAGCTTCCTGTCACCGTCACTTTTGTTCCCTGTACAATCGTTGAATTGTTCGCAGGTGTTGTAAAGGACACCACTGGTGGCACAGGCACTGGAGGACGCTGTACATGCACCACATTAGAAGCATAAGACAACGCACCTGAATTGATCTGAATCGCAATCAAACTTGAATTCAGTTGTGTATAAGGCACTACATTTGTGTTGATAGAAAAAGAGTTCGCGTTACAAGCTGTGGTGATCGTTTTTCCTATTGCAGATCCCAAGATATAAACGGCCGATCCCCCTGTCACACACACACCTTGAATAGGAATATTTGCCCCAGCATCAATCACTGCAGAAGGTGCAGGGTTTACAATGCTGATCTCAGGAGCTGGTGGTGGCGGTTGAGAAGACACATTGACTCGCACAAAAGCCGAATAGAGACGCCAGAAGTTGTCTCTTTGGGTCGCCATAATCGTGGCATTGGTAGCTGCGGAGTTTCTTAAATTTGTGATCAAGCTATAACTTCCACCAGAAGGACAAGAGACCCTACTGCTTCTGGCTAAAGCATTCCCTGAAATAGAAACCTGATAACCTGGAATACATTGCCCAGCCACAACAATGATCCCTCCACGGCCATAAGTTTCATTTGCAATCGGAAAGTCTACAGTCAAGCTAGGAGGATTAGGGTTAGGCACAACATAAACATTTACTGTTCTTTGAGCCACACCCACATTGCCACTCTCATCTATTTGGTAAGCAATGATATCCAGATCATCACCACCAGAACTTGAAGCCATCACACCTGTCGTGTAAGACCCACTGCTGCAATTAGCCACCGCACTATCAGCAAGTGCTGACCCTGTTACAAAAACAGGTATACCGCTTTGACAGCTTCCGCTGATAGTGATCACTCTGCCGTTTTGATGCTCAGAGTTTGCCGCAGGATTGGAAATCGTCACATTAGGCGCAATAATATCTGGATTAAATCCCACATCTACAGTCACAGTGGATTGCCCTGTATTATTAGACGCATCTTTTTGGGTGGCCACAATCGTGCGGTTGACAGCTGCCACATTGGAAATCGAAAGCACTTTACTGAAAGTTCCGCTCAGTTGACAATCGACATTGCCCCCAGAGGCCAGTGCTGTACCCGTAATGGCCACGTTCAATCCCCCTTCGCAGGTTCCTGTCACGACCACATAACTGTTTCTATTGATCACTAGTCCATCAGTAGGAAAGGTGATCTTTACATCAGGAGCTGTATTGTCAGACGGCACAGTGATACGAATATTTCGACTGGCCACTTTAAAGTTCCCCGCCGCATCGCCTTGAGCCGCAATCACACTTAAAGAGTTTCCACCAACAGAAGTTGTAGGAACTAAAGCGGAATAATTTCCCGCCGTACATGTTGCCGTATGAAATCCCGACAACGCCGCTCCCATAATATTCACATCAGAGCCATTTTCACAGGCCCCACTGACGGTGATCACACTAGATGCTTCGTGACTGCTATCATTAGACGGAGCAGAAATGGTCAGGTTAGGTGGATTTACGTCTTCGGTGTTCTCTACAATATTTAAATTGGCCAAGTCCATTCCTACTTCACCAAAATTATTGACTTGCGTGACTACAACTCCTGCATGACTTTGTGGTGTCGAAATCACTTGTAAGATTTCAAAGAAGGTTCCTGCACTTGTACATGTGGCTTGAGTGGTCGCAGTGAGTGCTGCACCCGAAATATTAACTGGTAAACCATAAGCACAAGTTCCCGCCACTAAGATCTGACTGCTTATATTGTAGTTCGTACCATCTACTGGTGACATCAATTTAACTGGTGGAGGTGAAGGATGAGTCGGTGCTGTCAGAATGTTAATAGGTGTGGAATAATCTCCAGTGTACACACCATCATTTTGAGAAGCGATAATCAAAAGCCCTTCTCCTGGTTGTGCCGCCACACTGGCTGTCACACTGTAAGTCCCTGCACCCGTACATGGTGTCGTGTATTCCGTAGCTAAAGCCATCCCCGTGATAGACACTGAAAGATTAGCAGTACATACCCCACTGATCACAATAGGAGCACCCACACCATAATTCGAACTGGCTAACGGAGACGCAATGGTGATGTAAGGGCCATTGCCAGGTTCTGGATTGACCACACGAATTCTAACTGAGTATCTGCCTTGGTTACCAGAAAGATCGGTCTGTCGAGCTTCCACTGTTAAATTGTTACCTGTGTTTTGGGTGATAGTAACGTTAGCCATGAATACACCCGCAGAACTACAAGTTACATTTACAGGACTTGCAAGAGCATTCCCCGATACCTGTAAAGGAAGATCAGGATCACATAAGCCCGTCAGTCCGAACAGCTGGCCTTTGACTAACTGATCGCCCGCAGACAGGTTAATAAAGTTCAATTCAGGCGGAGTGTTGTCTGGCTTTTCAGTGATTTCAATAGTAGTGCTGCCAGTATAACTGTTACCAACAAAATCTGTTTGAGAATAAGTGATCGTAAGTGGTCCGAATTCATTAGGCATATTCATAGAACGACTGTAAGAGCGACCAGAACAATTTAAAGTAAAGGTTTCACTGCCTACTTTTAAAGTGACAGGAAGTCCTGTTTCACACGCTCCACGAAAAGTCTGCTGCACTCCCGCTCTAACCCGTGCTCCATTGGCATGAGAAGTCAATGTGACATTTGGTGGTTGAGTGTCCAAACGATAGGACTGATTGGTGTTTAAACAATTATTGGGGCTTGCTACACCGTTTGCTCCCAAAGCTCTAGCATAGTACCTGTGAATGCCATCATCTGAACCATCACTGGCATAACTTAGTATAGTGCTTAAGGCTCCTCCCACAGGAACTGTGATGCTGGTTTTAGGAATGCCTGAACAATTAGAAACTTCATAAACGTGAACTCTTCCGTTATCCGCACCCACAACACTTCCCGCTAGTGAAGGAGATGTATCTGTTGAGATCACAGGATTGGCCGCGGTGTAAGGATTGGTCACAGTGAGTGTAAGAGACGGATTACTAGGAATTGTGTTATCAAAAGTGTAAGTGGCGTCGACAGTTCCCACGTTTGTAGCAAGGTCGACTTGGGTCGCAGTTAAAGAGCGTGAACCTTCAGCAGGTTCTAAGTTCATCACCACGTTAGCAATGAACTGTCCGTCCGTACAGGGTGTGGTCACAGATCGGTTCATGTCACCAGAAAGTTCAACAGGCAAACCCGACTCACAAGTTCCTGAAACATAAACGTTACTTCCAATCACTCCACTTGGAACAGGAAAGGTCACATGCACTTCTGGTGGCACGTTATCAAAAATGATGGTGGCTTGGGCTGAAGCTCCAGCTTGATCTACAACCACAGTGGTCTCTTCTTCGTGTAAAGGAATCGTTGCTGTATAAGCTTTGTCTTCACAAAGAGCATCTAATGGCGATGTTGCAAAGTTACCTGAAAGGGTGACAGGTTCTTCTTTTCGAGGATCACATTTTCCATGGACTTCAACAGAAGTTTGATTGGTGTACATGGGCGCTACGATGGAAATCAGGGCTCCCACTTTACTTGCGCTAAAGCCACCACATCCCGCTAAACTTAAAAATAATATCCCAAGTCCTAAACTTTTTACGTTCATAAAAAGGTCCTTTTTTTTAAATGAAATTTGGGTCAACAAAATACGTCCCATCTTTAAAACACCACATTATTCTATCGGTGAAAGCCTTTGGTATCATTAAGTTTTTACATTTTTAGACCGCATAAAGCAGGACTAAAATCGAATTTAGTTTACAGCGCATCCGATGGATCAAAAAGGAACAAGCACCAGTACATTTTGAGACAGTCCTCGCCTCACCTTAGGACAAAAGTCGGGGTCAAAAGCAACATAAATGGAACAATAAACCTGCAATAAGAGACTAAACAAAAAATCTCTTATTCAGATTCCAAAGCTAAGTTAGAAGCATACATTAGCACCCTTAGGGACATCCGTTCCTAAGCACAGACTCCCCGAGTATTTAACCACATATATGGCAAAAGAAGATATCCCTCCGTCACTGACAACGAGAGGGCTTCTCTGACTCTTTAGTTTAACACCTTATCTGGTAAAACTGTCGGGATTTCATTCTGTGTAGGAATTTGACCCGAAGTTCTTGGAGTTGCTGTGGGCTTTCTACGCACTGGACGAGGGCGATACTTAGAGTCCACCCAAACTAAACGAAGATTTTGCGGCACCAAGAAAGACTGAGAAGCACCCACTGTACGAAGTGAATTGAAATGACGACTTTGTGTAAGAGGGCTTAGCTCTACAACATCTACTTTTGCCAGTTTGAACTCATAGCCTACTGAGTTCAAAGCCTTAGTGACATCTGAAAAAAGTTGTTTGTGATCCACCACTTTAGTAACAAAGGCATCGGATAGTTTTTTACGTTTCGCCTGAGGGGCTTTGCTGTAAGACTTCCAAGTTTTAGACTGAGTCATCATTCGAGCAAGTCGCTGTTCGGATTGCACATCATCCTTTGAAGTCATACGCACATATCTGATCTTAAGCTGACAGGCTTCTTTTAAAGACTTCGCCATCGCGTTGAACATCAATGGCGTGTACTTGGCCTTATCTTCGGCACACACTTGTCTATGAGTGAGCACACCAGACTCCACAGTCCAATACACGTTACAGTTTGCCATCTCACCAGCCACATTACATCTACGAGGATCACTTTGACCTGAGCTGATAGAAAATGTGGGCATCTCTTCGACGTTTTTAGCTTTTTTAGGAGTGGTCATCTGACAAGAGCTCACACAAAGTGCGGCACCCATTACAAAAGCCAAAGTTTTTAAAGGATTCATGCGGATAAAATTAAGATGGATTTTAGGTGTTGTTTTCATACCCTTAATTAAACCTTGGTCTTCCTGAAAAAAACAACCGCAGTGCAGCTAAAACTCCCATTTAGCTTAAAAGGGCTGAAAGCGAAAACCTTAGATCTGGGTTGTCTCGTTCTAGCCATTTTAAATCCCATTCATTTTGCAAAAGCACAACGGGGTTTTCAAAATTATCCAGATATAAATCATCCACACCTTTAGGGGCTTCACGGTAAAATTGCCCTTCAGAATCAAACACCCACCGCGCCAGCTCATAGGGCAAACGCTCAAGTTTCACATCCAACCCGTACTCATCTTCTAAACGATAAAGAAGCACTTCAAATTGCAGCTCCCCAACCACACCCAAGATCGCATCTTGTCGACCGATAGAAGGATGATAAAAAAACTGGATCAGTCCCTCTTCTACAAGATGCTGGATGGCTTCGTGCATTTTACGACGCTTTAAAGGGTCTTTGACATTCAGACGACCAAAAATTTCTGGAGCAAAACGCGGGATCGGCATAAATTTAAAGTCTTTGCCCGAAGTTACCGTATCCCCAATTTGAAAGTTCCCTGTGTCAGTCACGCCGACAATGTCCCCGCTAAAAGCCTCATCTACGGTTTCTCGCTCCTGGGCCATAAATTGGTTGGCATAAGATAAACGAATTTCACGTTCTAAACGAGTATGAAACACCTTCATGCCTCGTTCAAACTTGCCGCTACATACCCGAATGAAAGCCACACGGTCGCGGTGTTTTCTGTCCATATTGGCTTGGATTTTAAACACAAAACCTGAAAACTGTTTATTTTGTGGGTCTAACTCTCCTGTTGTGGTCATTCGACTGATGGGGGCGGGGGCCTGCTCGCAAAATAAACGCAAGAACACATCCACTCCCCAATTGTACTTCGCACTTCCAAACGTCATGGGACTGATCTCACCCTTTAAAAAGGCGTCGTGAGAAAAAGGTTCTAAGGCTCCCTCTAAAAGTTCAATGGTTTCAGCAAAAGATTGGTAAAGTTCCTCGCCCACCTTATCTTTAATCACGGGATCATCCCAACCTGTGACATCAATGATTTCAGGAAGCTCTTCCCCTTTGGTGTACAAGTAAAGTTTATGATCCAAACGGTGATACAGACCTTTAAATAAAGACCCCATACCAATAGGCCAAGTCACTGGAAAGCAAGACATCCCTAAAGTCTTTTCCACGTCATCAATCAAGTCCAACGGGTCTTTGCCTTCTCGGTCCATCTTGTTGGCAAAAGTAAAAATCGGCATCTTACGACGGCGGGCCACTTCATATAATTTTTGTGTCTGGGTTTCCACACCCTTGGCCGCATCAATAAGCATCGCCGCACAGTCAGCAGCATGCAAAGTACGATAAGTGTCCTCACCAAAATCTTTATGGCCTGGGGTATCCAAAAGATTGATACGCAACCCCTCAAAATCAAAGTTCATCACACTAGAGGTGATGGAAACTCCACGCTCTTGCTCTAAAGTCATCCAATCAGAAGTGGCGGCCTTTGTTCCTTTTTTACCACGCACCTCACCTGCTTCACGAATGACTCGTCCATTATAAAGAATCTTTTCGGTGATGGTGGTTTTACCTGCATCGGGGTGGGAGATGATCGCAAACGTGCGACGGCGAGCCACTTCATCTTCAAACTTCAGAGCCATAGTTTATCCTTACGCTAAAAGCTCAGTTTTAAAACTTATTTCAAATAATTTCAAATACTTAGCATTTTTTCATAGAATTTACATTTAGAAAAATGCTTTGCCAAGTGCTGCGGTCTGTGGGAATTCCTTATTATGGCCGACAAAAATGACAAATACGATGAAAACGCCAAAGGGAAGTTCTATGTCGATCGCTCTTGCATTGCCTGCGACGCATGCTACACGACGGCCCCCGACAATTTTCAAATCACCGAAGATTATGATCACGCTTTTGTCATGAAACAGCCCGAAAACGAAGAAGAGTTAGAGCGTTGTCAAGAGGCCCTTGAAGGGTGCCCCGTAGAGGCCATCGGACTTGATGGTGCGGAAGAAGAGTAAGACTTCGGCCACTCTTTGGGTCGGAACAGCACATAGGCCAAAAGCATTTTTGAAGAGAAAAACCAAAGCCCCATAAAGCACGCAATAAAAAAGTGCATCCCAATCCCTGTCCAAATCCAGTAGGGTTTGGTTTTACGCCCAGTAAAACCAAAAGGGGCTCCAAGTTCAAAAAATAGAACCCACCAACTCAAAATTGCACTCACCATAGGTGACAAAGAGAGCAGATCAAAACTCCAGATCACCATCTGTTCATTCTGCATCACCAGTCCAATAGCTGAACCTTCAATCCAAGTTTTTCCTGTCAGCTTGGCCAGAGCTGAGACAAAGTACACCACAATCAATTGCAACTGGGCTGAGGCCAGCAGCATCTTATAAATGTTCTGATTTTTGGTTTCGCTAAAAACATAGTAAAAATAAAAAGCATTTAAAATAAGATCGCCACCGTATATTCCTGGTAAATTGCGATGAAAGAACATCAGATGTAAAAACCAAGCCACGGCTTTGACAAGCACAGGCAAAGGCCTAAAGGCTGAAGCCAAAAGGATCAGCGTCATCAGAACGTACATCACTATGGCTCCCCATTGAGATTCGGGGAAGATGTACACCCAAGGTCTGACGGCCTCAGGAAAGTAAGACAGCGCGAAGTCTCTGGGCACAAAGGTGTGTGAGCCATACAAAATGTCCCAGTCCTTAATTCTAAAAAGACTGTACACAAAAGTCAGAGCCCCAAAGCCTCGGGCATAGGTTTGCAAAGCATTAAGCTCTTTAAAAGGAAATAAAAACTTTAGTCCCCAAGCTGCGCTTAAGAGGGCTTTAAGTTTAGGATGACAGAAGATACATCTATTTTTGAACACTGCCACTGTCCTCACTGCTACAATCCAGCATCATATCACGGGTCAACATGTAGTTTTGGCGATCTAGTTTAGCCCAAGTTTTTAGAGTCCAATATCCCCCTGTTTTGTTTCTGCACGCTACGGGTTCAAGCTCTTTAAAGATTCTCTCATCTGAAGCTAAAAAATAATTGTAAACATAAAAACGTCGAATTCTAGAAAGACTATACAATGTCCCTTCGGGCTGTTCGATGACGATTTCTGGTGGACTTTTAAGATTGGTAAAGTATTGCAGCTCAATCTTTTGCTCAGGCGCAGGATCAGGCGCAAACATATTCCACGAGTTTCTTAGACCCATTTGATTAGTGTAATCCAAAATAAATTTCGGCAGCTTGTGATAAAAGATGGTATTAGGAATAGAGATGATAAAGATCGTGGCCATGTGGACAGCAATCAAAGTACAAATGAAAAACTCTCCCGCCTTTTTAACCGACATTCCTTATAACAAATCCAAAGGATCTGACTCCTCAGACTCTTCTAGCTCCTCAGTCAAAGTTTCATCTTCATAAGTGGCAAACGCAAGATCTTCTAAAGTCGAATCCTCTGTAGCACTGTCGAAAGATGCTGATTCCACGTCGACGGCTGCAGCAGGCTCTTCATTCTCTTTGCTGCCTGCCACTTGTGACACGTCATCTAGAATTGGATCGTGACTGACGTCTGCTTGTGCGGCACTGGCTTCGGCTTGTTCTAGTTCTGCTGCCAATTTCGCTTCGTACTTTTCAAGCCATTTTAAATCTTTAGGATCGACCTCATCACCGAGGGCGACAGCTTCTTGTAAGGCTTCCGCACGTTCACGATCTTGCTTTTCTTTTTGTTTACGCTTTTCTTCTTCAAAAAATTCGGTGTTCGTAGAAATTCCCGCGAGCTGTTCAGTGATTTTACCTAATTCATCTTCAGCCACAGAATAGTTGCCTTCGTAATTTTCAGATAACTTTCCTGTTAAATCACTTAGGGTTTCTTTTTCCTCTTCTTCGCCAATGCCTTCAGGAAGGAGTTCTTCCATTTCTTTTAATGTAGGAAGCTCGTTGATATTGCGCAGGCCAAAAATTTCTAAAAATTTACGTGTGGTCTTATAAAACATAGGCTTGCCAGGTAGGTCGCTCTTGCCTGCAAAGGCCACAAGTCCTTTATCCATAAGTGCACGCACCAGGTGTCCCGACTCAACCCCACGCACTTCATCCACATCGGCTTTAATGCAAGGTTGTTTATAGGCAATTACAGCTAAAGTTTCTAAAGACGGTCCCGTAAGTTTAAACACACGTGCTTTGATGATCTTTTTAATATAGATTTGATTGTCCACTTTTGTGCGCAGTTGAAAGGCCCCATCGACCTCTTCTAAACTCACCCCACGACGAGTTTGGGCTAAATCCCCTTGCAGTTCAGCAATCAAGGTCTTGATCTTTTTGGTGGTCACATTTGTGCCCACAAAAGCATTTTTAAACGTGGTCATTCCCACTGGTCGATCAGAAATGAACAACAAAGACTCAATCACTGACACGGCTTCGTCATCTGTCAACTGTACAAGCTCTAAAACTTCCCCATTTTCATTCACTTCAGCCACAGGCTCATCTTCGTTTTCTTCTTCTGCTAAAACCGCCATGCTGTCTTCATCTGAAACTTCTTCTTGTTCCTCAAAAGCCGTTTCCAGTTCAAACTCGTCCTGAGCTCCTAACTCCATTTCTAGATTTACGTCGTCTGCAGTCTGTGCTTTAGCTTCTGCATTGGCCGCCTCTTCAGAGATATTATTGTCATCAATATCCTCAGCAGCATCCCACAGGTTTGCTTTTTTCTCTGTATCGGCCGTCCCATCAGAGAGAGCTAAAAGTGGGTCCCCAGCTTCTACACTGAACTCCACGCCCTCAAAATCAAGAGCAGAAGATTCGCCCTGAACGGCATTGATCTCTTTGTTCTGAGTTTTTTTATTTTTAGCCTTTTTGTTCTTTTTACTCATGCTTTCTTTCCCTGTGCGATTTTGTCTTTATCACTCACGCTCTGATTAAATCTCTAAACCTAATTTACGTTCTTCATCCTCGATCTCTTCGTCTGTAGCGGCTTCTTCAATGAATCCTTCTTCAAGCGCCGCATTCTTGTCGGCCTCAAATGCCAGTTCACTGCGCTCGCTCTGTTCAGAGAGGTCTTCTGTATCTGAATCGAAATCGTTAAACTCTTTAGAAGAGTCATTAAGATCATCTAAGTCCAGTGCCCCTTGCAGGGAGGCTTCTGAAGTCTCTTGCAAAAGGTCCGCAGTGGGCTCTTCAAAATTCATATCCACTTGCTCTTCGGCCATGCTCTTCGCAAAAAGCTGATTGGCACTGTCTTCTGTGTCTAAAACTTCGTACTCTTCCACTTGTGAAATCACATCTTTTTCTACGGACTGTAAAGTCTCGACATGGATGTCGCCATAGGTTTCAGACTGAAAAAGTCTCACAAAACCAATCTTTCCTAATTCTAGCAAAGACAAGAATGTGATTAAAAGTTTGGTCTTCTCTGGGCCATCAGCAATATACTCGTACTCTTCTGCCAATGTTTCGCCATTTTTTTCGGCTTGAGCCCGACGTTCTTTTTGTGCTTGCAACTCTTGGCGTGTGACGTCCATCAATTCAAAAAAGCTCATCCAACTTCCTGGCTTTAGATACTCTTTGATCTCTAAGATTCGTGAAGCCACCGACTGCATACGACCCGCCACACGATGGACCGCCTTCTTCACTCGTTTGACGACTTTTCTATAACTTAGAATCATGGAAAAAAGAGGGTTTTCATCCACTTCAATCAAATCATCGGGAGCTTCTGGCAAAGGCTCTTTAGCCCCTTTGATCCACACATCACGTCCTAAGAGAGGGCGACCATAAAGATCTTGAGAGGCCTCTTTATAAATTTGATAGTCCAAGAGTTTTTGTACGAGTTCTTTACGCGGGTCTTCTGCGGGTTCGTCTTCGTCTTCAGAATAGTGAGGCAAAAGCATTTTAGACTTGATATGAATCAGAGTCGCGGCCATTGCCACAAACTCGCCCGCGTTTTCTAAATCCAAACTGCCCATGTTGCGAATATAGGTCAGATACTGGTCTGTGATTTGACCAATATTGATGTTCATGATGTCCATCTCTTCTTTGCGAATCAAATACAAAAGAAGACCTAAAGGACCCTCAAAATGATGAAGATGTACTGTTACACCTGCTGCCACTCACTCCACCTCTCTACAGTGATTATTGAACCAAGGACCTCGGCAAAGATCAAAGATCAAGATTAAAAAAGGTAGTTTTTTCAGCCCACTAACGCGCCGAACAATTATGCAATCGGACCTAAATGACAAAGGTAAAAAAGTAACCGACCGCACCCACCAAATTTTCATATAAAAATCGCACGGGAGCCCCAATAAGAGTAGACCCGCGACCCGTTAGGCCATCCAAAATAATTAAAGCTAAAAGGGCTACACCCAAAGTGGAGCTATTATTTTCCAACCATTCATTAGCTGATGAGGGTAAAAATCGCGCCAAAATTTTACCTCCATCCAAAGGATGAATGGGGATAAAATTAAAGACCATCAAAGACAGATTTATGATGATAAAAAATTGCAGAATCTTCATGATGGCGTCCGCATAATCAGGAAAGGGGTTAAACCGCGCATTAGCCCCTAAAAGAAAAGCTGCAACCACAGCTAAAAACAGATTAGACAAAGGCCCCGCAATGGCAATCCAAAACATGTCTTTAGAGGGCTGTTTTAAGTTCCTCACGCTGACAGGCACAGGCTTGGCCCAACCAAAAAAGAAAAATCCACCTGACAAAATGGCTAACATCGGAAACACCACCGTACCCAAAGGATCAATATGGGGAAGTGGATTGAGGGTCAGTCTCCCCATCATTTCAGCCGTAGGGTCCCCCTTAAGGCGAGCCACCAAAGCATGGGCCCATTCATGAAAACAGATTGCAAACAAGAATGGGATGAAAAATAAACTGATCTTAGAACCAACTTCAACTAAATCCATGACACTTCACTTATGAAAGTTCTAACTTTGCAATGGTTTGCAATTGCATATTAGACGTCCCCTCATAAATTTGCCCAATTTTAGCGTCGCGATAAAACTTTTCAGCGGGATACTCAGAAGTAAAACCATTCCCACCAAAAAGATCAACTGCCATAGATGCCACTTTTTCAGCCGCACGAGACGAGAAAAGCTTAGCAATGGCAGCTTCTTTAACAAAAGGCTGACCTGCATCTTTTAAGCGAGCTGCATTGTAAACTAAAAGTTTAGCCGCCTCGATCTGTGTGCGCATTTCTGCTAATTGAAACTGTACCCCTTGAAAACTAGAGATGGACTTTCCAAACTGCTCACGAGTCTGCACATAAGATTTTGCTGCCTCGTAAGCCCCTTGAGCAATCCCAATCATCTGAGCACCAATACCAATACGACCCTCGTTTAAAGTTTCAATGGCCACTTTATAACCCTTACCCACTTCACCTAGGATATTGGCTTTAGGCACTTCACAATTTTCAAAAAGCAACTCGCAAGTAGAGCTAGCACGAATGCCCAACTTCTCTTCTTTTTTACCTACGCTAAATCCAGGAAAGTCACGCTCCACCACAAAAGCGGTGATCCCTTTATAACCTTGGCTAGGGTCCACGTTAGCAAAAACGATAAACACCTTGGCCTCATTAGCACTGGTGATCCAGAGTTTATTGCCATTAAGGATATACTTATCACCCTTGTCTTCCGCTCTTAACTTTAAAGCAAAGGCATCAGAACCTGAGGAGCTTTCACTCAGAGCATAAGACCCCACCCACTCTGTCGCCATTTTGGGCAAATACTTTTCTTTAATCGAGTCACTTCCCCATTTTAACAGCGCATTGGTCACTAAAGTGTTTTGCACGTCCACCAGAACACTCACCGAGCCGTCCACTTTACCTAACTCTTCGACGGCAATACAGGCGGCGGTAAAGCTTGAACCTAAGCCCCCGTAATTTTCAGGAGATTCAATTCCCATAAGGCCCATCTCAAAGCATTTTTTTACCAGATCAGGGTCCATTTTGGCCTCATGATCCATTCTGTTTACAATGGGTTTGATTTCATTTTGTGCAAAATCGGCAATGGCTTCACGGAAGGCCACTTCATCTTCAGAAAACAGGCTTAAAGGCTGACTCATAATTCCCCCATAACAGTTAAGTTGACGAGGCTAATCTACCCTAAAAACCAAAGCCTTGAAAAGCTTTATTGCAGAACAATTTACTTTAGAGCCATAACCATAAGCAGCAAAATCAAAAACTCGACTTCTGCTCTTTACTATGACTTTCAGACAAGGTCTTTCTCAGCAGGATCGACTTTTCCAAAAGCTCTGGTTTTTCAATGGCGACAAGGTATCCCAGAGGTTCTTCCACTTGCCCCACGCTGATCAATGAATAGGCCAAGGCATATTTAACCTCATCATCTTTAATCAAATCGGAACGTGATATTGTGGGCTCTAACGAGGCTAGTAACGAATACTTATTCATGTCTACATAAGTGGCCACCCTCTGCTTTAACCTCTCTGTTTCTTCACCGATAAAACTATTTAGAAATTGGGCACGTTGATATTTTTTAATTTGCCGATTGATCTCAGCTGCATGGTAAAAGTACTGCCGATCCGTTAAGGCCGCGCGAGCAAACCCTTCTTCAGCTGAAAGCAACAGGCGTTTTTGAAATAAAATCTGCGAAAATGTCAAATTGATATCTAAATCCTGCGGGAAACGAACTCGGCTCATCTCCAATAACATCAGGGTTTCATCCATTAGACTCTTTTTATAAAATTGTTCTATTAAGCTTAGACACTCTGTCACTGTAGAAAGATTCTCTTCCAACCACTTTTGTGAGGCGCCCAAAGCTTGTCGATATAGGCCGAGTTTTAATAATAACTCCACCCTTGCCTTTGCCAGTTCAAATACTGGGGTCGCCTCAATTGCTAAGTTTAACATTGCAAAGCTTTTTTCATAATTCTGGACTTGATATGCACATTCTGAATACATCAAAACATCTTCATAAGCCCATGAAGATATCCAAACATGTTGTGTCCCGTCATCTTGAATCAAATCCGCCCTAGATGAGTTAAGCCCCGAGATAGCGTTGTGTGAAGCTTTATTGTAGGCGTCTAAACATAGAGAGTAATTCTTCATCTGAAAATAGGACCTCCCCAAATACTTAAGGCTCGCTTGCGAGGACAATTGTTTGAAGTACCCAATAGCACTCTCCCATTGATTTTGAGAAAAATACCATTTTCCTTGTAACAATAAATACCGCTGAGGATTTTGAGCTTGTATTGTGGATTTTTGCAGCTCCAGCAGAGCCAAGTCGTGCCTTTTATCCTCTATGAGCATATCTACCAGTTCATAGCCCTCATACTCATCATAGGCTGGATCTTTCACAAAGCCGTAGGCACTGACATGTAAAAATAAAACCCCGATGATTAACTTTAAAAAATGGTACATACAGTTACGTTTCCTTAATTCAACTCAAATCTAATTTTTTGCGACGTCCATGCCGCAGCAAATTTTCCTTTAATCATTGCTGGTTCAAATCTCCAACTTTTTACCGACTGTATTGCCGCACGATCAAATATCCCTCGAGGCTGACTTTCTTCAACCTCTACGTTTTGCACAACACCGTTTTCTGAAATCAATATTTTTAATATCACATAACCAGAAATATTTTTCTGTCGAGCTTCAAGCGGATACTCTAACTGTCCTTTTAACATCACTCCTGGGGGTCTATTCATTTCAGCTCTTTCCTGTACAAGCTGAGACATGTCGGTTCCAAAACCACCACTTCCACCTACACCAGGTCCTCCTGCACCAGAAAAAGATACGCCCGCACCATAATCTTGTGGCGCAAAAGAATCAGGAGCCAAACTGGCAAGTAGCGCATTATTCATCTCAATGTTTTGTTCTTTAGCAACCTGTTCAACAGGAGTGGGTGGCACATTCACCTGAATGACTGGAGGTCTGATGTCTTTTGTCTCTTCTTTAAAAATCTCTGACGGGTTTAACGCCAATAATGTAGCCAAAATTACTACAAGTGTACCTGTCGTAAACGTAATAAAAACACATTTCGCAATTATTGTTTTTAACCTTAACAACATCAAATCCTCATCATTGCCATAAACAGTCCTAAAACCATCAGTAGTAACATACCCAAAAAAAGAATAGGGCTTAAGTCAGCTATGAATTCTAGTACACCAGCATTTTTTTTGACCTTGGCCACTTTATTTAGGCCCTCAAATACAAACAGATTCATACCAGACTTAGTCGCCATATCATCTGTTAATTCTAAAGTTTTTAACATTCCAAAACCATCTGGTCCTAAAGCATAATGCTCACCATCCACTTCGCCTATGGCGACTGACAGTCCCACTCTAGTAATGGTACCATTTACAAGCTGATCATCATTAAAAAAAGCTGCCGCAAATGTTTGCGCTTGAAACGAGGATCGCAATAAGCTTTGTGCCTGAGTGATAATATCTGCAAAATCGTCAATGCTGACATCATTAGGTACAATAATTTCCGTTTGCATATCCAAACTTCTAAAATTTAATCTTGCACTCAATTCTTTTAATGTTTTATTAGATTTTTTATATAAGTTCTCTAGTGACGAATATCTTTTTTGCAAATTTCTTTTCTTACTTTCTAAATTCGATAAATACTCTTGTTTCTCATCATTTTCAGCACTTAACCATACTAAGTTTTTTTGCATTTTTATGATTTCACTTTTTATAGAAGAAATATCTAAATTTAGTTTTTTATTTAATTGCTCTTTTTGTTTTAACAAAACCGCTTTTTGAGAGGTTAAATACACATACTCATTTTGAAATGCGTCTTTTAAACTCTTAATATTTTCGTCCGTATTTTTTGCATGTAAAGCTAGTGGCAATAGAAATAGCATAGAAATCATTATAGTTTTCATATTACAAACCTCAAATTGAAACAGGAAGCGTATATATTCCTGTATCTACTTTATTTTTTAAGTTTTTTACCAAGTGCAAAACTGATGACCTTGTTTTTGCGTCTTCAATAAGTGTCCACGACCATTTATCACCAACTGGTATAGCTTTATAAGCCTTCCCCTCAGTTGTAACGGCATACAACTGAGCCAATCCCAACCTAGCAACTTCAACTTGTTCATCTGTATCTTTGATTGTGACATTCACAATCTTATATTCATTGGTATGTGCCAATTTGATTTCACTTTCCACAAATACCCAAAAGTCAGACAATACTAACTCCAGAGGCTCACGTTTTTTATCTAATCTACCCAGAATATCAGTCAAAGTTGCTATTCTGGACTGATGTTCAAAAGGCACTGACGCTTGCACAACAGACTGAAAGCCTGTCACCCATTTAACAACTTTTTCATAGGCATTGGGATTTGTCTTTTCTGACTGTTTAACTTTTAATTCCAATCTTTTAAGCTTCTCATCAAATTGAATTTGACGAAGATTTTCTTTCTCAATTTGAGCTTCAAGTTCATTTTTTTGCATTATGAGTTGATTAAGCTCTGACTGTTTAAGACTCTGAATACTATCAATATCCTGACTTAAAACCTCTACCTCTGATCTCTGTTTTGTTAAATCTTGAGTTAACTTTTCCCACGATGTTTCAGCATATACACTACACCCAAACAAATACATCCATATTATAAAAATATTCTTCATACCTACTACCTCAATGTGTTACTGGTTTATCTGTGGTCACCGCAAAATTTTTAACACCAGACGACTTGATCCAATCTAGTACCTTTATTACTTGCCAATAAGGTAAATTCTGATCGGCAACGACAATGGCTTGCACCTCTGGGTTCCTTTCAAATTCCTCTTTTGCTAGTAACTTCGCCTCGTCTTCATCTACCTCTTCGTTATTCAACAGCACCATACCCTCAGCAGTGATCGCCACATTTAAAAGACTTGGTGTGGTTTCGTCTCCAGAGGCCGCTTCGGGTAAATCCACTTCTATGCTAGGTTTAATCAGAGCGGGGGCTGTCACCATGAAAATAATAAGCACCACTAAGATAATATCAATAAGTGGTACCATATTGATGTCAGAAATCGTCTCAGAACTTCCACCTGCTTTTGCTGCCATACTAATGCCCCTTCATTTTGGCATAAGCCACAATCATATCTTTAGCCCCTTCAACACTTCCAATAATACCAGCCACCTGTTTTTGAAAGTAATTATACGCAACCACATTAGGGATCGCCACCATCAGTCCAGCAGCAGTGGCAATTAAGGCCGCAGATATCCCTGCCATAACCGTTTGTTGACCTGCATTGGTAGCGTGTGACATATCATAAAATGACTTCATAATTCCAAGAACCGTACCAAAAAGTCCTATATATGGAGCATTTGAACCTACTGTAGCTAAAAAAGCTAAGGAACGTTCAAGCTTTGGTTTTTGAAATTTCAAAAAACTATCAAATGTTTCATTTAATCCTTTTAAGCCATTTTGTTCGATATGTTCAAAAGCATAGTTTAAGACTTTCCCTTCTAAAGACTGAGAATCTAGGTCCAACTCCTCTAAGTTACCTATTTTTACTGACGTCATTGATTCTTCAAGCTTCCGCCTTTGTTCAAGACTTTGCCTTGATATTTTGGACAACTTGATAAACCTTTCCACAATAATAAAAAGACTTAATATTGTTAAAGTGACTAGCAGGTATAGCACTGCCGCGTCTGCATAATGTGCTACTGCAAAAATTCTATCTTTCATGTTTCCCCCCCTCTATTCCTCAGCTGATAAAGCTTGTAATGCCAAAATGGCACGTCTAAAGTTTGTTTCTAATGCAATTGTTAATGGTTTTTTATCTTCCATATTTGGCAAATTTATATCCACAGGCGTTAATCCTAACTCAGGATCAGTCCATCTTATTAAAGTTGTCACAGCCAGAGATTTCTTTTTAATAGCCATAGTAAGTGGCGTTTCACCCATGTCAGTGTCCATATAATTTGGATCAGTCCCAGACTCTAAAAGTCTCTTAACTTCACTAGCCACATCATCACTATCTTCAATGATTTTCAAAAACAGTACGCTTTGAAACTGTATTTGCAAATCAGGATTAAGCATTAACTGGGCCCTGTCTTTTTGCATTTCTACTGCATAATCTAAAGCTGTCTTCCCTTGAGTATCTGTTTGATCTATATCAACGTCCTTTTGCAATAATAAGTAAATAAAATAATTACTTCCAGAAATTACAGAATGGATTAAGGGGGTTCTTCCATTTTTTAAAAGTACATTAAACTGCGCTTCATCTTCTTCCAAAAGATTTTTAAACTCATCATCTTTGTTTTGATTGACAGCTTCTTCAAAGCGATCTGGCCAGTTCACTGCTGCCTCACCGCCCGCAGCATTGACCTGTCTAACATAACCAAAGTTCTCAATGTCATGCTTGCCACAATGAATACAAGAAACAGCAACAAGTAAAATACTGAATCTATAAAAGATCAAAATACACCTCCAACTGTAAGTGCAAAATCTCTTCCTCGTTTTAAAGAACGCACTATTTCATCATTTTGAGTTGCAACCACATTAGGATCTAAAAGATTTCGCGCTCTAATACTTAATGTCCAATTATCAAGAATTTTTTTGGAGGCTACAAAATCAAGCTGTCCTGCTGACTGTTCATAGGTATCAGGAATTCCATTAACACCGACTTCAGTTATTCTTTTACCAATAATATTATATAAAAGAGTTGCAGAAAATCCCCAGAGAGGACGATCGTATTGCAGTTGCATGTTGAACACAAATGGAGATTGTCCCTGCAAAGGCCTGGAATCACTGCTTTGTGTACTTATATTTCCCTGACTCATTTCAATTTCTGATTCAATAAAACTCACATTTGTCAGTAAAGTTAGTCGTCTGAGTGATCTTAAAAGATGTCTACCACCTATACGTCCTTCAAATTCAATACCATAGTTATTTGCTGCTAATGCGTTTTGAAAACTTTGTATTCGATTAGGCCCAGATAAAAAAACCGCTTCAATAGGGTTTTCAAAATGCTTATAAAAGACACCCACTGATGCGTATTCATCTGCCGTAAAGTAATACTCCCATCTATGGTCCACATTTTTAATGACTGTACCTTTTAAGTTTGGATTTCCAGAAACTATGTATCCAGTTTCATCATCAGTAAAACCCACTGGAGACATTTCACGAAAATCTGGTCGAGCCAAAGTTTCACTATATGTTAATCTGGTTCTAATTTTTTCAGTAGGTTTCCACACTACTCCATAAGCAGGCAAAAAATCTCTCATAGTAATGATCGAATTTGAAGAGTCCACTTTTGGATTTGTATAATTAAATGTGCGTACCTTCTGTTTGGACACTTCATGTCTCATGCCCAATTGGAATGACCACTTATCAAAAGGTGACAGATCAATCATGGCGTATTGAGCATTTATGGTCTGCTCACCCAAATAGTTATCTGCCTGAGTCGAGTTTGCAGAAATATTATTCAACAAAAAACCATTTGTTCCCATATTTTCAGGACTATAAGCAAGCTCGGCTGAATTATACCCTGTCACTGAACCTTTATTGATGAACATAAATCTGTTCATATCAGAGTCTCTTCTTCGATCTAAAGAAAGTGCCCCAAATTTAATCTTGGCAAAGTCTTTTTTATTAGAAAAGTTTATCGGTAGTGTAAAATTAATAGCTCTTTCTTCGCTTCTATCAAGTAGCGTGGCAAAAGACCTTCTAGCAGAATCATTCAATAAGATTCTATCAACACCTGAAACATCGTAAGCAACTTCTCTGCGATCTTTACTGTCTCTTGTAGCATCCGCAAATCCCCAACGCCAATCTAATGTCAATGACTCATTCCAGACATTGGCAATGTGATGTTCCCCTTTTAGATGTCTTGTCCAAAGTTCTCTTTCAACAAAATCCATTACGATTGAATCTGTAGGATTTCCGCTTACAAAATCTGTACGACTATCCTGAGCCAGATGAGTCGTATTTCTTAACATAAACGAACTAATCTCGAATTTATGATTTTTAGTTTCAGCATGTAATCCTAAACTACCAGCTAGTCGTGTTTCAATTTCCGTATAATCAGAAATCTTACGATGATCTTCAACTAAATGATTTCCTTGTCCTACTACCAAGGACTTTGATGTTCTTTCCACTTGATCAGTAGATTGACCGTACAAAGCACTCAGAGAAGTACCTAACTTTAGTTTACCAAAACTTTCACTCTCAACTCTCCAACCATTTCCAGTAGATATCGAGATCCCAGGCAGCGACTGAGCTTGTTGTTGCTTTAACTCATAGTTATTTGACATGCTTTGGCTCATCTGCACAAGTTCTTCTTCACTCACTCCACCATCAAAGCCAACTGTATTGATCTCCAGTGCCCGTCCTTGGTTTACAGCGTTTTGCAGAATCGAGGGCATCTTTCTAGTTCCATCATCCATCCCCAACCAGTCTAAACTCCCCCCTTGATAACTTGGACCCACTCCAAGATTTTCATTGGCAGCCGATACCGAGGCCCTAAAGTAAAATTTTTCTGGTGTACTTTTTGTTTGTAGCTGAATGATGCCACCACCAAATTCTGCTGGAAGATCTGGAGTATAACTTTTTTGAACTATAATACTTTCCATAATAGCGGTTGGAAACAGATCTAAGGGAACTACTCTACGAGATGGCTCTGGACTTGGCAGTGAAAAAGCATTCATTTGTACACCAGAATAGCGCTCACCCAGCCCCCTAACATATACGTACTTACCTCCAACTAATGTAAGCCCTGTCACACGTCTTAATGAGGATGCTGCGTCACTATCTCCAGCTCTACGCATCTGTTCCGCACCCAAAACATCTGTTACTGCAGAGCTTTTTTTTCGAACCTCTACCAAAGAAGAAAAATTCTCTTTCATTTTAGGAGCTAACACGATCATATCTTCAAGAAGATTTTTAGTTGATTTTAATTCGAGGTTTAATGACTTAGTGTGGTTTGCTAACTCAACATCATAAAGATTTAAAGCCTGATAATCATCATGAAAAATGCTCACATTATAGAAACCTTCAGAAAGTACGATCTCTAACTGACCTTTTTGATCAGTTTGAAGCATCTCCTCCTTTTCACTTAACAATACTTTTGCTTTTGCAATTGGCTGTCCCGTTGTCGATTGGATCTTTAATCTCAAAATCTGTGTGTTAAGGCTTTTGTCTGCATACCTTTTTTTTACAAACACGTGAGGTTCTTTTATTTCAACACTAAAATTATTACCCAAATGAACAACGACCTGTGTCTCTTTATTGTTTAGGACATTAACATTAAATTTTTGTTTATTTTCCAAAATAGTAAATTTTTGGTTTTTTTGTGCAGATAGGGCAACTGAAATGAATCCTTCCGACGTTGTTTTAACCAATCCTATTGGTGTTTGAACCTTAACGTCCGAAGCAGGCATTCCGTCTCTGAAAACAAAAATCAGTACTTGTCCTTTCAATTCAGTCTGGACATTGGCAAAACAAATGTATGAGTAGGCCACAAGACCTACCCATACAGCTAATTTAATAATTAGTTTTGTGTAAACTTTCATATTCTATGATTTATTCTAATGTCCAACCATCAGTCCATTTTTGTAAACTGCTTCCAAACGCTCCTACGTAATCTACAGGAATAAACTCGAATCCACCTGGGAATATATCTTCTGGAGGTAAATATCCTGTTTTAAGAGCTGGACCTTGCGCTAAAGGCGTTACACCATCCGCATCAAGCAAATTTTCTGTAGGAGACTTAACGTAGTTATTTTGCTCAACAGATGCATAAAACCACTCTTCAACAGACCAAAGGTCTTTAGAGTCTTGAGCGATTTGATTTTGATTGCACTGTAAAATTATATTTTCCATAACAAGGCCAGTTTGCTGAACTTGTCCGTTTACAATTTCTCCGCCGTTTCTGAATGTCTCATCGCTATCAATGTTTAAGCAATTTTGGAAGTTACCAGCGACAAGTGTATTATAAATTCTACCACCAGTACCATGTCTAAGCATGATCCCATTAAAAAGCTTAGGATTTTTCCCTTTTCCAATAATAGTAATGTTACTCAAAGTGGGGTTTGATCTTGGCGTTACAGAATGATTATCTTTAAAATTGTCTGCTTCTATTCCATTTGGATCTTTTTCACTAGCATTCTCTAAAGTAATATAAATAAATTGCGCAGCACCACTCCAGCCTTGATCCCAATCAAAACCATCGTCATCATTATCAGTAGAAACAACATATCTAAGATTTACAGTTCCACCAAATAACTCAACACCGTCATCCGCACCTTTATAAGCTTGAATATATTCAACTTTAGTTTGGTTACCTACTGCGTAAAATGTAATAGCATTAAGTTCGCTATCAGTTCCAAAAGTATATCCCGCATATTCTACCCTTAAATACTCAATTGAACCCGAACTATCTTGATCATTTGGACCACCATACCTTGGCGCAATTTCAGAAGCCACACCCTCAATAAATCCTTCACAAAAACCTAGAGTACTAGTCGTCTTGCAATTGTTAATACGAGCGTTTCCAGTGATAACCACACCACCCCAGTAACCTGGTGTAGGATTAACTTGATCTAAGGCAGTAAATACTACTGGTTGAGCAGCGGTACCTTTAACAAAAATTTGTGCATCACGGGTGATTGTAATAAAAGACTGCGGGCTTCCATAAACCACCGTACCCGCTTCAAGTGTTAAGGTAGCCGCAACCTTATCCGTATTATTTTGTCTAACCGCACCCGTACCAAATCTTACATCACCTTTTAATACCCACGCATAATCTGGCGTAAGTACTAGATTATGATTGGCATAATTGCCTTCGATGACACAGATCTCTTTTCTATCAATTTTACCACTACCGATAGTTGTTCCTGATGGGCAAGCAGCATAGGCTTGGACTGCAGATAACGCAAACAATAGTACACTAAAAAAATACTTTCTCATATATTCTCTCCCTTTATTTTTACTGAGCTTCGTTTTTTCTATTTCCTAACAATTTCTTGTCATGATTCAGGATCAAAGTACGGCTCAAGTACAGCCCTATAATTGCAGTAAAAAGCTATAAGTAAAGTTAGAAAATTGTCAGGGAACAAACCTAACAAAATATGAACAAACTATATTTGTTATATGTATAAATACAAATATAAATATTTTTATATTATTATCTGACTGCGCATAAATATATTCCAGCAAACCGTCTATAATATAAAATCACCAAATAAGGCACAGTCGTTGCATTTCTTTTTTATACTTTGGTGGGTGTCAATTTTTTTGACACTTACTTTAGCTTAAAACGATTTAAATTCAGTTTGAATCTTAGTTTTAAGATTGTGTTAAGGTGTAACGGGGCTCATTTTTGTTAAAAAAGGTTTTTTTTATACAAAATAAAAAAGGGAAATCACATTGAAATTGCTTATACTCTTCTTTCTTATTTGTCAGATTTCTGTTTCAATACACGCTAAGCAGTGCGTCCAATTTCTATCCTCTACGCCACAAACTCTACTTTTTAGATCCAACAATGAATCCTTTAATAGTTATTTTACAGGCAAAGCTACGTCTAAATTTATTGGTTTAGCAGTAAAAGACTCTCATGGTCTTACCCACACCCTTCTCGGTCCCATCATCGCCTCAGGACATCGAGTCCTTTTGGAGCAAATTGAAAATAAGGTGTCTCAGCAAAACGCTGAAGTCCGTGAAGTGTTATGGGCTGGAGAGCTTCATCTACAACTGACTCCTCAAAAAGTAAGAGTCTTAGAGATGAACGAAGTTGCAGGCATGAACGCCAATCTGCAAAACAACTATTTCCCGCATCTGATCAACTCATCGAGCGTAAGAAATGCTGTCGAAATTTTAAATCAAAATCCAATTTTTGAGATCACAACTGCAACCAAAATAGAAGTCTTTGACCCCAATCGTTCGCAGCATATTTTAGATTATGTGTCTGCCAAAGACTTTCGCCATGAGATGGGCAATCAGTTTAATGTGATGATGTTTGTCGAGATGATTCACATGGGACGTTCTTTAGGCCCCAGCACCAAAGACTCAATCGTTGAATCTCTGGTCAACAACATGCTCACCATTATTAACTTCACCAAGGTTTATAAACAAGAAGTGGGACTGCCTCTTCCCGCAGAACATCAGGTTCTTATTGACCGACTGATCCGCCTTGAGCCCGAAATTTCTAAAATTAAAAATATCACTGACCTTGAAGGCTACGTCAAAAAGACCCCACTTTTACACGAAGCTTTGTCAAGCGCCTATAAGTTATTTGCGGGTCAACTTACCTCTGAAGCCTTAGTGGATATCTCTAAATTGACCTTTTAATAAATTGAGCGTGATGCTTAATATGAGATTCTATAAAAGTTGAAATAAAATAATAACTATGATCGTATCCCTCTTGTAAATGCAGTTGCACAGGTTGATCATGGTCTTGGCAGGCCACTTGAAAATGCTCTGGCAATAACTGTCCAGATTTATAAAACTCATCTTGGGTGCCTTGATCAATCAAAATCAATTGTGGGTGTCGCTTGCCTGATTGCACTAAAGCTGTGGCATCATAAGTTGTCCACAAAGATTCCGTGTTACCTAAATAACCCAAAAAAGCCTTTTGTCCCCATGGACAAAAAATGGGGTTAGCAATCGGAGCAAATGCAGAAATAGACTGGAACTTATCAGGGTATCTAAGACCTATCACTAATGCACCATGACCACCCATTGAGTGTCCCATAATCGAAATCTTATTTTCTGCAATACCAAACTGCTTTTGGATTAAAGAATGGAGTTCCTCACTTATATACGTAAACATCTTATAGTGATCTTTATATCCTATCGTAGTCGCATCTATATAAAATCCAGCACCTGAGCCAAAATCATAAGACTCATGCTCTTGCGGTAAATCCAGACCACGAGGCGAGGTGTCTGGACAAATCACCATAAGTTCCTGCTCTTCTAGGTACTTTTGTGCTCCTGCTTTAGTGATGAAGTTCTCTTCTGTGCAGGTCAGTCCAGATAACCAGATCACACACCCCTTCACGGCTCCGCTGGGAATAAAAGTGGAGAACTTCATTTTTGTCGCGGTAGACACAGACTCATGCTCCCAAAACTGAGTCAGTCCTGCGCAAGTCTTATGGGTTTTTATAGGTGTAAGATTCATACTTTTACCTCTTCTTTAATCTGCCATCTTAATGACAGTACGAATGCTTTTCCCTTCGTGCATATAATCAAAAGCTTTGTTGATGTCTGCAAGAGGCATTGTGAAAGTGACCATATCATCCAAGTTGATCTCTCCAGACATATACTGGTCGACATACTTAGGAAGTTCAGTGCGTCCTTTAACTCCACCAAAAGCAGAGCCTTTCCAAACCCGCCCTGTCACAAGTTGAAAAGGGCGCGTGGAAATCTCTTGCCCTGCACCCGCAACTCCAATGATGATGGATTGTCCCCAGCCTCGGTGAGCACACTCCAATGCTGCACGCATCAGTGACGTGTTGCCTACGCATTCAAAAGAGTAGTCTACTCCCCACTCTGTCATTTCAATAATGACTTCTTGAATCGGGCGATCATATTTTTTAGGATTTACAAAATCTGTGGCACCTAATTTTTGGGCCATCTCCCATTTTGCATCATTTATATCTACGGCAATGATACGTGAAGCTCCCGCCATACGAGCGCCTTGAATCACTGAAAGACCAATACCACCCAAACCAAACACCGCCACTGTAGAGTTTTGTTCAACTTTAGCAGTGTTAAGAACCGCACCTATGCCCGTGGTCACGCCACAGCCCAGTAGGCACACTTTATCTAGAGGTGCTTTGGGGTCTACTTTTGCCAGAGCAATTTCTGGAACCACCGTGTACTCAGCAAAAGTAGAACACCCCATATAATGATGAATCAATTTACCGTCTTTAGAAAACCTAGAAGTCCCATCAGGCATCAATCCTTTACCTTGAGTGGCACGAATGCGCACACACAAATTGGTTTTTCCAGAAGTGCAGAACTTACACTCTCTACACTCAGGGGTGTAAAGTGGAATCACATGATCTCCCTTTTTTAAGGTCGTAACACCTTCACCTACTTCTTCCACAATCCCCCCGCCTTCATGTCCTAAAATGACAGGGAACAATCCTTCGGGGTCTGCACCTGAAAGTGTGTAAGCATCCGTGTGGCATACTCCTGTGGCCACCACCTTAATTAAAACCTCACCTTCTTTTGGACCTTCAAGTTCCACCTCTTCAATTGACAAAGGGGCTCCTGCTTGCCATGCCACTGCGGCTTTAATTTTCATAACCACTCCTTTTAATTTAAAAACTTTATCTTTAAACAGATCACTTTAGCAGATTATATCGAGCCCTCTGAGTCTTGACTAGAGCCTTGCGGGGAATAATAGTGTTTCTCTATGGAAACAATGAAGTCTTTTAAAGGTGTGATGGTGTTCGTAAAAGTCGCAGAGACAGGAAGTTTCTCGCGTGCAGCAAAAGAGCTTGAAGTTTCAAAATCTTATATCAGCAAACAGATCGTTCAGCTTGAATACGAATTGGGACTGAATCTTTTTGTCCGTTCGACACGCAAAGTAAGCCTTACAAACTTAGGACATCGTTACTTAGAAAGCTGCAAACTTGCACTGGCTCACTTAGAAGATGCGCAAAAAGACATTTTAGATATTGCTCAAACACCACAAGGTAATCTACGCGTCACTTTGGCCGGAATTTTTGGTGAAGAGTATATTGCACCTGTTCTCATTGAAATGGCAAAAAAATACCCCAAACTCAAAGTCGAATTAAATTTTAGTTCACAAGTCATAGATTTGATTGCTGAAAAGTTTGATATCGCCATTCGCATTGGTCATTTACAAAACTCTACCTTGTTCGCACAAAAAATCGCCTCTCGCGTAGAGTATGTCGTGTGTTCCAAAAACTATCTACAAACAGCCCCACCACTGAATGAACCCAAAGATTTAATTTATCACAACTGTCTCGGCGAACGCACAGCTTGGACTTTCAAAAAGCGAGGCAAAAGCATTCACACACCAGTAAAAGGAAACTTCAAAAGCAATAACCCTAGAGTCATCCAAAAGGCCGCATTAGCGGGCTTAGGCGTAGCACGCCTGCCAGGTTCTTATACTTTTGAAGAAATCAAGAAAGGAAAATTGATTCCTGTTTTAGAAAGTTACAGCGAGGATAAAAAAGACATCTGGATTGTTACCCCAACAAGAAATACAAAAAACATAAACGTACGCATCTTCATCGAAGAACTAAAAAAACACATCTCTAACGACTACCCCAACGTATATTTCTAACGTAAAGACGGGTCGCGTGATTAGCGGCCTGCTTTTATGGGTGTTGGAGACTTGAGTTCGCTTTTAAGGCGTTCTTTGAATTTGTCTAGGATTCCCTTTTTTTCTAGTTTGTCGTAAGTCGTGGGACTGACATAAATTCTTGGGATAAAGTTTTTTACTTCAGCAAGGAAAGAGGTCAGTGCACTGTCGCGATCTACTAATAATTCTAGGTCGCCAGAACGGGTTAGGATTTTTACTCCTTCACTGCCATACAATGGATCTTTATATTTTTGGATCAGTTCTTTTTTGGATTGAGTAAATGAAACATCTCTGTTGGGTAAGTCTGTGATCACCCAGTCTTCTGGAAATTCATCGGCCATAATTTCTTCTAGCCACTGAAAGGCTTTATTGACGTTTTCTAAAAGTTTATCACGCTCTTCCTTACCTCTGACAAGTGTGGGCACCACTGGGGCAATTCTGATCTGCGCGGGCGGTACTCTTTGTGTGAGCATCACACTGAGTTCACTGATCATAGGATGTTTGATTCTTCCTGCCAGATACTCGTTGATCTTAGCCATAAAATAGGAGTCATTAAAAGTGAAATACTCCATAGGCTTTTGTGAAACTTCATTGATAAGATCTTCAAAGGAGTGAGCTAAGCCGTTTTCTAAAAAGTATTCGTAAATTTTAGCGGCCACTAGATCAAACTTATAGTTCGTCCCATCACTGATAATTTGTGAGTACCAAAAGTATCTGTTGACCAAAAAACTTTCCACAACGTGCATGGCCTCTTCTTTAAAAGCAAGGACCGTATGTCCACCATGGTTGACCAGCACCATATTGCGAATCAGAAAATCTATGTCGTAAATACCAAGTCGTACACCTGTGTGGTAAGCATCCCGTAACAAGTAATCCATACGATCGGCATCAATATCTGAATGCACCAACTGATTGGCCAAAGTGTTTTTAGATGTACCTTTGATGATATTGGAAAGTTCTACAGGATCGACTCCCCCTTCTTTTAAAATTCGAGTAAGTCCCCCATCAAAATCTGTTTGACATAAAACATGGCTTCCTAAAGTTTCATGATTATGGTCTATCCCCTTATACCCATTCTGTTTGCGCTTTTTCCAATGACGAATGTACGCAAGCTCTGTGGTGTGAGATAAAGGAAAGGTTCCTATATCATGCAGAAGAGCCGCTAACCGCATAGTCTGATGAAATTGTCTTTTTTTCAGAATGACTGACAGGTCCCACAGCAAAAAAATCATCTTCGCTGTAACAGCTACTCCTAAGCCTCTTAAGAGCTCGGCCCATCACATGCAAAACCCC
Organism: Pseudobdellovibrionaceae bacterium; assembly: GCA_023954155.1. NCBI lineage: Bacteria > Pseudomonadati > Bdellovibrionota > Bdellovibrionia > Bdellovibrionales > Pseudobdellovibrionaceae > Pseudobdellovibrionaceae bacterium. Next base: position 44,906 of record JAMLIO010000005.1, on the reverse strand, counting down.
AAGAGTGTGAGCGTGACGAGTGTGAGTCGCTCCAGGGAAAACATAAAAAGCCAAGCCTAGTTGTTTGATCCACCTGAGTCTTTGGTAATAAGGACTTTGAATGATTTTAGACTCAAGGGAGCTGAGTTGAATATTGCCATGGATGTTGTCAAAGATCATTTTGCTGCTCATATCTATATTATTCCCCGAATCTTAACAAAAAACAAAAAGAAAAAGCCCCTAAACAAGTGTTTAAGGGCGTAGGTTACATAGGTTCTTCAGAGTTGATAATATTTTAGTTCAGCACAACTGCGGTAAATAAGTTTAGTAACCCACAGAATAAAGTGTTACAAGCGGGTTGAGTAGGCTGTTGAGGTTGGCTAGGAGTAGATGTGTTGCCACCCGTGTTGCTGTTGTTACCAAGATTACCTGTGATCGCACCAATCACTGTACCAAGGATGTTTCCTAACCAGTTTCCACTGTCTTGGTTTTGGTTGCCACCATTGTTTGTAGTTCCACCAGTGATATTGTCTACGATAGGAGTCACGATCGGCTCAAGGACTTGACCTAAACCAGGATCGATTTGGCTCATAGCATAGTTATAGATACCAGAGATCACTAAACGAAATACAGTAGATAAAACAGGGCCGCCAAAAAAGGCTTCTGCTCTTTGCGCAGGCAATAAGGCACTGGCTGTATTTGAGCTACCTGTAAGGTGCATCAAGCTATTTAAAATGATCTCTTCTAAGATGTCGCTACTTCCTAAGTCTTCAAAAGTCACATCACGACCGTTAATTCTAAATGCGATTTGACCATCGTTGATAATTTCAAGCTGAGCTACATTACCTAAAATTTCAATTTCAACAGAACTTCCATTTAATATATTTTCACGGATAGTAATAGGCGCATCAAAGTTTTCTGCTAGTTGATCTAGAGTAGCTTGATCCTCTTCAGATAAGTAAGGTTGTAATGTACCTAGAACCTCACTTGATGATTTTTCGATAGTATTAAAGTCTCCACATGCTGTTAGCATTAAACATGCTGCTGCTGCGATTGTTGTTAATAAAGCTTTCATTTTTGAACCTCCTGTAACGTTCATACATGAAAGTTATCGCCACTAGACCATAGACCTGTTATTGTGCCAGAAGATGTCCAACTTTTTAGCAAGCTTTAATAAATGATTTGAAATGAAACGCATTTTTTTAAAAATAATTTTTTAATGCCAAGCTCTTTTACAAAAACTGCCTTTGTAAAAAACTTCCTCATGATTTTAAACATTGTTTTTTCAGAAGAAATTCCAAGCATTTAGAAACCAAAACTTTGGTCCTGCAAATAACTTGGTCATTTTTGTAAATTTTTATCAGGCTGTGTTTTTTCAAAAATTTTTTTTTAACAATGTTTTTTGTTTCATAAAAAAAAAGATTTGTGTTTATTCTCTAAACACAAATCTTTGAAAGTTGTTGCAATGGACCGCAAAAAACCCGACCCAGGTCTTAGATTTTTTTACTCTTAGGGCTTAAAAAAACCTAAAACCCGAACTCTTTGGTCTGCTCAGTTAGGATTTATCCCCGTCTGCGGCTGGAGTTTCAGTGGCTGCTGGTGTAACGGCGGCAGCTTCAGTGCCTTCTGCAGCTGGAGCAGGTTCAGCATCAGCTTGTTCTACGTGCTCACTAACAATCAAAACGGTCTCTTCGGCGTCTGTAAGTAGACTGACTTTAGGTGGCAGCACCAGATCGCTCACCAAAATACGATCATCAATATCTAGGTGCGAGATATCTACGTGAATAGACTCAGGAATATCTGAAGGTAAACACTCCACTTCAATCTCTTCTAGAACTTTATTCACAGCTCCACCATGTTTTAACCCCACAGGTTCACCTTCAAAGTGTAGAGATACAAACACTGCGATTTCTGTATTCGCGTCCACGGCATAAAAGTCAGCATGGATGACTTTATTATTTAAAGTGTCCATATCAATGTTTCTGGCCAAAGCCGAGACCACTCCTTTAGGAGTTTTAAGCTCAAATAGAGCATTCACGTTTGGAAACACCGCTTTTCTGAAGTTTAAATCCTCAACACAGGCATATTGGTTTTCTTTATTATTTCCATAGATCACCACAGGAATCAGCCCTTGGGCTCTTACTTTTTTTACAGCTCTTTTTCCTGGTTCTCTGGGTTGCAAATTCAATTGAATCTTATCCGACATATTTCCTCCATGATTTCAGTCTATTTTATAAATGACGCATCAATAATACAAATTGTGTGCAGTGTTTGTGAAATAATCTAGACGTCCAGATAAGCACCAAAGGCTACGGCGTCTTTGTGTTTTCACCCATGCAATTGAGGAGGTTCCACCATAAAAAATGAGAACTGTCTGGGCAATGGGATTTCACCCACGCTAAAGGCCGGACCCACTCATACACATAAATGATCCCTAAAGAGTCTAAAATATGGGTGGAAATCTGAGCGTTAAGCTCTTGTTTTTTTTGGAAATCTATTACAGTCGATTTAGTTTTAAGAAGTGCATCTAATTTTTTGTCATTCCAACTTTGACTGTTATATAAACCTTTGGAAAAGAACACCTCATAGGGCCACTGATCTGTATGATCCAAAAGACTTTCTGAAATCAGAATTTGATACTTTTTTTCTTGTAAAAGCTTGGCCATTTTGGACTCGCCCACAGAAATAAGATTTAAAATCACACCCCATTTTTGCGCCTTCTCCTGCCAAACCTCTAACCATTTTCGATCCTGATCTAAGACATAGTGCACATTCAACGCACTTTGCGCCCCCGCAGATCCATTTGATTTTAAACAGAAGGTGGCCACATCTTGCAAAATCCCCGCGGATAATTGATCTTGCTGAGACTTGATGCGCTGACTTTGGGTCTTTAGCACTTCCTGTGGGGCAGTGAACAATTTTCTTTGTCTTTCGCTCCACTCAAACTCTATTCCTTTATAATCCAGTTTTTTTAACTGCTCTGGTGTAGGCAAAGTGGCTAAAAGGCATTTGCGAAAATCATAATTTTTTAGGCGTGAATCTAAAAAATTAAACACTAAATTTTTAGCCATCTTTTGTTGATAGAGGGGCTTATAATTTTGAGGCGCAAGTTCTAGCTGTCCATAATCCACAAAAGCATCAAAACGCTCTTTTTCTAAACCTCTTTGAATGACACTTTTAGATAAAGCCTTTTGCATGACAATATCCATAGGCAGATCTTTACCACCAAACACTTGGTCTTTAGGAGACCACTTGGAGGTGTACCACCAAGACTTAGAATTCTTACCTAGTCTCCAAGATTTTGTGGACGAAAAATTTTGAACTTTATAAGGTCCCGTATTTTTTAAAGTTTCCACATTCACCGTAGAACCTGAGGAGCTATCAGAATCCAAAACTAAAACCTCTTCCAATACTGACGCGGGTAAAAGACGGGCCATGCTCAAAATCTGATTCCACACCTCAAAACCCTGTGCGCGATGTAAAGAGAGGGTTAAGGTGTTGTTTTCAAACTCCACTTCTTTGATAGGATCAAACACCCCTTGCCAATGAACAGCTTTAAGTTCTTTATATTGGTAAAAACTAAGACTAAAAATAAAATCTTGGGCTGTCACCTTAGTTCCATCACTCCACACCAGGTCTGGAACCACTTTAAACGTCCCCACTCTAAAATCAGACGAGAACTCCCAACTCTGCACAATGTTTTTTTCCCACTGTCCTTCTTTGTTTAAGACGATAAAAGGGTCCCAAACCAAAGATTGCAGCCCCCAGACTTTTACGTCTGTAGCATAAAAGGGATTCATGTGAGGAATTTCACCGTAAATAGACCATGTTTTTACAGAGGTGGTTTTAACAACTGTGTCTTCTGAATTTGAACGTGTACACCCTAAAACTAGGCCCACAAGACAGCAGGCCCATAGAATATGTTTTAGCTCACTCATGGCTTAAAGATTACGACGGTACTGACCGCCCACTTCATATAAGGCTTCTGTCATCTGATACAAAGTGCAACATCTTGCCGCTCTCATCAAAGCTTCAAACACATTGCCATGTTCAAGCGCTGTTTTTTTAAGGTGCGCTAAAGCCTTCTCAGCTTCCACAGCATGAGTCTTCTTGTACTCATTGGTGCGATTAAGTTGTAGATTTTTTTCATCTAAAGAGGCACGAGCAAGTTCGATCTTAGGAGGTTTAAATCCTTCTTCTAAAGTTTTGGGATCAATAAAGGTGTTTACACCCACCAAAGGATAAGTGCCGTCATGTTTTAATGTCTCATAATACAAAGACTCTTCTTGAATCTTTCCTCTTTGGTATTGGGTCTCCATAGCCCCTAACACCCCACCACGGTCACTGATCTTTTGGAACTCTTCGAGTACGGCTTCTTCTACTGCATCGGTGAGCCACTCATAGAAGTAACTTCCTTGCATTGAGTTTTCATTTTTAGCTGTACCAAGTTCTTTATTGATGATGAGCTGGATGGCTTTAGCCCTGCGCACGGACTCTTCAGTCGGGGTGGTGATCGCTTCATCATAGGCATTAGTGTGTAAAGAGTTGCAATGGTCCACGATAGCTAAAAGAGCTTGCAGTGTAGTTCTGATGTCATTGAACTGAATCTCTTGGGCATGCAAAGAACGTCCACTGGTCTGAATGTGATATTTAAGTTTTTGCGAACGATCATTAGCCCCATACATGTCTTTCATGGCAATGGCCCAAATTCTTCGCGCCACACGACCTAATACGGAATACTCAGGGTCCATACCATTACTAAAGAAGAACGAAAAGTTAGGAGCAAACTCATCCACACTCATCCCACGCGACTTATAGTATTCAACATAGGTAAAAGCATTACTCAGCGTCAGTGCTAGTTGAGTGATGGGGTTTGCACCTGCTTCAGCGATATGATAACCAGAAATACTTACGGAATAAAAATTTCTGACCTTTTGATCAATAAAATACTTTTGTATATCGCCCATCATCTTCAAAGCAAAATCAATAGAAAAGATACAGGTGTTCTGCCCTTGGTCTTCTTTTAAAATGTCGGCTTGCACAGTCCCTCTGACATTTTGTAGAGCATACTCTTCAGCCTGCTTTTCTTCTTCTAAAGTAAGGGCGCGACCTACCTCTTGGGCCATCTTTTCTTTTCGTTGATCTATGGCTGTGTTCATAAAAAAAGCAAGAATCATGGGTGCGGGGCCATTGATGGTCATACTCACACTGGTCATAGGATCACAAAGATCAAAGCCATCATAGAGTCGCTTCATGTCCTCAAGGGTGGCAATGCTTACTCCACTTTCGCCAACTTTACCAAAAATATCTGGACGAAGATCAGGGTCTTGACCATACAAAGTCACACTGTCAAAAGCCGTGGACAAACGCTTGGCTTGCTCACCCTTACTTAAATAATGAAACCGCTTGTTGGTGCGTTCTGGTGGGCCTTCACCTGCAAACTGACGAGTGGGATCTTCACCTTGGCGTTTAAGAGGAAACACCCCAGCGGTGTAAGGGAATTCTCCAGGACGATTTTCTAATTTTAAAAAACGATAGCGATCGCCAAAAGAACCAAGCCTTGGCACCACCACTCTAGGAATCAACGTGCCCGCCAAAGAAGGGGCACGCAGATTTTGTTTCACTGGTTTATTGCGAACTTCATACACAAGTTCATCGCCACTGTACTGTTGCACCAGTTCATCCCATGTCCTAACAGCCTTTAAGTCTTGAGGGTCTAACTCTTTTTCTAAGCTTTGAATTTGGGACGCAATCTCAGCGTTGGATGATAGGGTTTTAGAAACAAGTTCCAAAGCCCCTAACTGTTCAAATTTCTGAGCTTGCTTTTCTACATCTTTTTTATAGCGTCTGACCGTAGTTGTAACTTCTGAAAGATAATGTTGTCGGTCTGCTGGCACAATCACTTGTTTTTGTGCATCTAAAAGCATTTGTTTTTGCTCGTCTTGAATCTGCCACTTGGATTCCTCAGTTTTATCCTTAAGCACGTCCGTGATATTTAAAAATAAAGCATTCACGCCTTGATCATTAAAATTAGAAGCCTGGGTCATGTGCACAGGGACTTTCACGTTCTGATCAAAAAGTTTACGAGAACGTTTATACTGTTTGCTCACGTCTCTCAGAGCATCTTCAGAACCACGACGGTCCGCCTTGTTGATCGCCACAAAGTCGGCATAGTCAATCATATCAATTTTTTCTAACTGGCTTTGCGCTCCAAACTCTGAAGTCATCACATATAAACTTAAATCACACACTTCTGTGATGGCCACATTGGCTTGACCAATTCCCGAACTTTCAGCGATCAAAACATCAAAATTTAAAGTTTTTAAAAAGTTCAAAACTTGAGGTAAAGAACCAGAAATCTCATTACCTGAACCTCTTGAGGCCAAAGACCTCATAAATGTATTTTCACGACTTAAGGAGTTCATACGAATACGATCCCCAAGTAAAGCCCCCCCTGTTTTTTTCTTAGAAGGGTCCACACACACCACACCTACATTGACTGCGGGGTACATATTACGAAACCTCTGCACCAGTTCATCAATCAAACTGGATTTTCCCGCCCCCCCTGTTCCTGTCACTCCAATCACAAGAGGCGAAGTCGTACCTTGGGGCAAGGTCAAAGTTTTCATCACAGCATCTGAAGCTTCTTGCTCTACGGCGGTGATCCCTAAACCAATATCTCGAAAAGAAATAGGTCCTAAATCATAAATTCCTTCAGGACGCGTCCATTTGATTCCTTTTGCGGCCTCTAGTAGTGAAAAGTCGCAGGTTTGAACAATGTCCGCAATCATTCCCTCAAGACCTAACTTGCGTCCATCATCAGGATGATAAACTCTGGCAATCCCGTAAGCTTCTAACTCGGTCTTCTCCTCGTGGATGATCACTCCACCGCCACCACCAAAGATCTTCACATAAGGCGCACCATGTGCGTCCAGTAAATCCTTCATGTACTTGAAGTACTCCATGTGCCCACCTTGATAGGAACTCACGGCAATGCCTTGCGCTCCTTCTTGTAAAGCGGCTGTCACCACATCACGCACAGACCTGTTGTGGCCTAAGTGAATCACCTCGGCTCCAAGGTCTTGTAAAATTCTTCGCATGATATTGATCGAAGCATCATGACCATCAAACAGAGACGCAGCCGTGACAATTCGAATAGCGTTTTTAGGTTTATAAGATTGACTCATTTGATCCTCGTTAAAAATAGACTCATCAATAATTAAAATTTAGCAGGACGTTTCTCAATAAAAGCCGTCATCCCTTCTTTAGCTTCAGGTCCCGCAAATAAACCCGAGAACACTTGGGCCTCTAAGATTAAACCTTGCTCCAGACTTTCATCAAAGCCCATTTGAATGGCACGCTTACATGCGGATACCGCTTGTGGACCTGTCTTTGATGCAATGACTTTAGCTACACTTAAAACTTTATCCATCAGTTCTGCTTGGGGACACACATCAATCACAAGGCCTCTAGATTTTAGCTCTTCAGCACTGACCATACTGCCTGTTGTAGTTAAGTAAGTGGCATAACTGATTCCTAAGTTTCTAGAGAGCCTTTGTGTGCCACCAAATCCAGGAATTAAACCCAATGTCACTTCAGGCAAACCAAACTTAGCATTGTCAGAGGCAAAAATATAATCACACGCAAGCGCCAATTCAAATCCGCCGCCTAAGGCAAACCCATTCACGGCCGCAATCACAGGGACACTTAGTTTTTCTAATTTAGAAAACACACTTTGACCTTGTCTTGCAAAGGATTGGGCATTTTCAGAACTTAAATCTTTCATAGCAGCAATATCAGCACCTGCCACAAACGCCTTATCCCCTGAACCTGTAAGTATAAGAACTCGAAGGTCTGACTTAGATTTTAAATCTTCAAGTTTTGACTCTAAGGCTTCTAGCACTTCGGCATTTAAAGCATTAAGCACTTTAGGACGATCAATTGTTAATACATATATTCCATTTTCTTTGGATTCGAGCAAAATCATGATCTACCTTCCTGTTATTGATTGTTGTAAGAGTAAAAGCCACGTCCTGTTTTACGACCTAACCAACCTGCTTCGACATACTTCACAAGCAGTGGGCAAGGACGATACTTGGTATCCCCAAGACCTTGGTGCAAAACTTCCATAATGGCTAGACATGTATCAAGTCCGATAAAGTCTGCTAAGGTGAGAGGACCCATCGGCTGGTTGGTTCCCAGCTTCATGGCTTGATCAATCCCTTCCACGTCAGCAATGTTTTCGTATAGGGCGTAACAGGCCTCGTTGATCATAGGCATAAGAATTCTATTTACAATAAATCCTGGCATATCTCGGCCTTCGATAAAAACCTTATCTAAAAATCCTGCAAATTCTTTCACGGTAGCAAAAGTGCTGTCAGAAGTTTGAAGACCGCGAATGCCTTCGACTAAAGCCATTAACGGAACGGGATTCATAAAGTGCATTCCCACCACTTGTGAAGGCCTACTTGTTGCACCCGCAATTTTTGTAATAGAAATCGACGAAGTGTTAGAACATAAAAGAGCTTCTGGTTTTACAGCTTCATCAAGTTGTTTAAAAATTTTTAATTTCAAATCTAAATTTTCGGTGGCAGCTTCGATCACTAGGTCGCAGTTTTTAAGATCCTTCATTTCTGTGGTCGGGGTGATCTTTGCCAGCAACTCTGCTTTTTGGGCCTCAGTCATTTTTTCTTTTTTGATCAGACGATCACAACTGCCCGCAATGGTCTTCATCCCACGATCTAAAGACTCTTTTGACACATCTAACATGACTACATTTATATTTTTTGCGGCCACCACTTGCGCAATTCCATTGCCCATTTGTCCTGCACCCACAACACCTACGGTTTTAAAAGACATATCTTTCCCCTTATTTTTGAGTTCCATTCTATGTAGTTTTTGCGAATACAAAGTAACAGATTCTAGGGCAGAGAACCAGACTAGTGGGGTGGATTTTTAAGCTGCTCTTCAAAATACCTACGAAGTTCTTCCATTTTGGCTTTACGATTCTCATCCGTCCAATCTTGAGTGCTCATTTTAGGGCAGATGTGCATATGTATGCGACCTGTCATTTTCCGAAGGTTGGGCACTAGGTCTTCAGGAGGCCACAGGTCTTGAGTCCCCCACAAGATCACAGGGACAAGATCGGCCTGACAAGACATGGCAAAATAAAAAGGACCCGACTTAAAAGGTCCCATGCCCTCTCGCTGACGATTGCGCGTGCCTTCGGGGGCGACCATAAACTGTTCCCCCGCTGCTAGTCGCGCCTTGGCCTTTTCATACAGTGCAATAGACGCCTCAAAGTTCTTTCGGGGCATCATCAAGGTACCTGCTGCGCGAATGCACCAGCCCACCACAGGAATCATGCCCAATTCTTTTTTAGCCACATAGTTTACAAACTTATTTGTTCCCAAAACTAGAACAGGAATATCTAAAAAACTCGAATGATTAAAGAGGTACACCGCACCCGTTGAGGGGATGTTCTCTTGACCTGTCACAGTCAAACGCCCCCCACACACCGTCACAAAAGCCCATGACCACAATTTTTGAATGGCAAACATTCCTTGTTTAGAACATTTAGCAAAAATAAAAAAAGGAATCATACAGACTAAGGCCACACCCGCAATCACAAAGATGGCAATGACACTTTGAAGACATCGAAAAGGAAATAAAAGATATTTCATAAAACTAAATCCTTGCCGTCTTGTTACACATGAAGCAGTCCAAAAATTCGTCTTCGAGCCGATTCTTTTTGACGTTGCTTATAATCTTTATGAGCCGCTTGCCCACCCTCATTCTGATCAAAAGTGTTTTGATCTAAAATTTGCACTTCAAAAGGAAAGAAGAACGTCAAAGGGCTTTTGCCTTCCCCGATATTGATTCTTAAAAACTGTCGATTGATAAATTTTAAAAATTTAAATTCGGAACTACTATAAGGGTTCTTCTCGGGGTCGACTTGCAGATTTAGACTCAGCATCTCTTCTTGCAGCATCGCTTCAATAGCCTCAGCATCAAAAACACCCTCTTTACTCACATGCTTTTCCATCACTTCTGTGAAAGTCTTTGCTGAACAGATGGTATTTTTAGATTGAGACGAGATCACGTGAGGATAGCTGATCAGATGTTTGTCCACCAGATATTGAATGACACGAAAGATATCGACCACGTTTTTAGTCACAAAGCGCATGCCCACACGATCTAAGAGAGTCATCGCCAAGGTGTTTTTGCGTGTCAGAATCTTAATGGCCGCAGAGCTAGTGTGTTTAAACGGTTTTTCAGAATACGCCACAAGCTCAATGGCCTCGTCGTCTTTTCCTAAAAAGGTCTTTTGCTCGACGTGGTAGATATGGTCCTGAATGGGTTTTAAAATCTGATATTTGATGTCGTCAGTAAAAGAAGTAAAGAGATCGTTATCAAGGTGAACCAGAACATGCATCACTCTGAGGATAGCACAGGCCCAGCGTTGAGGACTTAAGCTCTCTAGGGTTTGGACTTCAGAGTCCCCAGTTTGTTTCACGCTGGCGATCACCAAAAGTTTTGTGATGTCCTCTAGCTCCTCGCGGGTCTTTAGGCTATCGGGGATATTTTCGCCTTCGTGTAGAATGTCGCTTTCTAAAAACTCAATGGCTTCAGCAAAGTACCGCCAGAGCTTTTCTTCATCTTGTTTGCGAGTGATCTCATAACCATAAGTGCGGATAAATAAAGCGGCCTGATCTCGATCTTGGATTTGCAATTGCGGTAAATCTAGGGAGGTGGACTCTCCTAAAACAGAACCTAGAATATCAAAATTAAAATTGGGCGCTTTCACGCCCTCCATTTGAACAAGAACGCCTCCAAAAAACAAGTCTTTGGAGGCGGAAGTATAAAGTTAGATTGGGAGCTTATGACCTGGGGGGTATTTATAAGCCCCCAATCCAAGGTAAATGAGTCATTGCGTAAATCTTTTGCGTCTTATTTCGCCGTTCTTAATGCTTGTCCCATAAGCACCGTCTTAAGAACACTTAAATAAGTTGCAAGCTCCAATTTTAAAGTTACCAATTTGAGTCCAAGTTGCTGTACTTCCCTGTAATTTAGATTGATAAAAAACAACACCTTCTGTGTACATAGGTGCCCCAGATACAAGCGTTCCAGAAAAAGCGATGGCACCATATTGATCTATTAAATAAAGCTGGTAGGAAGCCTGTCCAGTTTCGATCTGATACTCAAATGCGATGTTACCATTATAACCTGAGTTTAAAGCACCAAAATAAAATGAATAAGGCTCAATAACAGTCCCGTTGCTCCACTGTCCTACATAACTATCAAAAATCCCAATATACAGCTGTATTTTATTAGGCTTGGTTTTTAAAGATTCAAAGTAAGCATTAGCACCAGAGGATAAGCTTAGATTATCTGCTGAATGCAAGCGTCCTTTAAACGCAACACCAGTTCCATCTGGAGATGTCACCGCTGGGCTTACGTTCCCTAGCAATGGAGTTACACCAGGTGTTGTTTGCATCATCAACATTAACTTCTGTCTAAATGCCTCTGGAAGCTCATTAGAGTGAATACGTCCCCAATCTGTGGCTTGAAGATTCTGCACATCAAGATTAGGAATATCTCCTGCAGGTACAGGTAAACCACGATTACCGTCTTTCATACGAGAGACACTCATGCCTTCGTCGTTGCTGTCTAAGCTACATGCTGAGAATTGTAATACAGCTAAACTGCTGATTAGTAGAATTTTAACCCATTTCATTTTTACCCCCTAGTTAATGAAATATGTTTCTTTATTTTTTAGTTGCTGCTCATCTCCATTGGAAAAAAAGTAGATTCTGGATTTTGAGCATTCAATAAAACAGATTGAGCTCTTACTGGTCTATCTTGTGCACCAATAAGATTTTGCATTTTAGAATGTGCCATCAGCACATCTAATTGTGGCAAATCAGGATAATTCCTTTTTGCAAGCACCACATTTTTTAAGGATTCAGGCACTTTATAATAATTGTAAAAACAACCTTTGTTCTTCTTAAGTTTTGCAATCTGGCCAAAGCCTCTTTTGACTAAGTCTTGGGTGAAAGAATGGCTTTTGCATAACATGCTTTTCACCTCAGGATCAGCGCAAAGTCCTGTATAAAAATCAAAACGATCACGACCTTTAATCGCTCCCCCTGTAGAGCGCACGACCATATAACCATCGTGCACACTGTTGTCAGGAAGTTTTAGACCTTTCAATGCTGGGAAATAAAGTACCGTACCTGTTTTGTGATAATGGTTGTCTGCTGCAACAGAACGGTAAGGATCCATACATACAGAACGGTTATGCTCTTTGCTCCACACGCCATATCCATAAGGACAGCGACTAGAGTCCACTTCGGCATACACCTCTACCCCTCTTTTTTTCTTAATAAAGTTATAGCCTACAAGTTTTTGTCCCTTTTTAAGGAAACACACACCTTGCATGTCACAATGTCTTTTAAATTCACATGGAACTTTGGCTAAGGTTTTACGATTTTCATCTAATAAACGACATCTTCCACCTTGTTTAACAATTGGTGTGTGAAACACTGTGGGACTAAACAAACGTTGCCCGCGATGAATGGTGGCTTTCTCGGCGCAAGACTCTTGTTTTGACTCTTCAGTAGATTGAAAAGTTAAACCAGGTAGCTCAAATAAGGACGCAGCTTCAGCAAACTGATAACTTGATCCACATAAAACAGATAGAAAAATATAAGTTGTAGTCCTTCTCATGCCTCATATATAGGCAAATATGAGGCCAATAATTGTCACTTTTAAACCATTTTAATACGATCTGAGCCTCAGAACCCCTGTATTTCATGTGCATATGCTCATAAATTTTACATAGGATAAGCTATAAGCTTTGCTTATGAAGATGTCTCAAATTTAGGTCATTACAAATACACCTGATTATCTTTCGGTGTAGTAGGTCTCTAGTTCTTTAACTTCAACTGAAAAACTACAGACCGAAGGGTCATAGTAAGGTTTTGCGGTTTCAGATAGAGCCTTAATAAAAGTTTGCTTTAACTCATCGGATCGACCCGCAAGCAGCAGAAATGTAATATGCAAAAGTTGGTTCTTTTGGCCCGTTCCAAGAACGACGTTGTGGCTGACACAGGTTCGAGTTTTTAAAGCCTCTATTTTTATGGTTTCTTGTTGGGCCATGGTAGCATGTAAATCCATAGCTAAGTTTTTAAGTTGATCCTCTGAGCCCAAGTTGTCTGAATGTTCAATAATAATATGAGGCATAAAATTCCTTTTTGAATCTAAACTCTGTCGAGGCACAGCCCATGAAGCAAAATCCTAAATCACCCAGACATCATGATAGATATTAAATAGAGATGCAATACTCTCTTTGTAGTATCTTTTTAAAAGCACTCACTTTAGGTTTGTGCTTAGGTTTGCAATTAAATTTGTATATGGGTTCTTCCAAAGGGTAGTGAACTATAATTTGGTTGGTTCTATTCCTAGACCAATCTGCGAAAAGCATATTCTTTTCGGTAAGTATATTTAATGGCATAGCATAAAAACAAGATCTTCTATATTTCCCAAGAACTTGAGATACCGTTTTGTTTAAGGGCTTTTCATCAAAACACTTAATTTGATCTAGAGCTCCATCTGCTGTTTTCATTGTAAAAGGCAACTCCGCCTTTTCGTGTGTTGAACCCGACACAAGTAAAACTCCGTAGCAATCAAGCTCTACAGTCTCTTGGTCGTCCTTGGGTAAGGCCAAATCAGTCATCGCTAAACGGTGAACCTCCATACCTTTGTATTCTTCTGCCGATGTAGAAAAACGCTGAGCCATTTTAGGCGCACAAGTTGGGCCCTGTTTGATGCCCCCGTCATAGACTACAGGTAGGCTATTTTTGGTGTTTTCTGTCGCAGCAAAAACTATAGGACTCATAAATAAGATTATAAATAAAGATTTCATTCTGCGATAAAAGCAAAAGAGCCTTAAAATCTCAACTAGAAAAAACTTAATGCGCACTGACGTTTGACAGCCTATAAAAATATGAAAGGTGAGTTTGGTAACAACTATGGATAAGACGAACCTAGTGATAAGCCTCTGTGAATTCGGCAAGTAGACTTTCGGCTTCGACGTATTCGGATTCGTTCACAAGCACTAAGACTTCGTTTAGAATTTGGGTGTAGATGCTGTGGGTCCCCACAATTTGAACCGTTAGGCCATGACTTTCAAGGTAGGTCTTTAATGCGAGTGCCTCAACGTGAGACACTCTTTCTTTTAATACTCTCATGATATGTCCCTTAAATTATCTTAGTAGTGTTGCTCTTAATGGCCTTATCGTCAGATTTCATTTTTCATTAACGGCATCTGTGAAGATTTTTTCTGATTCAGTTTGATTTTGTTTTCCAGACTTTACTTTCATTCCTAATCCAACCATAACTAGAGTATGACTCTTGAAGACAACAAAAAGATTTCTAGCCAACAACGCAAACTGCTTAACGACTTTGAACGCTGCTCACTTAGGCTGGGAGCCTATTATTTGCAAGTTGGCGGACCTACAACCCGTCTAGAGGAAAAAATATGGCGCCTAGGGCAAGCCTATCATATCGAGGCCGAGGTTTTTGCCACCCCTTCCGCTCTTATCATCTCAGCTTTTGACCAAAAAGAACGTTTTGCCACCACACTCAGGCGCATCAAAGAGTCTGACATTGACCTCAACGCCCTCTTTAAAATTGACCACCTCTTTGAGCAACTTATCAATAAAGATATCACTTTAAAACAAGGTCACAAAAAGGTCCGCACCCCAGAGTTCTTAGCTCCCCTGTACTCAAACATTCTGGTGCTCATCTGTTCTTTTGCTATTGGGTTTTTAGTGAGCATTTTAGAGTTCTCTAACTTCTTAGCAGCCTTTGGCAGTGGAATCCTTAGCTTGATCTTAATCATGCTCATTCAACCTATGATGAACGTGCTGTCCTTTACGCGTATCTTTTTTGTGTTTTTTGGCTCTTTGTTTTGTATTGTGATCTCTGCCATTTTATCTGTGAATTTCAAAATTCCTATCGAATCCGTGTTTATTGGCCCTTTAATCAACATGGTGCCTGGACTTATGCTCACCACCGCCGTGTCAGAACTGGCCGAGCATAACTTTGTGTCTGGAACAGTAAAAATGGCGCAAGGGCTTTTGGTTCTTCTGGCCATTGGAACGGCTCTGTTCTTAGGCGTAGATGCCTTGGACACCTTAGGTTACTCTGAAACTCAGCTCAATCTTAGATTTGCGGGAGCCCACACTTTAGGCTTTAGCATTAACCTTGTGGCCACCTTTGCGATTGTGACCGCCTTTGCCATACGCTTTCAGACTCCTGCTAAATATATTATTTTTTCTTCGATTTCAGGCGTTCTAGGCTGGGCCACCGTATACTTATTAGGAACAGACCAAAACTATGTGTTCCCCACATTTTTAAGCTCATTGATTGTAGGCCTAAGCAGTCTAACCTTTGCCCGCATGTTCAAAATTCCCAGCCAAGTCTTCTCCGTCCCAGGCATCATCTCTTTAGTCCCTGGAGTATTGTCTGCTTCACTTTACAACTACAGCGATATCGGCATCGAACACGGCCGCAATACACTGACTACCGACACCACCATTTTAAAAATCTCCCTGATCACAGCCTCAATCGTGTTCGGCCTAATCACCGCCCGCTTTCCTTACCGCATTTACCGCAAGATCACAGGCGATATCCAAATCCCCAACGACTAGGCTCTGGATTCGGACTTAGATTTATAACTTAGAATTTCTGAGTCTTTTTATTATATATGGTCGAAATGCGAGTTCGGCTTGGCGTGATTTTGCGAACGCAAAATCATGACAAACGTCACTGTCTGAGCATTTTGAGTATATATAATAATAAAGACTCAGAAATTCTAAGTTATAAATCTAAGTCCGAATCCAGAGCCTAGTTGTTGCTTAGCACTTTATCAACGATGGGTGTGACAAGGTTTGTGGCATCGGAAGATTGTAGGCTTTTGACCATTTGTTCGATCTGTTCGTTAGCACTTTGTTTGAAACTGTCGTTCACGCTGTCTTGGGATAAGCAAGAAATTGGAAGACCCAAGATATAAAAGTTAAAGCGGATGTCCATGTCGATGATTCGTTGGGTTTCTAAATCCATGTTCACTTTAAAAATATTAAAGGATACGAATTTGCCTTCAAAAATATAATCTACAACGGAATAGCCTGTGGCTTCTCCTGCAAATTTCCCTTCTAGTCTTGGTGTTACAGCCAAACGGCTCTCGCAAAATCCAGAATTCATAATGGACATTTGCCCATAAGCTTTAGGTTGCGTTCTGGCTTTTAACCCACCAAAAGATCCAAACTCCATATTGAACTGAGGTACACTTTTATCTTGCGGTGTTAAAGTCACATTCAAAAGCACTACGGGCTGCTCGGAACGACGTGGAGCTTCGGGAATAATAAAACTGCTGATGTTCACTTGAGGGTTGGCCACAGCTAAGGTTTCATTTCTCTCATTCAATCCACCTAACACCTGCATAGAGACCGACCACGCATCTTTTTTAAGATAAAACTGCAAAGCAATGGCGTAAGCCTGAAGACCAAACTCAGGAATGCTTTGAGTTTGAGTGGCACGCGCAATGCCCGCAGACACAAGTCCAATATCTTTATGACTGATCTGATAAAAATCAAAAGGTAAACGGGCTTGCATGCTGCTCACTGTATTCAAGTTGACCTTTTGTCCTCCACCCTGCCAAGGCACAAGGTAGGCCACCACTTCTACAGCTTGCTCAGGCAGACTGCCATTGATCTTTTGAATGCGCTTTTCTAAAGATGAAGAGGCTTCTTTTAAGAATGTAAATAAAAAATCTCTGGAATCGCCTTGCGCTAACATCAAAGATGAACCCACTAAGTGTAAAGCTCTAGGGACCGCTTCATAGGTCAAAGCTTTGATCTCTTGTACGGCTTGCAGCTGCTCTACGGATAAAAGTCGTTCTTCAGGGCTAGAGATCACAAGCGAATAAGGATGATCTTTAACATAAGGTAAAAAACCAGAACTTGTAGAATTGATGCTGGTTTCAGGCTTATAACCACTGATCCCTTTCATCAGTTCTTCATCTAAATCTGCAAATCGTGCCTTTAAAATCTTTCTTTCTTGTAGGGCACGGATAGAGGGGCCCGCAACAGGATCGTTAGATAAAACGGTCAAAAAAGGTTCTGCACGGCCTTGCATAGAACTTAGTGCATCTAAAATTCCAAAGGCATCCGTAGTACAGTTCTCACTGACTGTATTATAGAAACGTGAAAACCCGTCACGAGAGGATTTTTCAATTCCAAGCAGAGCAATGTGAAGTTTTTCTTCTTGGGGGATTTCAAGTTCGTACTGTTCTGTGGTGTTCTCTGTGCTTTCTGCTAGTCTTTGATGGCCTGATAAAATACGAGCCATAGACACATAGTTGTCCACAGCCCCTAAAGCAAAGTTATAAGGAACATTCACAGGACGACCCGCTTCAAAAGAGATCACCAGATCAAACACCTCTGTGGTCTTTTGTGGATCAAGTTGAGAGACCAGCTTCAATGGGCTTTGGTTGGAAAATTTAATTCTTAATTGAGTGTGCGCAGCAATGACTCCAGAAATCGCTTCAAAGCGCACCACATGGAAAAAAACTTGATCCACCACGGCGTTTAAAGACAAAGCCGCAGTCCAGTACTCATCTAAATGTCGATAGTTAGAAAATACGATCTCGGATTTGTTTTGATTTAAAATTTCAGAGTAACGAAAACGGTCTGTATCCACACACTCATTACCATATTTTTTTGACCCCTTAGAAATACGGTGAGGACGCTCAAAAGGGTCACTAGGTGACAAAGCACAAGAGGCATCCAAAGTGGCTGCATCTTCTAACACCAGCATATCGCGTGTCAGTGTTAAAGGTGATGTGGTTGGGGCCGCATCAGCCCACGCACTGGTTGTACTTCCTAAAATACAACCCCAAAGGATTGCAACGACAACAACAAAGTTCTGTTTAAGATTCTTACCCATCTTCTATCTCCCCTCTTAAGATAGGCTCCTATAGCAGCTTTTAGGGCAGAAGTACACTGGCTCAGATCAAGATTAAAAGAGCTTGGGCCAAATTTTTCATAGCAGGCTTAAGGTGGATGGCAAAATCGTTTAACGTTTGGGCATTGGCAAGGTCTGTGATGGCTCTAAGCTCCACAAAGTCTACGCTTAGGCCCTGACAGGCTCGTGCTCCACCCGCCCCTTCCCAGGCTACAGCCAAGGCCCCTGTCTGTTCGTAAAGTTCCCTTGCTCGCTCTTCGCTTACAATGTCCTCATCGCCACTAGCAATACTGCCAAATTTAATTTGTTTTGTATTTTGGGCTTTATTTTTCAGTTCAATAAGAAGAGACTCTGAGACTTGAAACTCTGGGTTTTTATGGTCCAAAGCGCTGGATTTAAAATCATGCTCTGTGGTCTTTTCCGCCAAGATGACATCACCCACATTTAAACTCGAACTGAGAGCCCCCGCACTGCCCACACACCAAAGTTGTTTCACTCCAGAAAAAAACTGTAAGGCTCGCGCGCAGGCCAAAGCAAAGTTCACTTTCCCATGTCCCCCCACCATAATGGCCAGATTCTTTTCTGGAAGCAGATAGATCTTTTGTCCCTGTGGACCTCGATCCTCTTGCACAAAAACGCCGACCTCATCTTGGAGAGCTTCTACAAGAAACTTCATTTCAACTTTAAGAGGGCATAACACCAAAGTTCTAACTTGCATCACGGCGTATCCTGCCACAGATTATAGGCAAACTCATTATAATTTGTTAAAACCAAAAGATTCTAGGGGCTTTCACGCTTAAAACTCCCCAAAAGTTTTTAGATGTAAATCCACTCACCAAGGAGACACAA
Organism: Pseudobdellovibrionaceae bacterium; assembly: GCA_023954155.1. NCBI lineage: Bacteria > Pseudomonadati > Bdellovibrionota > Bdellovibrionia > Bdellovibrionales > Pseudobdellovibrionaceae > Pseudobdellovibrionaceae bacterium. The sequence goes on along the minus strand of JAMLIO010000005.1, from coordinate 26,048 downwards.
TGTCAGACTACAAAGGGCCTTTTCCACTTCCGCAAGCATGGAAAGATGTCATTCGCTTTTGGTATGAAGAGAGTACTGAGCAAGACTGGTTTACCAAAAACCCCGACTATGATGCAAAGATCCGAGATCGTTTTTTAGGCTTACACACTATGGCCAAAAACTGTGAACTTGAAATCTGGCGTTCTCATCCTCTGGGGGCTTTGGCTGAGGTGTTAGTTTTGGATCAATTTTCAAGAAACCTGTTTCGTGGACAAGCCGAGTCCTTTGCGCACGACAGTTTAGCTCTAGCCTTAACACAAAGGGCCTTAGAAACAGGGCTTGCCGATCAATTGAGCCAAAAAGAAAAATGGTTTTTACTTATGCCTTATATGCACAGCGAATCTAAAGTCATTCACGCACAAGCGATGATCCTTTTTCAAGAACTCGGTCTGCAACATGTTTTAGATTTTGAAATTGCTCATAAAAAAATCATTGATCGTTTTGGACGCTACCCTCATCGCAACGAAGTGTTAAAACGTCCTTCGACAGAAGAAGAGATAGTTTTTACAAAGAGGAAAAATAGCTCTTTTTAAATGTCTTTACGAAGTCAGATCATTGAGAGTTTTGCTGGCTAAAGAATCCAGAAAAGAATTGAGAGCCTCGTTTAAAGTTCTTTGCAGTTTGCAGTTCTTAACAAAAGAACAATCACACTTGGTATCCTTAGTAAAACAGACGGCAATATTAAATCGCTTTTCTGTTTCTACAATAATGTCTTTTAAATTTCTTTTGCCCATATTTTTATTTAAAATTAAACCGCCAGAACGGCCCTTTACGGTTGTGATAAAATCGGCTTTAGCCAACTGGTTTGAAACTTTAATCAGATTGTTTTTAGAAATATTTAAACTTTCTGCCAGTTCATTCAAAGTCACCAAAGTCTTTTTTTGGTTCAGATACATAAGAACACGTATTGAGTAATCCGTATGATCTGTTAAATGCATTAACTGCTCCTTAGCTGAGTGTGCTTTATCAGATCGCTCTCGTAATGTAAATTGCCAGACGATCCCGTCCCTATTCTGGCAAAAAAAAACATACCTTTTGGTGCCAAGATTGACGACTTAAATTTAATGTTGTATTTGCAAGACAACATTATGGTAAACTCTACAATCATTCCATAGACTTTCAAATAAGGTCTTAAAAGCGAGGATTTATGCCCCCTCAAAAGCCAGAACCGCAAACCTCAATCCTTGTCTACGGTGTAGCTTTTACCCATCTTGAAATTTTTCAAGTTATCGACGATTTCTATACCCGCATACAACAAGATCCTATTTTATCAGTTCCCTTTCAATCTGTGCACGATTGGCCTCATCATATTGAACGTCTGACACATTTTTGGTGGATTCGTTTTGGTGGAAAGCCCTACCTTTTTAGTGATTACAATCCCGTACTCAAACATTTTTTTGCAGGCTTTAACGACATGCTTTTGCAAAGATGGCTGGGTCTATTCCACGCCACCATTGATGAGCACTTAGACCCCGAACAGGCTGAACTTTGGAAGAACGTCTCTTCACGCATGGGACAGGCTTTAAGTATGAAAAACGAGATGTACAAACAGCAGCACAACGCCCAGAAAAAAGAGCAGGAATAAAACTTTGTGAAAGAGACTCACTTGGGTCCCCAAACTACACTGGGGCCAACAGACGGATCTCTTTTCAAAAAAACTGACCTGTCTTTATCCTCAAAAGCGATAAAACGGTGCTAGAAAAAAAATCCTCACTTTTTTACAAAATATCTAAAGTTTAGAAACCTTTACGTTTATCTGTGGTTGCAGCTTTGATACCTTGGAGGACCTATGAAGCGTATTTTTACTTATTTAAGCCTATGTCTTTTGATCACTGGGGGCTGTCAAAGCACACAAACATCTCAAGCCTCCCCCACCACTTACTTTCCTGACGGGAAAATCTTTATCTCTAAACAGATCAATTCAGACTTTTCTAATGACTTGCACAAACTGGTTGAACTCCATTTTTTTAATAACAACAAAGAGTGGGTGGAATTAGAAAATGTCACCGTGCAACTCTCTCCAGATTTCAACGGCGTCCTTATTTCCAAACCCGAACATATCGAAAACTGGGTGGAACTCAGAGCCAACACCATCATAAACACTTCAACCAAAGGGTATCAGTCCGCAAGCCTAGCCTTTGCCGCTATTGGACTGGGAGCCTTGTTTGCTGAAGTTGCATCTAATAGATACACGGGAGCATCAGATGCGTTCCTTGAGACCTCTGACATTATGAGTGACGCCGCTTACTCTGCTGAAGATGATGCTCATAGAAAGGTCAAACGTGTTTTAAAAAGTGGGCCACTGGAAGACCGACTGGTCCTACCCCCTGGACAGAGTGTTCGTCGCTGGGTGCTGATCAACACCCCTGACAAACAGGCCCCACAAAACATTTATCTTTCATACACAGGCAAAGGAATGATCTCTCAAAACCAATTAGAAAGTCACTTCGTCATTCAATAATTATTTTTACCAATGACACCCTAAGTTCTAGCCCCCCCTAGGTAGGAAACTTTAGGTCCAAGCTCACAACATTAAGTAGACTTAAAAAAATAAAAAAAATCCTCAGTGTTCAGGTGAGGATTTTTTAATGAAAAAAACTAATTTGTGAGACAAACTTAGAATTTTATTTTGTGACTTTTAAGATGCCCTTCATGATGGAGGCATGGCCTGGGAAGGTGCAAAGGTAAGGGTAGTTGCCTGGTGCGGCTGGGGCTGTGAAAGTGATAGTGTCACTTTTTTTACCGTCTACCATTTTTGTATGAGCTAAAACATCAGGGCCTGTGGCTAACCAGCCTTTGCCAGCTCCAGCAGCAAGACTGTCTTTAGCGACTTTATCTTGTGTGCCTGGTTTTACTAAAACCCAGTTGTGAGGCATGCCAGTAGAAGCATTGGTGAACACTAAAGTGACCTTTTCACCTGCTTTGACTGTCAACTCAGCCTTATCAAAAAAGAGCTGTTCACCTTTTGTTGAAATGTTTAGCGTAGCAGCTAATGCACTACTGCTGAATGCGAATACGCCTAAAAGAATCAAAGTCTGAATCTTTTTAATATTTTTCATAGTCTTTACTCCTTATAATATGATCACAACGACCTTTAAATATTATGACGACGTCTACTGATGAGTCTGCTCACATCTTTGACCCGAAATCACATTTCAGCTTTCAAATCCAAGACCACAGTCAAAAGTTAGATATGGTATCTAACTTAATCCTCATAAAGGCGATAGGCAATTTAAATTCACAAAATAGAAGAGGGCCAAAGCAAATAATGGCCTAATTGCAAAAAAACTAAGAAACTTCTAAGCTACGGGTGCAACAAAATGCACCACATGCCGTAATTATAGGTAATAATGCATCAAGAGCCAGGCGTAGTCGGCGTTTTTAACATTGCGGCTTAAAACGTTTTGTTTTGCCCAAACCCCTTGGATCTCTATATGAGGACGGGGAAAGAAAGTAAAACCCAAGCCATAAAAGTTTTGAGTGGTGGCATCAGCAGATAAATCTTGTTTTCTTAAATCTTCCAAAATAAAGACATGCACACCCTTTTCAATTTCGTAACCTAATTTAAGGAAATGATAAAAATCATTTTGTGATGAACCAAAAACATCACGTCGCTGAAACACATTGTCTGACAACAGATACATGTGTTCTGATAAGCCTACCATCGCTGAAAGACCCAACATGGTGTTGTTTTGAGCTTTAAAGTGTCGTCCTAAAGACACTCCTAGCTGTAACTTCTCTGTGAATAAATAATTAAACTGTCCAAATGCCGCATCGGCTGGATTGCCGTTTTCAAGTTCACCTTGACTGACGGACAAGGACACGTCAAATTTTTCTTCAGTATAGATCATTTCTGCTGTATGACGTTCGGCCTGTATACCAAATCCTATCCCCGCTCTGGATGACAAAATATGATCGGGCATTCTTAAACCAAAACGAGGAATAAATTTACCCACACGCACATTGAGCTTTTCCCATAAATTCACCGCCAAATAATAGCCAGGCAAATACCATCTAGAGCCTTCTTGTAAAGTGTCAGCCCCTGCCTGCACACTTAAAGCCCATCTGTCTGTCTGTGCGCCGATTTCCACCTGCTGTTGCATTTCAATAAAGCGCCCCATAGCCATAATTTCATCTTTATAATGAGACTGTAGCGCACGATAATCTCCTCCCACACGCAACCATGTGGGAGTCTTTTCTTCGGATAATGCTCCATAATGCCACTCTTGTTCACCTTCATACCCCCAAGTGCTGACCAACTCTTTAGCTAAAGCACGTCCGTAAGGAGTTAAAGCCCCTCCCCCTGAGGGAGCCACATGACAAGTGGTGCATCTTGCATAACCATGACGAATCATATCTGGAAAAGCATGGGCAAAAGGGCCGTATATAAAAGTAAATATCAAAAGTTTCCACATCATAATTTTTAACATCCACTATAAAGTTTTAATTTTGCTCTCGACGTTGACCACAACTTCGTCTGCCACTGTCACTTTCATGAAAGTCGGAAGATCAATTTTAAAATCGGTAATTTTAAGATCAAATTTTGCTGTGATCTTTTTACTTTTATCAATAGAATATTCAAGAACGACAGGTTTTGTAACATTGTTAAGTGTAAGAAGAGCCTGTGCCTTTTGGGCTTTGATGTCTTGCACTCCGATCTCTGCACCCTCTGGTAAGGCGACATCTTTTAAGTGCAGTTCAATGTAAGGATGCTCTGCCGCTTTAAGATACGTCTCTTTAAGATGCTTATCTCTTAGCGCAATACCCGTCACCAAAGAATCCACTTTCACCTTTAGTACGCCATTAAGCTTATGACCCTCAACCTTCACTTCACCTTCTGGACCTTCACCTTTACCATTGATCTTTAAAAATCCTGGATTACCTGTAGCCAAAAACTGAGTCTTGCCCTCTTTTTTGTTAAAAGACATTACACTAGCTTGAGCCCATGTGAAGATCCCACATAGACACATCAAAAATAATATCGCTCTCATAAACACTCCTTTGTTATTCATGTTTTTGTTCATTTTTTTATCTGATCTTTTTTTGTCATTTATATTCATATTTTTAATTCGTTTGTTATTTGATTTTTGTATCTGTATCCATATTTTTAATTTACTATCTTTAGTTTAAAATTACCTTTTTACTGCGCATCTTCTTTTTTTCATTCCACCTATCTTGGCTTACCTAGTCTGACCCATCGTCTTAAGGTTTCCACTTCCACGTCTGAAAGGGCTGGTCTTGGCCTTGGAGGCATACGTCCACGCTGGATCTCCTTAAGGCCATCCTCGATCTCTTCTCTGACATTAAAGTAGGTTTCTAAATTTACACCTCCACGGTTATTGCCCGCATCGGAATGGCAACCCACGCAGTTGGGTTGTAAGATACGACGACTGATCAGCGCGTAATTGATGTCTGCATCTGGTGGGACTTGGGTTAAGGTGGTCTCCACAACAGGAGGAACTTCGCCTCCGCCGCCATCACCACCAGTACCTCCTCCTCCAGATCCCCCAGTGTTATCAGAAGGAGAACATGTGGTAGTAGCAGCAAGGTCTCTGGCTTCTAGGGCTCCTTGAGCAACCCATGCCGAGATCATACTTTTTTCGTCTGCTGTGAGTGTCGCTGAACCTGGGGGCATGATCCCACGCTCTACGGCAAACTGAATCTGTGACGCTCGAGCCTTGGCAGTGGCAAAAGTAGAGAGGTTGACTCCCCCAGAAGGACGCCCCGAAGAGTGACAGGACACACAACGCGCATCAAAGACTTGCGCCTTCACCGTCTCATAGGTGATGGCGTCTTCGGGAATTCCGTTTCCACTTGGCATTTCATCTGAGGGTGTACACTGAGCATTAAGATCATCAGGTCTGCCACCACCACCTGGACGTCCTCCTTGAGGGTTTTGAAGTTCCATATAATCACAGGCACAAAGTCCCACCAGCATGAGACTGAATACTAAAAACCTTACTGTCTTAACTCTCATCTTTAGGTCCCCCTGACTTAGAACGCCTTACCTTACGTAGCGACAAGTTAAAGCTGGCCATAAAATGCGGGAATGGACGTGTCCTTCTCCCTCCGCATTGTAGTGCCAAGCCGACATCTGCCTGACATTCTTAGAGTCCCTCTCTTTAGCTGCTTTGACCACAAACACCTTTAAGCAAAAATGTGGTGATTTGTTGTGATTTTTAAAGCTCCATGTTAGCCTTAGGTCATGCTTAAGAAGGCCCAAAGACTGTATTTGAACTCCCAATTTGAAGAGCTCTCGGCCCTTCCCAATGATTCACGCATTGTGGGGTATAAAATGGGGGCTTTGTTTTTTTTAGGAGAACACGAAAAACTGCGCACTTTATATAAGGCCCATGTTCATGAAATGGATTTAGAGCAAAAGATCTTAGCCCATTTTCACATGGGATTAAGTTTCACATCCACGTCAGAGTATAAAGCCAGTCAGAAGTTTTTTAAAAGCAACCTTATACTTTCAAAAACCCACCAGCTGACTAATTTTAACACCTACTTTGTCTTTCAAGGGCTGAGCTTTTTTGCCTACTTCTTTTCCAAACATAAAAAGAGCCAAGCCTTAGCCAAGAAGGCTTACTTTTATCTTTTAAAAGAACCCAGGGAGGCTGCATTTTTAGAAATTCTTAATTTAGAAATTCAAGGCTATAATGCGTTCCATCTTGGTGAAATCAACGCAGGCTTCAAACATTTAGAAAAGGCCTTACAGGTTTCAAAAGTTCATCCACATCTCAAAGCCTTTGGTCAGCCCATCGAGTTTGCACTCTTAAAATTTCAATGCGAACACTCGGTGGATTTTATAAAAAATATCTCTGTACTGCTGAACGCCCAAAACTCACCTCATATTGATGCCGTTTCTCGTATTGGGCTATGCCTTGCAACGGCAAAAATATATTTTTTCCTGGGACAGTATAAAAAAGCGCACAACTATTTAACGCAGAACTTTCATTTTATTTACAGCTCACAGAATTTGCGTCTGATTGCTGAGTCTAATTTATTTTTAGCCCGACTGCTCTTGCATAAAGGCCAGCCCCACGAAGCCTTAGCCTTTATCAATACCATTAGAAGTAATCTTAATCCCTTTGTGGACAAAAAACTGATCCTGTCTTTGTTGCAACTGGAATTTAAAATTCTAAAACTTTTAGAATTGCCCTACCAACACATATCAGAACAGATCACATCCTTACGCACAAATATTGACTCTTACCAAAACACCCGCAGTCACTTAAGGGATTTAGGACAGAGAGGAACTTTTATCCATGGACAAGACTCTATGGGTGATCTTTTGGACGAAATTCAATTCCATTGTGGCCCTCAAACTCTGGATAAGATTTTAGACCTTAAGGCTTACCATTTGCTTTTTAAAGCTTTAAAACTTTCAGAGCAAAAAAATTATATTCTCATTCATCACACACAACTTCTGCTCATCTCTTCAGATGAGATTTATCACAGCACGACTAAACTTTCAAAAACTCTGATTCGTATGCTTCATGAACTCTCTTCACCTTGTGACAAACAGCATCTGATCGAAAAGGTTTGGGGCTACCATTACGATCCTTTACGTCACGACTCTTTAGTTTATACTGCTCTCACCCGTCTGAGAGTGGCACTAGAACCCATGAGTCACTGGATCATCAACGACGACACAAATTATCAACTTTTATCTGATGTAGAAATCCAGTTTATCCAAGCCGCACCTCAGACTCTATCTACCTTAGCCCAATCTCACGCTTCTACTTTTTTGAAGATGCCTCATGCTGCTTCTTCTGCCGCTACATCGTCTCACTCGTCGGCTTCTTTGGCACCGACTCGTACTGCGGCTTCGGCTCCATCACTTCAACCTCTCACCTCAGCATCTGACCCCACACTCCCGCTTTTAGAGATGGACCTGAATCTGCGACAAATTCAATTTTTAAATCTTAAGGACTCTACGACGGTGAACGTAGAAACTTACGCCAAACACTGGAAGGTGACCAAAATGACGGCCTTAAGGGACTTAAAGAAACTATGCGACCTAGGATATTTAAAGCGCCTAGGAAAAGGCCGTGCCACAGAATACTACCGTCTATAGAAACGCGATCTGCAATTTAAGCCTTACTGGCTGATTTTTACGAGTTTGAGCTTTGACATCTGCCCCTAAAATATTGATATAGTGAGAAAAAGGGGTGTCCTATGCACACAAAGCAAAAGCCTTTTCCCACTCTGATGTTTGCCGCCATATCTACCGCCGTTCTTACAGTTTTTACGTTATCGTCTTTAAACTCCTTTGCCTGTGCAAAGACCCGAGAAGGCGTTTATGAAATTCCTTCTGAAGACCCTGCTTTACAAGCCGTAAATCAGTTTGTCGCACGTATCAAATACAGCAAAGATCTGTTAAGAACCGATGAGATCGAAGTCAGACTGCCTCAAGATATGACAGGAGTTTTTAACGAGTTCACACTCAAAAAGATCAACAATCAATGGACCACATCCGCAGACATTATTGACACCATCGACTGCGAAATCACAACCGAATTTACTTGTGCTTTTTTATTTAAAAACACCTCTGTTATGACTTCCACCACTCCAGAAAATTTTGTCACCAACACGGTCACGCCCAATAACCCTTTTATGATCATTGACCTTCTGCGCGCAGAACAATCTATGGTAGATCAAGGGCTTGATCCTTTAATGATACAACAAAGATTAGCACTCATAGAGCAATTTGCCTCTGAACCACGAGGAATCTTAAGATATCCCTTGAAATAGCCGAAAAGAATGTAGGATAATATGAGAATGAAGACTTTCTTTTCCATACTGTTTGGGCTTTCTTTTCTGGCTTTTCAAGTCAATGCTGGGCAGTGCGTTGTGGACTGTCTACCAACCCAAGCCGAACACCCACAGATGGATGAAGAAGCCGACCACTCTTGCTGTGAGGGTATGGCCAGTCACGATGAAGAAGAACAAAAAAACTCTCATCATTGCAATGAGACTCATTGTTTAAGTGCGCTGACTTTTACATCTAAAGCTTTGGCATTCTCGTCTACGTCTTCATCTCAGGATGACTTCCAAGGAGCACTTGCTCCTCAAGATTTAAATTGGAGCCTTGCCTCGAATCTGACAGAGCCTCATCCTTCCGATCTGGATTTTTGGCTTCTCCCCACTTCCAAACTGGGGCTTTACATTGTTCTAAAACGCCTACGCGTTTCTTGATATTTCTCCATACATCATTGGTTTATGTCTGAAGTTTAGAGTTTCACTCTTTCTTAAGGAGAAATACTATGCGATGTCTTATGATCGCAACTCTCATCGTGTTCTTGCCTATGGCCACCCAAGCGCGCAGTGGAGAATTCAAATCTCTACATGACTTGGTTCTTATGGCTTATGAAAAAAGCCCTGAGGTGAAAAGTTTTGAATTTGAAGCCAAAGCTCAAGAGGCCTTCATCACAGCCGCTTCGGGATTAGACTCTCCCATGGTGGGCCTATCCATGAATGACCAAAACGGAAGCTGGTCACAGTATCTGACTGTATCGCAACAGGTGCGATTTCCTAATAAATATTTTCTCAGCTCCAAGGCGCAAAAGGCAGTGTCCAAAAGTGCTTCTGCACTTTTAACCGAAGCACGTTTGCGAGTGCGCAGCCAAATTTCTGTTTTATATTATTCGCTGTACTCCACACAAAAAGAAATTCTGCTCACAAAAGCCAATATGGAATCCGTCAGAGAGTTCGCTCGTGTGGCAGAAAAAAAGTACGCAGCAGGAAAAACGGCACGATCAGATTCTATGAAGGCTCACTTTGAGTTGACTCAACTGGAACTTGAGATGATCCGCCTAAGACAAGAAGAAGAGGCCCTTCAGGCTAAGCTTTACGCCGCCATTAACGATACAGCATGGACGCCTCTTCAACTGGCCTCTAAAGAATTAGCACCTCCAGAGTTTTACGAAAACAGAGTGCAAAATGAAAAAGAAAAGTTAGAAGACCTTCTCACTTCACATTCCCCCACATTACAAGCTGCAAGTTTTAAACTTGAAGAAACTCAAATTCGTTCACGCTTAGCACAGTGGGAGTATGCGCCTGATTTTCAACTCCAGTATCAACACAGAATCAAGGGAAATGCCATGGATCGCAGTATGTTTGGTGTGGGGGTCAGCATTCCACTTTGGTTTTGGAATCAGAACTCTAATGTCCAGGCCGCCAAATCCCAAAAGCTTGCACAAGAGCATAAACTTAAAGACTTAAATTTAAAACTTTCTGCTGAAGTTTTGGATTTACTGGGAAAAGTCAAAACAGGACTGAAGACTTTGAAAGTCTATCAAACCAGTCTGCTTCCTCAAGCTCAAAGCACTTACAACTCCAGTCGTCTAGCCTACCAAGCCAACAAAACATCTTTTTTAGATTTGCTAGACAGTGAACGCTCTTTGTATCGAGTACAAACTGGATACTATAAATCCTTAAGCCTGTACGTCACAGCTCTCAGTCAGCTTGAAAGTCTAATGGGCTTTGAAGTTTCTAACCTTGCCACAACCAAAGGGGTCTCTTATGAAAAATAAAATCTTAATATTTGCTGTGATATTCGCCCTGCTGATTGGCCTTGGGTTATGGTGGACACAAAAACAACGTTCCTCCCACAATCATACTCACCACCACACTTCTGCCGAACATGAAAAATACATTTGTCCCATGCACCCTCACATCACTTCAAACACCATGAGCACTTGCCCTATCTGCGGCATGGATTTGGTCTTAGCAAGTGAAATGGATGAAGATGAAGACTACGAAGGTGAGAGTGAGGGCGAACAGAACACTCAGGTCAAACCTCACACCCCGCAAGGTCGTGCTCCTGTTAGGCTTTCTTTAGATAAACAACAGATGATTGGCGTTAAGGTTGAAAAGGCGCAAAAGAAAAATCTTTTTAAGTCCATTAAAGCTCCAGGGCGCATTGCTTTTGACCCTGAACTTTACACTGCACAAAGCGAATACCTAGAGGCCTTAAAACAATGGAAGCGAGTACAAAACTCTCCTCTAGCTGAGGTGAAATCTAACACCCAACAGATGATCAACTCTTCAAAGATCAGGCTTAGGGTCTTGGGACTTTCTGAAGAGCACATCAATGCACTGACTCGAAGAGGCTCACAGTCAGAAAGTTTACTGGTCGGAGGACAAGACAATATTGTCTATGCCGACATTTTTGAAATTGATCTTCCTTATATAAAAGTAGGACAAGCCACACAGATTACAGCTGGATTTTTACAAGAAAAGTTTCTGCCTGGTAAGGTCACCTCTGTAGACCGAGTGATCAATCCCGAAACTCGTACAGCTAAAGTCAGAATTGAATTGCTTAAAAGTGATCCTGCTATTCGACCTGAATCCTATGTGAACGTCACCATACTGGCTCCTTTGGGTGAACATCTCTCTGTGCCTCTTGAGTCCATCCTTGATACAGGAGTGGACGCCTTTGTCTTTGTTAAAAAAGGGGAAGGACGATTTGAACCTAAAAAAGTTCAAGTTCTCTTAGAGACCTCCACGGATGCCGCTTTAGTGGGAGACATTAAAGAAGGAGACCTTGTGGTTGTTGGCGCCCAATTTTTAATGGACTCCGAATCGCGTTTAAGGTCAGTGATTCAAGACGGATCAAGTCCATCACAAGAGCACGACCACTGACCACTTCTTAGGATGAATTTATGATTTACAAAATGATTCCACAACGCTTAGCCAGCTCATCCTTAAACCTTAAGGGCAAGGTTACACTGCAAAGGACAAAGTTATGATTTTAAAAACTATTGAATATTGTGTGAAAAACAAATGGATCACTCTGCTTGCTGTGACCTTGGCAGCCATAGCGGGATGGATGAGCATGAAGCGTCTTCCTATTGATGCCCTGCCAGATTTATCTGACACACAAGTGATCGTGTACTCGACATGGGATGTGAGTCCCGACATTGTGGAAGATCAAATCACTTATCCTATAGTCACTAGTCTATTAGGAGTTCCTAAGGTGAAAGACATCAGAGGGCTTTCTACTTTTGGTGCATCTTATGTCTATGTGATTTTTGAAGATGGGACTGATATGTATTGGGCACGCTCAAGGGTGCTAGAATACCTTTCCACTCTCACACCTCAACTTCCTGAAGGTTCACAAACAGAACTTGGTCCTGACGCCACAGGTGTAGGTTGGGTGTATCAGTATGCCCTTAAAGACACTTCTGGCAAACACAGTTTAGCTGATCTTCGGTCTTACCAAGATTGGTTTTTACGTTACCAACTGCAAGCCCTTCCTGGTGTGTCTGAAGTCGCAGCGTTTGGAGGGTTTCAAAAACAGTTTCAAGTCGACGTTCACCCCGAATCACTCAGAGCTTTTGGCATTCCCCTTTCTAAAGTCAGCGAGGCCATTCAACAAGGAAACTCCGAAGCAGGAGCCCGAGTTCTTGAATTTTCTGGCATTGAATACATGGTACGCCTTAGAGGCTACGCCAAAACCAGACAAGACTTAGAAAACATTGTCATCGGTGCCAATAAAAATGGAGTGCCTATTTATGTCAAAAACGTGGCTAGGGTTTCGCAAGGTCCTGAAATGCGCCGAGGAGTGGGTGATCTTGACGGTATGGGAGACACCGTGGGTGGCATTGTGGTCATGCGCTTTGGAGAAAACGCCAGTCAAGTGATACAAAGAATAGAAACCAAACTTAAAGAACTTAAAAATTCGCTACCAGAAGGGGTGGAAATTGTAGAAACCTACAATCGTAAAGATTTAATCGAACGATCCATTCAAACTCTGACTCATGAACTGATTCTTGAGATGCTGGTTGTGGCTCTTATCATTTTTATCTTTTTACTTCATATCCCCAGTGCTCTGATTCCCATCATCAGTTTACCTACGGCTGTGGTGATCTCATTCATTCTGATGTACCTGATGGGAGTTTCTGCCAACATCATGTCTCTGGGAGGAATTGCCATTGCCATCGGGGCCATGGTGGATGCCGCCATTGTGGTCGTGGAAAACTGTCATAAAAAATTAGAGGAGTGGCGCACTTCAAAATCCCAAACCTCCATGGAACACGTGATTCTTTTGGCAATCAAAGAAGTCGGACCTGCAAGTTTTTACTCTCTGTTAGTGATTGCAGTGTCCTTTTTACCTATCTTTGTTCTTGAAGATCAAGAAGGACGGCTATTTAAACCTCTGGCCTACACCAAAACTCTTGCGATGCTGATTGCCGCTATACTCTCTATCACACTGGTGCCTGCATTGCTGATGATCTTATCTCAAAGCCGAGAGTTTAAAAAAGGTCCTACATGGTGGACCCAAACGCTTAACTTTATTTTTAATCCCAAAGTCAAAAGCGAAGAAGAGCATCCCATCAGTCGTTATCTTTTTAAAGTCTACGGTCCCTTAGTAGATATGATGGTGGATCATCGAAAGAAAGTTGTTAGCGTGGCTCTTCTTATGATCTTAACAACTTTACCTATTTATTTTAAATTGGGTTCGGAGTTTATGCCGCCCTTAAACGAAGGCACCATTCTTTATATGCCTACCACAATGCCAGGAATCTCTGTCACTGAGGCGCAAAAACTTCTACAAAAGCAAGACGAGATTTTAAAAAGCTTTCCTGAAGTTTTAAGCGTGCACGGCAAAGCAGGACGCGCCAGCACCGCCACTGATCCCGCTCCTCTTTCTATGATGGAAACTGTGATTGTGCTTAAAGACCAAAGACAGTGGCGCACACAAGATCGCTGGTATTCTTTTTTGCCTCATGTTTTACAAGTACCTTTTAGGTGGATCACTCCCAGTTATATGAGTTGGGAAGAGTTGATTTCAGAAATGAATCAAAAGATGCACTTCCCTGGAGTCACCAACGCATGGACTTCACCCATTAAGGGGCGCACGGATATGCTCACCACGGGCATCAGAACTCCCATTGGAATTAAAATTTCAGGAGGTGATCTAAAGCAGATCGACCACATAGGTCTAGAAATCGAAAGACTTCTTCCCCAGGTTCAAGGCACACGAAGTGTTTTTGCTGAACGCGTGACTGGTGAATTCTTTTTTGATTTTAATTTTAATCGAGAAGCTTTAGCAAGACATGGAATCTCCGTGGCTCAAGCTCAGTCCACACTGGCCACAGCTCTTGGAGGACAAAACGTCACGACCACGTTGCACGGACGAGAACGCTACTCTGTCAATGTTCGTTACGCCAGAGCTTTTAGACAAGACAAAGAAGACATTAAGAGAATTCTTCTGGATTCCCCCAAAGGGTACCAGGTTCCTTTGTCTGAAGTAGCCACTATAGAAATCTTAAACGGACCAGGAATGATCCGAAATGATAATGGTCTTTTGACAAGTTATGTGTATGTAGACATCCAAGACACAAACGTTGGGGATTATGTTCAGCAAGCCAAGAAATTTATAGATGAACATTTAGATTTACCCGTGGGGCATTCCATCAGTTGGAGTGGACAATACCAAAACATGGAACGGGTCAGGGACAAACTTAAAGTGGTGCTTCCCATCACTCTGTTGCTAATTTTAATATTGATCTACATGAATACAGGATCAGGAGTCAAAACAGCGATTGTTTTACTGGCCATTCCTTTTTCTGCCATAGGGGCTGTGTGGCTGTTATATCTTTTGGGATACAACATGAGCATTGCCGTGTGGGTGGGGCTGATTGCCCTCTTAGGTGTGGACGCAGAAACGGCAATCTATATGCTGCTGTATCTGGATTTGTCCTACGAAAAACGAAAGTCTGAGGGGATGTTAAATTCTTTTGCCGACTTAAAAGAAGCCATACACGAAGGAGCCGTCAAACGCATTCGTCCTAAAATGATGACCGTGCTCACAACATTTATAGCTCTGCTTCCCATTATGTTTGCAAGCTCAGCCAGTAGTGGAGCTGATGTGATGAAAAGAATGGCCGCCCCCATGGTGGGAGGAATCTTGACCTCTTTTCTTCTCGAACTTTTAGTCTACCCTGCTATTTTTGCCCTTTGGAAAGAAAGAAGTCTGTTAAACGCAAACTCAGAACACACAGCAGAAGAAAATTTTTAACTAGATTGAGAAAAATAAAATCATAAACTACACTAATAAAATTGAAGGAGAACATTATGAAAGCTGCCATACTCGCTCTTATTCTTATGATCCTAGGTCCTGCTGCTTGGGCGAAAACCGTGAAGGTGAAAGTCACTAAAAAAGGATTTGAACCTGCACGAATTGAAACCAAAGCAGGCGAAGAGCTGACACTAAAGATCACCAGAAAGGTCAAAGCCACTTGCGCCAAAGACATCACGGTTCCTTCTATGGATATTCAAAAGCCACTGCCCTTAAATGAAACTGTCACTGTCACACTTAAGCCTACCCAAAAAGGGGAAGTCATCTTTGGCTGTGCTATGCAACAGATGCTGGGTGGTCTTATTATTGTGAAGTGATGAAAGAAAGAACATGACTCTTAGATTCACACAGGCGCTCTTTATGACCCTGATATATCTTTCGCTCACGGGATGTGGTTTGTTTAAAAACTCCACTCCCAAAATTAAAAACTCTCACTCTTACAACGAAGGTCCCATTGTGGTCTTTGGTGACAGTTTGGCTTATGGACATGGAGCCACATCAGAAGAAAAAACATTTACAGGCTGCTTCCGCAATGTATATGGAAAGACAGTGATCAATATGGGGCAAAATGGGGCCACCAGTTCAGATGTTGTAGGACGCATAAATCAAGTGACACAACTTAAACCCTCAATGGTTTTTGTCAGCTTAGGTGGGAACGACATCTTACGTCGTAATGCTTCTGAAACCACATTGAACAACATGCGCAAAATTTTTAAAAGCTTCACTGAAGAAGGCAGTCTTGTTCTGTACCTAGGACTCAATCCCCCACAAAGTTTTTTTATGGGTAAATTTATAGATGTTAAAAGATTCCGACAGATCAAAGACATCGCCAAAGAGGAAGGCGTGCTTTTTATCGACGACGCCTTTAAAGACCTATGGAAAAAATCAGAATACATGTTTGATGACATCCACCCCAACGACAACGGCTACAGCACCATCTGCAGCCGCCTGATTGGGTTATTGGAACCGCATTATGACTAGTAAGGATGATATGTTCTTAAGATTTGTCGTAGGTGAAATTGACCATAGAAGCGGCAGAGAGAAAGGTATTTTTTCAATCGCCTATGATATTTTACGTTTAGACCAAGCACCTGAATATGAATTAAATGAAATTAAAAAATCCTTATTTTGGTTAGAAACACATCTTCCAGCAGCAAAGAAATTTAGTCGCAAGAAAAATATTGGCGACAAAAATACTCAAGGTATTAGTTGGATAAAGTCCGATGCAAATGAGATTGTCAAACGACTCTATGAACTCAAAGACATCATTGAACGACACGGCTATCAAGTAGAAGTCATCAAAACCCAAAGACCTGGCTATATTGTATACGAAGATAGGTTTCAGATTGTTGCAGAACCATTTCGAGAATCCTAAAGTATAGTCCTATTATTTAAAAAATTCACTAAGTTGATGGTCTATAATGGTCCGCATTCCTTCTATAAAAAACAGTAATTTAAAACTAAAAAATAAAATCGCAAAGGTAACCGTCGTGAGCCCAACCCTGAACGGTAAGATTTTTAACCTTACTTAGTGGTCTACCGTATTTATCTACAGATCTGTAAGCATCTACAACGCGAACCCAACTACCATAACGTTGACTTGTATCCACAACCACAATGGCTAAGCGCTCTAGCTTACGCTTTGAAGCACATGAGGTATCAGCACAAGCACGGATTGTTAAAAACCCATCAGGCCCATTCACATTACAAACCATGGCGTTCTCTAATCCTGGAGAGTTCAAGTGCCATGAATTACGAGCCAGACCCGTTAACCAAACTTGACCATAAGTGCGATTTTCTGCCATTGCACTAAAACTAAATAATAATAATCCAACTGTTATTAAAATATATTTCATATCTTTTCCTTTTCTCTCTAATTTAGTAAGCGTCATAGATGAATTAACAGCGAAAGACAAGAGTTAACACTAGAAAGTCTTTGTGGAATATCTAAAGGCTAAAAAGGGCCAAGAATATCCTGACCCTTTGTAATGAACCAAAACTCAAGCACCTTAAGACGTTATTTGTACAAAGATTTTAAAATTCAGATGATGATCTCCATAGAAGTAGTCCTCCAGCAAACGGATGTGTTTTGCCCCAAAGGGGCAAATGCTGGCAGAGCCCAGGAGGGGCGTGGCTACTTCTATGGAGATCATCATCTGAATTTTAAAATCTTTGTAAAACTGGTCGGACTGACTGGATTCGAACCAGCGACCTCAACCACCCCAAGGTTGCGCGCTACCAGGCTGCGCCACAGTCCGACACTAAGAAGAACAGATCGTCATCTTAAGGTGGTTTTAGTATTAAGTATTATTCTGCAGTTTCGCAAGTGAAACTTGCCGCTTCAAGGTTAGTCTGAATCTTTTCAGCCACTCTTTCCACATAACTGCCATCATTTTTAGCATAAGCGATGGTCTTCTCTTCGCCGTTTTTCTTATAAACGACACTAGATGGACCTTCAGGGTCTTGAACGATAGAGATCTCACGCTCATCATTGTTCAGCTTGCACACCACTTTTTTGCTTACTGTTCCTGCTAAATCAGGGAAGTTGGGCTTTTGGTCCGCTTCATCAGTCACAGGCTCTTCAGCCTGAGCAGCAGATTCATGATTGTGTGTTGCCGCGCTTTCCTCAGTGGTCGCCGCATCGCCTTGGGCCCAAACCGAAAATGGCATGGCCAACAAACAGCAGATAAAAAACATTTTTTTCATAGTTGGTACTCCTTTACACATGCCTATTTAGTGTAAAGGAGCTGTCTTTGAAATCAACCCAAGTTTTGTGTTATTTTTGTGGTCGAAAATTGATCTGTTGGAACACAGTATCTATAACATTAAGCACCTTAGCATTGCCTACTTTTTGTGCTGTCCCTCTTAACAGCAAGGCCATAGGAAGAACCTGTGACCAAGAATCAAACCCCGCACGAGTCAATTGAGCCATCAAGGCATTTTGCACCTGAACGGCCAAAGTGTCAGGAATATCGCGACCTTGAAGCATTTCGTTCACAATATACATAAAGTTAGCGCGAGGGCTAGAGTAAGTGGCTTGCAATCCAGAAGCGTCTCCAGCTTCAAGACCCAGCCAGTATAAAGTCTGTTGGAACAAGTCGGCCTGAGCAACTTGGTTGTTGCTGTTTAAAACTTGGATCATCTCTTTAGCTTTAGTCACATCCCCGTAGGCCACCACAGCATAGAACGTCGTCATGCAATGATGAACTTCAGTCTGACAAGACATCACTAAGGTTTGTAAGGCTTTATCCATATCAAGACCTGCACCAATCTGAGCATAACCCCACAAAAATAAGTTGTGAGTGTAGTGCCAGTCATAAGTCAAAGGCACATTATTATCCGCAGCCCATGTTTGGTGAAGATCATCAGCAATTACAAATTGCGCAGAAGCTTCTAACCAATTTCCAAAAATAGGAAGGTTATGCCCATACATGTGTTGAATATGAGAAGACTCTGGAGAGTAAAGAGCCGCTAGACGTCCATACTCTAAAGCGTCTTTCTTTTCGTCTAAAGCCTCTGCAACGTGAGTCATATAATGAAGAGCGCCCACATGTTTAGGATTTAGAGAAATTGCTTTCGTGTAGTTTGTTTTTAAATCATTTAATGAAATCACATTAAGATCAGACAGCATGTTTGCACCTAATACGAGATACTCAACGTCTGTGTTCTTTAAAGTGTAACCCGCATAAATATCTTGAATGCGCTCTTTTGAAGGAAGCGAAAAGTCCACACCCAATAAATTTTCTAGGTACACACCAAAAAACTGCACCCAAAACTTTTCTTCCACAGTGCCACCGTTAGCAAGCATAAGACGTTGAGCATTTTGGTACTCTTTATACGCCGTCAAAGCTGCATTTTGGTCGCCTGCAAGTTTTAAAACACTGATAGCAAGACCTAGTCTTGGCAAAGTGGCGTTGGGTTGCAAAAGCATAGCTTGGTAAAAGGCTCTCGTCGCATCAATATAGTGAAACACGTGATAAAAACCCAAACCTTCATTAAGCAAAGTTTCGTAAGCCGCATCTCCTGCGCCCACCGCACCCGCATAATTCCAATGTGCCTCACCTACATTATAAACCTTAGGAAGTGGAGCATTTAAAAAGGCTTCAGAAAGTCCACCCATAGTCACTAGACGTTCTACTGAGGTTTGCGCTTGTGCTACTCCTGCCCCAAATAGAAGGCTTGAAATACAATACATGGCTACTAAAAAAGTCTTTTTCATACACACTCTCCCATAATTTAAGTGGTTCAAACTTAGTCGGTTTGACCTCAAAAAACAAGCCTAAGCTGTCACTTGCAAAATTCCGTGGGCAAATGTGTAAAAAACTGGGTTTTAAGTTCATCCATAGGAAGCTGCGTCCACTGGGATAGCCCCTCATACAAGTCCACAATTGAAATAGAGCTGTCATCTGTTTCTAAAAAAAACTGCCCCCATGGAATCTGTGATGAACTTAAAAGCCTGTGCAGGAGCCACTGATGAGCTTTGGTCTTAGGGTTTAAAATCTTAGAGCCCAAACTGACCACATGCCCCAAGTCTAACAGACGTTTTCCTTCTTCAACACTGCCATTGTAATCATGAAATATAGCCCGCCCTTTAAAGTTCTCATCTTTAAGAACTTTTAAAATGTCATTCTGGGTTCGCACACAATGCAGAACTAACCACGAAACACCTAAGTCTTTAGCTCTTCGAACTTGAGCAACAAAAACATCAAGTTGTCGCTGATAGTTTTGAGAACGCGCTTTATCCAAACCTATTTCACCTAAACCTACACACAATTTATGATTTAACATCTCTGACAGCAATTCATCGCAATGGTTAAGGTCCACCACATCAACATCCCAAGGGTGTATACCCACCGTAAAAGGATTTTTCAGATCAGACATGTTTTTCAAATGAGAAACGGAAATGTTTTTTTTAAAATCATTTAAACTTAAACTATTTAATCGAAAGATCGTCTCATCCCAGGAAAGATCATGAGTGTGAAAGTCCACATAAGGAATCACTCCTCTAACTCCTTCATAAAATGTAAGATCACTTGCTGGGTCAGAAGCATTCCCATACTGGCAGTCACATGACATAAACTGCCCAATCCTGTCTGACAGTCTAAGCGTCCACTGGATTCCCCTTTAGGCACTTCACACACAGATTTGGATTCAGCAGAGAACACGCAGGTGATCTTGAATTTGCGTTTCCCACGCGGGAAACCATGTTTTTGTCGCAGTCGTTTGCGCATTTGGTGCAATAGATCGTCTTCGTAGGTGGTGGCCAAATCACTGACTTTTAATTCCGAAGCCAGAAGTTTTCCTCCTGCTGATCCCGAAACCAATAAAGGAATCTTCATCTCTCTGGCTGTAGCCGCTAAAGCACACTTCACGCCTAGGCTATCAATCGCATCTAGAATCATATCAGGTCGATACTTTTCCAAATACTCTTTAACATTGTCTTTTTGTAAAAAATCAGCCACCGCTTCCACTTCACAGGCAGGGTTAATAGCAAGCACCCTTTCTTTAAGCACTTCCACTTTGGATTTACCCACGGTGCTTTGTAGAGTGTGAATCTGTCTGTTGGTGTTCGACACACAGATGTCATCTAAGTCCATCAAAACCAATTTGCGAAATCCACTTCGAGCCAAAGACTCCACTGCCCATGACCCTACTCCCCCTAAGCCCACAACAAGGAGGATCTTAGAAGTCATACGGTCATAGGTCTTTTGACCTACAACTTTTTCAACACCTTGAAATGCTAAATTCTCGTCACTCATGCTTGTTTGTCTAACTCGATATCATAAACTTGCCCACAGTACTCACAAGTCACTTGCGCTTGATCCTGATGGTGGTCTTGATCTTTTTGGTTGGCAAAAACTAAAGCGCGCTGGGCTCTTTCTTCGTTGCACGTGCATTCAAAAAATACTTTTTTCTGAGACACTTCCTTACCAAAAGTTCCCAAAGTGATCTGAGCCATACTTGTCGTGGGGTCATTCGAGTCAATGTTCCACTTGGACATATTTCCAAGCTCCTTAAACTTCTCTTCCCAAAACATAGCAATCATATCGCGCTTAAAGGCATCATCCATGGGCAGAAGCTCAACCAGATATCCCCATGCAGCTTTAAGTCTTAACTCATCACTGTCGGTGTCAAACTGAATCCAGACATTCATGGCGCATTGTCGTTGCTCTGATTGTTGTAAATACCCTAACGTGTCTGAAACCACATCCCCTCTTGAGTCCACAATTCCCGTGTGTTTGTGAGCTTGATTCACACTGGCACCCTCACGGATCACTTGTAAAACTCCTTCACCTAAAGATTCGTTGAGTTTACCACCAAAAAATTGCGGATGAGTGATCGTTCCTCTGATCCCCCCATTGTCATTCATATCGACAAACAGATTCCCAAATGAACCATCCACAGACCATTGCATGCTGAGTTTGTTCTTTTGTTTCTCGCCATAAATTGACTGCATCAAAAGACAGGAGAGCAAAGCTTGCCCCAAATGAATACCCGCAGGAGGCAAGCATCCCACACGTTTTAAAGATTCATTCACCGCCATTGTGGCATCCACAAAAGAGAACACCACGCTATTGTCATGACTCATATATTTTTTAAGAATATCCATAAGGTTTTACTTATAGTGGTTTTTATCCCCAGTTTCGACCCTTTGGGGCAAAAACCTCAGCCAATGACGCACCGTTATGTTGGCGGCACCTCTATCATAACTTTGACTCTCAAGTGACTTTCAATAAGTTTGAAAAACACTTAAATCATTGAATTTAGTCTTAAAATTTAAGACATATAGGTTTTGTCACAGGAGGTCATTTTGCTCACGCTCTGGGATCTTAAACCCCTACACACGGCTCACATCCGTGAAGTGAAAAGTCATGCAGAAACGCAACGGCTCTTCACTCTAGGGCTGATGCCTCAAGCGCAGATCACATGTTTACAAAACACAGCCTTTAAGGGCCCCAAAGTGTATCAAGTGTCAGACCAAGTCTTATCACTTAGCCAAGAGATCGCAGAACTGATTTTGATTGAACCCACAGAGGATGAAGATGGGCCACAGTCTTAAACTTAAAACCTTATGTTACATTTGCGCTCAGACCGCAGATCTTCTTATTTTTTGCAAAAAGGGGCGTAATCTATGAATCATATTTATTTGATTGGACGTCCTAATGTGGGGAAAACTTATTTATTTAATAAGATCACGGGTCAAAACCAAAAGGTGGCTAACTTTTCTGGTGCGACTGTAAAGCGGGCCAGCACTTCGTTAGACTTACAAACTCAAATTGTGGATTTACCTGGAGTTTATTCTCTTCAAGCTCATACAGAAGATGAAACAGTGACTATTGAAACTCTTAAACAAAGTGCTCCTGATGATTTGATATGTCTTGTCGTGGAATCTTTAAAACTTCAAAGCCAATTCCCTTTTATCCTCAACGTAATTGAATTTGCCCGCACAAATTTAAAACCCTTAATTCTATCTATCAACATGGCAGATGAGGCCAGTAAAAATAACATTCTTATTGACGAGAAAAAGTTAAGTCAATTACTAGGAGTTCCTGTGTTTTTGACCTCGGCAAGAACAGGGCAAGGGCTCTCAGAAATCAAAACTTATTTTAGTGACCGTGTTTGGAATACGCCACAAACCACTTGGTCCCCTTCGACCTCAGTTTCTGAGTTGCAAAAAAATATCTTAGGACAAATTTTAAAAGGCAAAACAGAAGAGACTTTAGGTTTACAAATTAAAGCTGACAGCTTTCTTCTTTCTCCTTTTCTGGGATCTGTGTTTTTTTTATTTTTAACATTCATTATCTTTCAGTCTATCTTTACCTGGGCCACGCCAATTATGGATATTCTAGAAGGTGTGATCAGCAGCTTGGGTGCTCTGGTGGCAGGCTCTATCACATCCCCTTTTTTAAAGTCCTTTACTGAAAACGCAATCTTTGCTGGATTTGGAGCCTTTTTGGTTTTTACTCCTCAAATTTTTATTCTTACTACCATAGTTGGTTTATTAGAAAAAAGCGGTTACATGGCCAGAGCCACAGTGATCTGTCACAAGTTTTTTAGTTTCTTTGGTTTAAGTGGCAAAAGTTTTATTCCTTATATGACAGGACATGCTTGCGCCATTCCTGCCATCTATGCTGCACGCACGATTGAAAGCCCATGGATTAGAAATCTCACTATCTTGACTGTGCCACTGACTTCTTGTTCTGCACGTATTCCTGTGTACGCTTTACTTATCAAAGTTCTTGTCCCTGATCACACTATCTTTTTTGGGCTAATGGGATTACAAGGTTTGGCTTTTTTCTGCATGTATTTCTTTGGAATCTTTATGGCTCTACTGGTGAGCACTTTGATTGATACCTTTGCCCGCATTAAAACTGGGGCTCAAGAAAAGATGAATCGTTTTTTTGTGATGGAGCTTCCCCCGTACAGACTTCCAGGCGTTAAAGAAGTGATTTTAAAGGGCTTACAAACCACATGGTCTTTCATTCGAAACGCAGGGCCTATTATCTTTATGGTGAATTTAGCGATTTGGTTTTTAAGTTACTTCCCCGCAGGTGAAAATGGATTTTCGGAGTCTTATATGGTGCAGATCGGGAAAGCCATTGAACCTGTGTTTACTCCTTTGGGTTTAAATTGGATTCATGGGGTGGCGATCTTGATGTCTTTTCTTGCACGCGAAGTCTTTGTCAGCACCCTAGGTTTACTTTACGGATTTCAATCTGACGATGTGGACGAGCTGGTTCAGCAACTGACTTTGAATGACTTAAGTCCTGCCGCAGGATTTGGGCTTTTGATCTTTTTTGCAGTGGCCCTACAATGCGCAAGTACAGTGGGAACGTTGCACAAGGAAACCTCAAAGAAATCATGGGCTTATGCTGCGCTCGTGGGGTATTTGTTACTTGCCTACGCTTTGGCCTTTGTCACATATCAAGGTCTCAGCTTTATTGGCCGATATGTTTAATTGTGAGACATACCTTAATCTTTATTTTTTGTGCGTATGTTGCTAGTGCTTTGGCAATATCTGCGCATGCGCAAAACTCAAAATCAGTTCCCACAAAAACAGGAACTGTCGCGGATAAACCTAAAGTTTCACACTCTACAGAAACTGCAAAAGAAACTATTCCAGATTATGGCTCTGTGAAAGGTAACGGAAGCAGCCAAGACGCCCTAAGCTTTGCGACTCAAGATTACTCCAACTTAGAAATGGACCGCATTAACCGTCAACAGTATCTTGGCCCCTATGTCTCACTGCCCACAACTCCTACCCCTGAAATGGAAACTGCTCCTAAAGATCCGACTGAAGCTGAATTTTGTTTATTCTGTGCCCTTTCACAAATGCAAATCCCACCGATCAATATGAACGGAACCTTAGGAGGCTCTGGAGGCGGCAACGGGCAACTTAGTGGTGGAATTCCCTTAGGTTCAGTCACCAGCTACAGCAATCTCAGTCCAGATGAAGCCATGAAAAAGGCCATCAAACAGATGTGTGACTACGTAAAGAAAAACCCAAGTTGTGGGCCCAATAAATATGCCATTGTCAGCGATGCCTCAAGAGGCTCATCCAATATCCGTACTGCCATTATTGATATCTCAACATGCGGAACCAATGGTGATGCCAAAGTTGCTGACATGTTCCCTACTGGAGGAGGATCAGGCGGGATAGGTAACGTCTCAGGAAGCCACGCCACTCCACCTGGTTTTTTTAAACTGACAGAGTCAGGACGCAATACCAGAAAAAATTGGCCTACATGTACTAACGGCAACTCCTTTAATTACTTCATAATGGAAGGACAGGGCTGTAAATATAAAATGCCTGGAGAAAGCTGCCAAAATACAAACGCACGCGCCAGAGAAATTCTGTATCACACCTGGCCGCAAGTGGGTGCCTCCACATGGGGCTGCACAGGTGTTCCACAAGATAGATTTTGTTCTTGGGGCGACAAGATTAAAGGCTCCTGCCTCTACAACTACACTGGTTCATAGGTTCGGTTCATAGGTACACAGCCCATAAGACTTCAGGATGTCCACCAAGCTCGTCCGTAATTTACAGATTTAGTTTGGGAATTTATTTTTTCATTGTGTATGGTCGAAATGCGAGTTCGGTTTGGCATGATTTTGCATTCGCAAAATCATGCCAAGCCGAACTCGCATTTCGACCATACATATCCAAAAACCTAAATATAAAACCCAATCCCACCCCAATGAGGAAATGCGCTCAGTGAGCGAAGTGCTCAATCTTGTTTGAGACTGTTATTCTTTACTTTGTGCTGTTGTGGACGAAGTGTTTTAGGTAGTAGCGCACTAGGTATTGAGAATTTATGGGTTTGGATTTGTTGGTCCAGATCAATTCGCCGAAGGCTCCCCATTGGGCTTCGATCACGCTGTGAGCTGTCATTGGTCCGCCCTCTTTAGACTGTTCGCCCATAAAAGGGGTAGCAAGGTGATGGAATTGAATGACGATTTTACCTGGCTCGCTCATAGAAAAAATAAGTTTATATCCATTTCTAAAGAGCATGAAATCAGAGTGAGTTTTTGAAATTCCATAAATCTTGATTTGTCCAAGATTGGTGTTCTTAAGTTGATTAAAAATCGTGGCATTGCGAATGAATTGGGCCTTTAGGCTTTGTAAGAACTCAACCGTTCCTTTAAGCAGAATGTTTGCAGGGTCAAATGCAGGTGAAAAATCAATCACACCCGCTTCTTCCATTTGCTGTTCGCCACGAACTAGATCTTTGATCCAATCAATATTGCTTTGATCCAAGGCTCCCTCCTGCACACTCTCCTTAATTTTTTGGTCTGTTACACTTAAAGTCAAGAAGAGAGCGTAAATTAGCTGATTTGTGAGTCTCCATCTATCCATGACCAAACAAATAACGCAATACAGCGCACTCTGGCGCAACTCCTCTTTGGCTTGAGGTTA